>JAAAOQ010000263.1 GCA_009908845.1 Gammaproteobacteria bacterium
GCTGAACAACCAATTCATCGATGCCTATGCCGGCATTAGCGACACGCGCCTGAGCTATAAGCGCGGCCTTGGCGAAGCCTTGTTGCAAGCCGATCTCCCTGCGCTGATCGCCACCATCAAGCGCCTGTTCGCCAGCATCCCCTGGCGCAACTTCACTGGCAACGATCTCCCTGATGCTGAGGGCTACTATGCCAGTGTGCTCTATGCCTTCTTCGCCAGCCTGGATGCCGAGATCATTCCGGAGGACCTGACCAATCACGGCCAGGTCGATCTGACCATCAAGCTCGGCGGCTACATCTACGTCATCGAGATCAAGCTGGTGCGGGAGGGACGACGCCGCGACGATCGCGACGCCGGTCTGCCGGGAATCGCCCCTGCCTTGGCACCCGATTCGGCTGCGAGCGTGGCGTCAGCGCCTGCACCCCCAAAGGGCGAGGAGGTGTCGGCCTCGTTCGACCCGCCTGAGCGCGCGCATCCAGCCCTGGATGCAGTAGTGGTTGCGAGGACGGACGCAGGGATTGATGGTGACGCCGGGGTAGGGGCGAAGGCGGACGCCGCTGGGGCTGGTCCTGGCGCTGGCGCTGGCGCTGAATGCCCCGCTGAGGCATCAGCGATGCCTGCCAGCAACCCGGCCTTGGCTCAGATCCAGGCGCGCGGCTACAGCGAGAAATATCGCGCTGCGCCGGGCAAGGGACTCTTCGAGGTCGGTCTCGTGTTCAGCAGCACAGCGCGTAATCTGATTCAAGCCGACTGGCGACCCATCCGCTGAGGCGGGTTGTCAGCTTCCTGCCGCCTAATGAGCCGTATCAAGCTCATTAACAATTCGGATCATGTCGCCGCTTTTCAGACTGCGGAAAAGTTGGTAGATTTTTGGTGCTCGTTTTTGTTCCATGAAAACAAGAGCTTCCTGGAAGCGTGTTCCCCGCGCCTGCGGGGATGAACCGGAATCGGTCCCGCCGGCGATCAAGCAAGAAGAGTGTTCCCCACGCCTGCGGGGATGAAACCTGGAAGCCGCCCAAGCCGCAACCCTTCCCGCCGTGTTCCCCGCGCCTGCGGGGATGAACCGCTAGCGCGACCTCGCGATTAGTCGCCTAGCTTGACTTCCACGTACTCCTGATTGTTGGCCTTGCGCAGGCTGATGATTCGCCGCCCTCGTTGTGCTCGAATCGCAAACAGCTTGTAGCCGGTTCCCTGCGCCTGCGGGTGCGAGCGAGCCCTCCCCACTCGGCCTCGCTCGATACAAGACCCTCGGTGGCAAGCGCCAGGGGACGGGCGAGTCTGGTAGTCTCTGCAAGAACTGAATCAGATCGGGTGCTCACCGGAAGCGCCCGCATGGACAACGGGTTTTTGAAGCAGTGACCGACTACAAACATACCCTGAACCTGCCCAAGACCGGCTTCCCGATGAAGGCGAATCTGGCCCAACGCGAGCCGGAGATGCTCAAGCGCTGGCAGGCGCTCGATGTCTACGGCCAGGTGCGTGCCGCGCGCGCCGAGGCCCGCGCGCGCGGCGAGACCTTCATCCTGCACGACGGCCCGCCGTACGCGAACGGCGAGATCCATATCGGCCATGCGGTCAACAAGGTGCTCAAGGACATCATCGTCAAGTCGCGCACATTGGACGGGCTGGATGCCCCCTATGTGCCCGGCTGGGACTGCCACGGGCTGCCGATCGAGTTGCAGGTCGAGCGCAAGCAGGGCAAGCCGGGGCAGAAGATCAGCGTGACCCAGTTCCGCCATGCCTGCCGCGACTATGCCGCGCGCCAGGTCGACGGTCAGCGCGCCGACTTCGAGCGCCTCGGCGTGCTCGGCGACTGGGCGCACCCGTACCTGACCATGGCGCCGCGCTTCGAGGCCGACATCGTGCGTGCGCTCGGGCGCATCGTCGCCAATGGTCATCTGCACAAGGGCTCGAAGCCGGTGCACTGGTGCATCGACTGCGGCTCGGCGCTGGCCGAGGCCGAGGTCGAATATGCCGACAAGGAGTCGAGCGCGATCGACGTGCGCTTCGCGGTGAGCGACCCCGAGACGCTGCTCGGACGCTGCCATGCGGTGCCGGAGGGGCAGGGTCAGGGGCCGATGTCGGTGGTGATCTGGACCACGACGCCCTGGACCCTGCCGGCCAACCAGGCCGTCGCGCTGAATCCGGAGCTCGAGTACGCACTGGTGCAGGTCGCCGCCGACGGCCCGCACGGCGAGGAGCGGCTGCTGGTCGCCGAGGGGCTGCTCAAGGACACCATGGACCGCTGGGGCATCCCGCACCACCGGGTCATCGCCTATGGGCGCGGCGACGCCTTCGAGGGGCTGGCGCTGCAGCATCCGTTCTACGAGCGCCAGGTGCCGGTCATCCTCGGCGAGCATGTGACGCTCGAGGCCGGCACCGGGGCCGTGCACACCGCGCCCGGGCATGGGCTCGACGATTATGTCGTCGGCAGCCGCTACCAGCTCGCGGTCGACAATCCGGTCGGCGGCGACGGCCGCTTCGTCGAAGGGACACCGCTGTTCGCCGGCGAGAACGTCTTCGACGCCAACCAGCAGGTGATCGAGACATTGCAGGCGAACGGCGCCCTGGTGCGCGAGCAGCGCTTCACCCATAGCTATCCGCACTGCTGGCGGCATAAGACCCCGATCATCTTCCGCGCCACCCCGCAGTGGTTCATCAGCATGGACCAGCAGGGCCTGCGCGCGGCGGCGTTGCGCGAGATCGAAGCGGTGCGCTGGATGCCGGACTGGGGCCAGTCGCGCATCGACGGGATGGTGCGCAACCGCCCGGACTGGTGTATCTCGCGCCAGCGCACCTGGGGTGTGCCGATCCCGCTGTTCGTCGATAAGGACAGCGGCGCCCTGCACCCGCGCACCGAGGTGCTGATCGAGGAGGTCGCCGCGCGTATCGAGGCGAAGGGCATCGACGCCTGGTTCGAGCTGCGCGCCGAGGACCTACTCGGCCCCGATGAGGGCGCGCGCTACGAGAAGGTGCACGACACCCTCGATGTCTGGTTCGACTCGGGCGTCACCCATGCTTGCGTGCTCGATCGCGGCGCGGCCGCCGAGACCCTGAACGGGCGCGATGGCGCATCCGACAGTGAGCAATCGGCGGGCCTTGAGCGCTCTGGCGGCGCCCATTCTGGCCGTGAGCACTCTGGCAGCGACCACGCGGGTGGCAAGCGAGCGGACGGCGAGCATGCGGGCGGCGTACCGGCAGCCGGTGACGGGACGGGGGGCGACTGGGCCGGCCTGCGCCGCCCGGCTGACCTCTACCTAGAAGGCTCGGACCAGCACCGCGGCTGGTTCCAGTCGTCGCTGCTGACCTCGGTCGCGATGGTCGGCGCTGCGCCGTACCAGCAGGTGCTGACGCACGGCTTCACCGTCGATCAGCACGGGCGCAAGATGTCCAAGTCGCTCGGCAACGTGGTCCAGCCGCAGCAGGTGATGAAGACCCTGGGCGCCGACATCATCCGGCTCTGGGTCGCGGCCACCGACTACCGCGCCGAGATGGCGGTCTCCGACGAGATCCTGAAGCGCACTGCCGATGCCTACCGGCGCATCCGCAATACCGCCCGCTTCCTGCTCTCGAACCTGAATGGCTTCGACCCGTCACGGCATCAGGTGCCGGCCGCCGAGATGATCGAGCTCGACCGCTGGGCGGTCGACCGTGCGCTGCAGCTGCAAGAGGAGATCGTCGCTGCCTACCGCGACTACCAGTTCCACCTGATCTACCACCGACTGCACAATTTCTGTGTGGTCGATATGGGTGGCTTCTATCTGGACGTGATCAAGGACCGCCAATACACCACCGGCGCCGACAGCCTGCCGCGGCGCTCGTGCCAGACCGCGATGTACCACATCATCGAGGCGATGAGCCGCTGGCTGGCGCCGATCCTGAGCTTCACCGCCGACGAGATCTGGCAGCACCTGCCCGGCGAGCGCGACGAGACCGTATTCACGGCCGTCTGGTATCCGGGCCTGTTCGCGCTCGATGACGGTGACCTCTACGACCGTGACTTTTGGAACCAGGTGCTGGCGGTGCGCACCGCGGTCGGCCGCCGGCTCGAGGCCGCCCGGACCCAGGGCCTGATCCGCGCCGGGCTCGATGCCGAGGTTGATCTCTACTGCGCGCCCGATCTCGAGGGTCTGCTGCGCCGGCTCGGCGACGAATTGCGCTTCGTGCTGATCACCTCCGAGGCCAGTGTCTACCCGCTCACCGAGCGCGAGGCTGAGGCCGAGGACACCGATCTGGACGGCTTAGCAGTGCGAATTCGGCCGAGCGAGCACACCAAATGCGTTCGCTGCTGGCACCATCGCGCTGATGTTGGCACCCATGGGACACATCCGGAGCTCTGCGGCCGCTGTGTGGTGAATGTTGATGGTGAGGGCGAACGGCGACGTTACGCATGAGGTGCGTCGCTGCCCGCAAGCGCGCCCAGCCCACAAGGTCAGTTGCTCGGTCCGCTACCAGGGCGACTTGGTCAACATCTCCTCGGCGGTTGACGCGTCGACCGGGCGCGAGAACAGATAGCCCTGGCCGTAGGTGCAGCCGAGCTGCTGGAGCACCGTTAGATGCTCAGGCGTCTCGATACCCTCGGCGACGACCTTCTTATTGAGGATCTCGGCGAGCCGGATGATCGCGGTGACGATCGCTGCGGTGCGCGGCTCTCGAACCAGCGGTTCGACAAAGGAACGGTCGATCTTGATGGTGTCGAACGGGAATTGGTGCAGGTAGCTGAGTGATGAGTAGCCGGTCCCGAAGTCGTCTATGCTCAACTCGAAGCCCTGGGCGTGCAGTTTCTCGAGTCCTGCGAGCGCCTGCTCGGTGTCGGTCAGGATGGCGCTCTCGGTGATCTCGAGGTTGATCAGCGAGGTTGGGCACGCGAACTGGCTCACCAATTCGCTGGTGTCCTCGGCCATGCGGCTGTTGACGAACTGCCGGCCCGATAGATTCACGTTGATCTTGGGCGGGTTCGGAAAACGCTCGGCCCATTTGACGGCCTGGTTGCAGGCCTCGCCCATGACGAAGCGGCCGATCTCGAGGATCAGCATGGTGTCTTCGGCCAGCGGGATGAAGTGGTCCGGAGGAACCAGGCCGCGCTCCGGATGCTGCCAGCGAACCAGCGCCTCGAAGCCGGTGATGCGCGCATCGGCCAACGAGACGATGGGCTGGTAGTAGAGCAGGAACTCGTTGCGCTCGAGTGCGCGCCGCAGGTCCCGCTCGAGCTCCATCTCAGCGAGGGCGCGAGCATGCATCGCCGGGTCGAAGACAGCAAAACGACGTTCGCGGCTCTGTTGGCGCTTGGCCTGATACATTGCGATATCGGCGTCGCGCAGCATTGCCTCCGGGTGGTTGTAGCGGCCGTTCCCGAGCACGATGCCGATGCTGGCGCTGGTGAAGATCTCGTGTCCGTTGACAGTGATCGGGGTACTGAGGGCCTCCTCCAAACGCTGCGCCATCGCTTGCGCCGCCCTCGGCCGGGCGAGCCGGTCGAGTAGGATCAGGAATTCGTCACCGCCGAGCCGGGCGATGCTATCGTCCTTGCCGAGGCAGCCCAGCAGGCGCTGGCCGATAGCGACCAAGAGCCGATCGCCGAGGCTATGGCCGAGGCTGTCGTTGACGGTCTTGAAGCGGTCGAGGTCCAGGAACAACAGCGCGAACCATTGCGTCGGGTCCTTTCGCTGCCGCTCAAGCGCTTGCTCGATGCGCTGATACATCAGTGCACGATTTGGCAACTGCGTCAGCTCGTCACGAAACGCGTAATGGCGCAGCCGTTCCTCGACGCGCTTGCGCTTACTGATGTCGCGGCCCACGAGCAGGACGCGGCCACGGCTTTGGTCGCCGATGCGGATCAGTCTGAGCTCAACCCAGAAGATCTCCCCGTGCGCATTCCGAAGTCGGCACTCGTGCTGTTCCATCCGCCCGGCCAGCGCGCGCCGCCAGCGCCTGCGCCACTTGGACGGGTCTGGCTCCGCGAGCCAGCCGAGCAGCGGTCGCTGCTCGAGCATCTCTAAATCGGCACCGAGCAGTTCTTGCGCCTGACGGTTGGCGTCGACCAGACGCAGATTCTCCCCGTCGATGACCACGAAGGCATCTTGGGCGCTCTCAAAGAGTGTCCGGTAATCGATCTTCGCCCGTTGCAGATCATTCTGCGCGGCGCGCTGTTCCTTCAACGCTAGATAGAAGCCGAGTACGGTCTCGGCAACGTCTTGGTCCGCCGGTTCGAAGGTCAGCTCTGAGCTGATCGGGCGTTCGTGGCGGTGCCCAAGCAGCAATAGGGTGTCCTGATCTGAAGAACTTGCCCATAACCAACGCTGCAGGCCCTCGGCTTGCAGTGCTGCGACGAGTGGGGCCGGGGCCTGCTCGGCGGCGGAATCGATCCCCCTCGCGGGCAAGGCCTCGAGTGCCGGCAAAAGCTGGAAGTCGAGATGGATGCCCAGGCCGTGCTCGATGCTCAAGCTTCCAAGGCTTCTTTGGGTCAGCAGGGCGGCACAGTCGATCTGAAGGGCCTCCACCAGCAGTGCGACCAGATGGTCGCCGAGCCGGGCATCTGCGCTCGACCCCGGTGCCTCTTGGCTGGCGATCATGTACAAGCGCTGAACGATCCGCGCGATGACCCGTTGAAGTTGGGCGTCGCGTCGCGCCGCGCGCAGCGCATGCTGGGTCTGCAGCAGACGCGCGCCCATGGCGTCGTATTGCTCGCGGTAGTAGTCGATCGCCTGTTGTGCTTTCAGGGAATCATCCACCACGATAGTCCGTGATTAGTCGTCGGTGGCGGTGAAGACAGCCAGGACTCCGGTCCAATCGAGGGGCCGCGGATGATTGGCGACCGGTGCGATCTCGACCCCGGAGAAGAACCCGAGCAATGGACAGCGCTCACCGATGAGACGGCGTACCGGTGCGGACTCGTCCTCTTCGGTCCCGCTGTATGCCATCGAGCGCCCGGCGCAGTCGATATAGAGGGCGAACAGCGGCTCCCGATCCCCGAGGCTGGCAAGCAGTCGCTCCGTCTGTTCCTGTGCCGAGTCGATCATGCGCTGGGGCTCGATACCCATCAGCTGCACCCGCGCACCGACCGCGAAATCGGCTTCGGTCAGGATCAGTGCGCCGGCGTCTGGGTCGGCAGCGACGACAAGCCGGTTGTTGTAGTTGAGGTCTGAGAAGGGCGCGAAGAGGTCACCCTGCTTCTCGCCGAGGGTCAGCGGCAAGGTGGCGGGGTTGACCGCCGCCAGCTCCTCGTCCGAGAGACCAAGGTGCTCCGCCGCCACCGCCAGCGCCGGCTGTCCGTCGAGCTCTAAGACCCGGGCGCCCTCGATCGCGGTGATGGTCATGAAATCACTGGCGGGGAAGCAGCCGTGCGTGATGCCAACATGGCATTGAAGGGTCGACGGCATCGCGACAGCGACCGCGGAATGCTGGCAGGCCTCGTGCCCGTTGAAGATGGTGCTGTGCTGCATTGCCATATCGCCGAGCGTCCCGCACCCGATCAACTGTCGAGCGTCCCCATCGAGGCCGGCGAGCAAGCCATCGACCAGGTGACTGCCGGTGTGCAGCTCGACTGGCTCGCTCGACTGGATCGAGTCATATAGGAGCAGCACCGTCGAGCCGCTGGCGCTGATCTTCTGAAGGCTTCGGCCGAGCCGTTCACCCGTCGCGAACGCGTCCTCGAGACCGCTTTCGGTTGCGATACCCTCGAGCAGGAACGGCTCGGCGAACAGCAGGACACCGCACTCGAACCCGGTCAAGGTTGTGCCATCGCGGGTGATCAGCCCGACGGCGCTGCCGCCGATGATCGGGATATCCCCCAGCTCCTCGCGCAAGCCGGCAAGCAACGACTCGGGCTCATGCCGGCCGCCGCCAAAGGCCAGCGCCCAAATCGGGGCGCTGGCAAGCTGCTGCTTGGCTTGCCGGGCGGCGTCGCGGGCCGCGAGCGCGGCCTCGTTGTGTCGCGCGATACCCAGCGCGGGATTTCTGGTCTTGCCTTTCAATTGCGGCTCCTTGCGAACTGAATCGGGTGGCCCTGCACTGCCTTCCGTTCGGGGCATCTAGCCCCTAATCTTAGTCGGCCTGGGTTGGGTTTGCTCGCCTAGTCCGCTTGAGGATATCAACCCGAGCGCAGCTCGGTGGTGCCGAGTTACGAGGGGCTACGGTCCCATCTTTTCAATGCGCTAGCAACCCCTGCCGCCTGCTGCGTTTGCGGCCGCCGAAATCAGAGCCCTTGCAGGCTGGATGCGTGTTCTGATGGGCCTGTTGCGCTCTTGCGGGGGCTTGATCGTCGCCTGGCTGAATCCCTAGCGTGGCGGTCAAAAAGGAACTATTTTACTTCGTCAATCAGACGTTTGTTGCGCCCTTACTGCTCTTGTGCTACCCGTTGCAGCTGGACCAAGGCAGGATCACGGCACCCTTATCGACGCCGCGTTTAGGGATTTCGCTCAATGGTCTTGATGGCGTCGGCGCGGTGGTGTGAAGCCCGCTTCGATGGTCTCGGTGTCCTGGTTGTTGGTTTGGTTGCTTGACTGGTTGGTTGACTGGCGCCGTTTTCCGATGTTCTTGCGGTCGCGCTCACGCTGTTTGGGGCGTTGCTTTGCCTTCGCCTTGGCATTCTGAGCGGGTGGGCGTTGGCCATTCGATTTGCTGGATGCCTTTTTCGCTCGGCGCGCGGATCGGTTCGGCCCCTGGAAACGGGCCTCAAGCCCTGCGATCTGTCGGAGCTCCGGCGTGATGTCCAGCCAGCGCAGAATCGACTCCATCTTATTCCATTCCGGGCCACTGACAAGGGTGATCGCGACGCCGGCTCGGCCTGCCCGGCCGGTGCGGCCGCTGCGGTGGAGATAGTCTGTACCGCTCCGCGGGACGTCGAGGTTGATCACGCGCTCGACCCCGCTGAGATCGAGTCCGCGCGCGGCGACGTCGGAGGCGACGAGCACCCGGATCGCATCGCGCTCGAAGAGGCCGGTTACCCGCCGGCGCTCGCGTTGGTCGAGCTCGCCGTGCAGCGCTGCTGCGCGCACCTGGGCACCGATGAGTCCGTCCGCGACGGCCTCGGCGCGGGCGCGGGTGTTCGCGAACACGAGCGCCTTCTCGTACTCCTCCTGCTCGAGCAGCCAGCGCAGTTGTGTCTGTTTGTGTGGCAGGTCGTCGCTGAGGATGAGCTGATGCCGGATATCGGGGTGCGGCGCGCGAATCGGGTCGACCTCGATGACCTGCGGCGCATTGAGCAGGCGGTCGGTAATCGGTCGCAGCCCACCGTGCCTGAGGGTGGCCGAGAGTAGCAACGATTGGCGCCCAGGATTGCTGGCGCCGATGATCGCGAGCACGTCGACGGCGAAGCCGAGGTCGAGCATGCGGTCGGCCTCGTCCAGCACCAGGAAACCGAGTTCGGAGAGGTCGGCCTCGCCGGTCTCGAGATGCTCGCGCAGCCGTCCGGGCGTGGCGATGACCAGGTCTGGGTTCTTGCGCAGTGTTGAGACCTGCCGTCCGCGGCCCTCGCCGCCGATGATGACCGCGGCGGTCAGCCGGGTGCGCCGACCCAGCGCCAGGAACTCGGCCTGGGACTGATGGGCGAGCTCGCGGGTCGGCACCAGGACCAGGGCGCGGATGCCGCCGTCCGGGGCCGGCTCCTCGCTGAGGCGCTGCAGGATCGGTAGTAGGAAAGCGGCGGTCTTACCGGAGCCGGTCGCGGCCGAGACGAGCAGATCCCGTCCCTCGAGCGCGGCCGGAATCACCCGTTGCTGGA
>JAAAOQ010000221.1 GCA_009908845.1 Gammaproteobacteria bacterium
GACTCGATGATCCATGCGACGCGCAAGTCGATGGAGCAGCTCGGCGAGGACAAGCTCGAGGCGGGCGAGAAGGACCGGATCGAGAGCACCATCAAGGAGCTCGAAGAAGCGATGAAGGGCGAAGACAAGGACAAGATCGAGTCGCTGACGACAGCCCTCGGCGAGGCCTCCGGTAAGATGGCCGAGCGGCTCTATGCGCAGGATCAGGGCGGCGGTGCTGCGGATGGCAGCGCCAGCAGCGAATCCTCCAGCCAGGGCAGTGCCAACGCCGGTGCCGACGATGTCGTCGATGCCGAGTTCGAAGAGGTCAAAGACGACAAGCGCTGAGGGCCGGCGCGACTCTGGGCCTGGGCTTCCGGCCAGGCCACGGCGCGCGGGCTCGGCTCGCGCGCCGTTTCGTTTTGGAGTGGCTCGTACCGACTGCAGCAGGAGTGGTGCAGCCCGGCATCCTCATCCTCGACCTCCCTTATCAACCGACTGACCGACCACGCGAATGTCTCAACGCGACTACTACGAAGTCCTCGGCGTGAGCCGGAATGCCAGCGAGCAGGACATCAAGAAGGCGTTTCGCCGCCTTGCGATGAAGTATCACCCGGACCGCAACCCGGACGATGCCGAATCGCTGGCCAAGTTTAAGGAAGCCAAGGAGGCGCATGATGTGCTGACCGATGCGCGCAAGCGCAGTGCCTATGACCAATTCGGCCATGCCGGGGTCAGCGGTCAGGGCGGCTTCGGCGGCGGGCCCGGCGACTTCGGTGCGGGTGGCTTCTCCGACATCTTTGGTGATGTCTTCGGCGATATCTTTGGCGGCCGCGGCGGCGGACGTCGCGGTGCGCGTGGGGCCGATCTGCGCTACGACCTCTCGCTCACACTCGAAGAGGCCGTGACCGGAAAGGACGTCAAGATCCGGATTCCGACCACGGTGGAGTGCCACCACTGCGGCGGCACGGGTGCGAAGCCCGGTACCCGCCCCAAGGAGTGCCCGACCTGCCATGGCGTTGGTCAGGTGCGGATGCAGCAGGGGTTCTTCTCGATCCAACAGACCTGCCCCGAGTGCCGGGGCTCCGGCAAGGTGGTCGAGGAGGCCTGTCGGCATTGCCGCGGTGCTGGGCGTCTAAAGGAGGAGAAGACCCTTTCGGTCAAGGTTCCTGCCGGGGTCGATACCGGCGATCGCATCCGCTTGGCCGGCGAGGGTGAGCCGAGCGAGCGCGGCGGGATGCCCGGCGACCTCTATGTGCAGGTCGTGGTCGAGGATCACCCAATCTTCAAGCGCGAGGATAGCCACCTCTTCTGCGAGGTCCCGATCAGCTTCGTCACCGCCGCGCTCGGCGGCGAGATGGAGGTCCCGACACTCAATGGGAAGGTGATGCTCAAGGTGCCGGCTGGTACCCAGACCGGCAAACTGTTCCGGATGCGCGGCAAGGGGGTCAAGCCCGTGCGTGGCGGTCCGGTGGGCGACCTACTCTGTCGCGTCGTCGTCGAGACGCCCGTGAACCTGACCGAACGGCAGAAGGAGCTGCTGCGCGAGTTCGATGACAGTGTGAGCGCTGGAGGCAAGCACCATAGCCCGCAGTCGAGCAGCTGGCTCGACGGCGTCAAGAGCTTCTTCGAGAAGATGGGGCTCTAGCTCGGCTGCTGCGCCCCGGCTTGCAGCCATCCATCCCCGCTGCTGAAGCTGACGCGATCGGTTGCTTTCCGGTCCGACGGCTATCCCCGCGCGCTGAGGCCTGAGGTTTGTGCCCTTCGCTTGCAAGGGCGCAGTGGGCGATCTGGGCCTCGTGAGATCGATCGGATCGATCTTGCGCTCCGCCGCAAGCGGCGGACGCTGTCACGAGTGGCTAGCGGTCGAGACTTCTCGCCGGCGTTCGGCTCGGTTATCGTAAGGCCATCGATTCTGACCCCACAGGAGAAGATTAATGGAAGCGATTCGGATAGCTGTCGCCGGCGCGGGCGGCCGGATGGGCCGAACCCTGATCACCGCTGCGCATGCAACCGAGGGGCTTGAAGTCACCGCGGCGACGGAGCAGTCAGACAGCACGCTGGTTGGCGTCGATGCGGGCGAGCTGGCGGGCATCGGGCCGATTGGTGCCGCGATCCGGCCTGACCTGGACGAGGTCTTGGCGGACTTCGATGTGCTGATCGATTTCACGACCCCGCGCGCGACCATGCATCACCTCGAGCTTTGCCGCGATGCGCGGTGCCGGATGGTGATTGGAACCACCGGTTTGACGCCGGATCAGCTCGAGCAGGTCAACGAGGCGGCAATCGATACGGCGCTGGTGCTGGCGCCGAATATGAGCGTGGGCGTGAATCTCTGCTTTAAGCTCTTGGACCTCGCGGCCCGGGTGATGGGTGACGAGGTCGATATCGAGATCATCGAGGCGCATCACCGCCACAAGGTGGATGCGCCATCTGGTACGGCGTTACGGATGGGGGAGGTCGTGGCAGACGCGCTCGGACGCGATCTCGAGGAGGTTGCAGTCTACGGGCGCCAAGGTCATACCGGCCCGCGTGAGCGCCAGACGATTGGGTTCGAGACCGTCCGGGCCGGCGATACCGTGGGCGAGCACAGTGTCTGGTTCGCGGCTGACGGCGAGCGCGTCGAGATCGCCCATAAGGCGACGAACCGGATGACCTTCGCGCGCGGTGCTTGCCGGGCGGCCCGTTGGATCGCCGAGCGCGACCGCGGTCAGTTCGATATGCAGGACGTGCTTGGTCTGCGCTAGCTGCACCCATCACGGCATCAAGACTGCTTCGGCAAGCCGAGCCGCCTGACGGGCTGGATAGGTGGTCGAGGTTGGTTAGACGAGTTGATGTTGCTCGCGCATATAGTTATAGACCAAACCCGATACCTCTCGCATGGCGTTGCTGCGGTTGGTGATCCAGGTCGTGTAGTAATTGGTACGTTGGCTCTTCTCGATGATCCCGATGAAGGTGTAAGGTCGCGGCCGTCCGCGCCGATCCTGGCACTCGATGATCCCCATGTTTCCGCACAGCATTGCCGTTGAGCCGGTCTTATCATAGACGCGAATGTTTGCAGGCATCCCGCGCACCCGCCGCGTGATGCGATCGTGGTTCGGGATCGACATCAGCTCGCGGACCTCCTCGCAATGCGGCATGCGATCGTGCCAGAGTGCCCACAGGAACCGGCTGTAATCGTGCGCTGATGCCTTGTTGCGGTAGGTACGGCCATTCGCCGGGATGCGCTCGACGATGCTGGTCTGCTGGAAGACACCGCCGGCATGGCGCTTGAGCACGCGCTCGACATCTCGAGGGCCATTGCCGCCGTTGTAGCGGCTGACCAGGTCCATGATCTCGTTTGTTGCAGAGTTGCTACTGTGGCAGATCATCCGCTCCATCGTGTCGCGCACACTCCCGGTGTAGCGCAAGGTCCCGCGGCGCTCTTGCATCGTGTAGAAGAACGCCTGGGCCACGAAGGGCTTGATCATGCTCGCGGCCTGCCGGGGGATGTCTTCGTTGATCGAGACGAGCTTCTTGCGACCGGTAAAATCGTAGACGGACCATGAGGTCCGCTCGTCCGGTCGGATGATCCCCTGAGCGCGCTGGCGTTTGACCAGTCTGACCAATTGGCTCTGCAGCGCCGAACTGGATGCCGCCGCCTCCGACATGGGCACGCCGAGCAGCAGCGCTGCGCTCGCTGCTCCGATGGTCCCGATGAATTGGCGCCGGTCGATGCCAGACGATTCGACGGTGTTGGCCGGGTGATCGTCCAGGGCGCTTGCTTCGCTCTCTGTTCCGCTCATCACTTTGCCCCAACGCGTGATCTAGCGTGCCGCCCAAAGACGGGCAGCTGGTGCCGACGCCTGCGATACAGGCGTCGTTCCCCCGCACCAGTGCTTCCCCCACCTCGATAGCTTAGGCAGGTCGAGTGAAAAAAACAAGAATAAAAGAAAAGAAATTTTCTGCATACTCAGGGTGATCCAAAGATTTCCTCGACGCTGTCTAATGGTTGAAGGCGCCTGTTCTTGCCCAAGAACAGTCGGCTGAAGGGGTGCTTGACCTTGGCGCGACGGTACCAGCCAACGGGTCTGATCAAGG
Organism: Gammaproteobacteria bacterium; assembly: GCA_009908845.1. Lineage (GTDB taxonomy): Bacteria > Pseudomonadota > Gammaproteobacteria > Chromatiales > Chromatiaceae > Lamprobacter. The sequence goes on from JAAAOQ010000221.1 coordinate 4,060, forward strand.
CGGCGATTGATTCGATACAGCGCGCGATGGGGTCTGCGCGCGATGAGCCTGGATGGGCTCGATCGTCGGATGCGCGCTGAACGAGGGCGTCGCGGCAGACGGTCGCTCCGAAGGCAGCCGGTCGAGGATGAGTCCAGCGGGCTCAGCGGCCTTGCCCACCGTCGTCGTGCTGGGCTTGATAGCGCGCCAATGCCTCATCGATCTTTCGCGTCAGGCGTTCTTCGATCTGGGGCTTCATCGGGGTCAGCAGCAGCCCGAGCCTGATCGTGAGATCCATCGAATCGTCAGCGACCGCGATCGCACCGGAGATGCCGGCGCGCTTGAAGTGCAGGACATCACCTTCCCATTGGTATTCGGCACCGTATTCGTCGCGCACGCGCGCGGCGATGCGCTCGACTTCGGCGCGTGCTGCGTCGAGGCCGAGGTGATGCGCGCGAGCAACATGGATCTTCGACATAACGGATTCTCATCGGCTTGCGGTCGTATCGGAACGACCCAGTATGTCGGCCGGACAGCCACTGGGACAATGCGATGTTGTCTCGTTTGAGGCAGCGTTCTCAGGAGCTGGCTGCTGACTGATCCGGCTGAGAAGGGTACTTGTTCGCTCGAAGCCCCTGGCGGTAGGCTTCGGAACGGCGGTCGCCGCCGCGAGGCCGCGGGCGCGCCCGACGGTTGAGTCTGGTTTCGATGTCACGGCAAAAGGCTTCGTCGCCGAGCACCCATGCCTTGTTGGTCGCGGCCCTGAGCCGCTCGTGGAAGGCCGTATCCGGGGGCTGATCGAAGGTCTTGCGATAGGCGTCTTGACGCTCCAAGGCATGGTTGCCTAAGGCGTTGTAGAGCGGGTGACGGGCGATCAGCTCGTCTTCGACACCGAGGGCGTTAGCCGGATAGCTCGACCAATCGTAGTCATCTGGGGATGCGACCAGTCCGGCGCGCACTGCATTGGTCTCGATGTAGCGGCTGACCGCGAGCAGGAACGCCTCCGGATCGAGCAGGGTTGCGCGATAGCGTCCTTCCCAGAGCGTGCCGGTGCGCGCGTAACGGTCGTTGACGTGCTGGACGAAATACCGTCCCGTGTATTGCATCAGCTTGCCGATCCCGTTTTCTACCCAGGGGGTCAGCAGCAGGTGGAAGTGGTTCGGCATCAGCACATAGGCATGGATGTCGCATTGGAACCTGGACGCAGCCTCGCGCAATCGCCCCCAGAGCACCCAATAGTCCTCTTCGTCACGCAGGATCGGTTGTCGGTTGTTGCCGCGTTGGATGACGTGCTGCGGATAGCCGGGAAGCGCAAAGCGGGGGAGGCGGGCCATGATGGAATGATTCCCTCCGGTCGAAAGGGCCTGACTCGAGTATAGTCGATCGATAGGGCGCGTTGGATTGAGCTGCCGCGCCGGTTTGGCTGCGTTATCATTGATGGTTTTATCGTTAGCGGAGGTCCTCATGGAGGACATCAACCCGGTCCGAAATCAGATCGCCGATCTCAAGGGGCGTGTCGAGCTCCTTAGGGGGTACCTTTGACTATGCCGAGAAGCAGGAACGGCTGACCGAGGTGTTGCGCGAGCTCGAGCAGCCCGAGGTCTGGTCTGACCCGGAACGGGCGCAGGCGCTCGGTCGCGAGCGCGCTTCGCTTGAGGCGGTGGTCAGTACCATGCGCGAGCTCGATGAAGGGCTCGGCGATGCTGATGACCTGTTGGCGATGGCGGCCGAAGAGGAGGATGCCGAGACCGTCAACGCGGTCATCTCCGATCTGGAGGGCTACGAGAAGCAGGTCGGCGAGCTCGAATTTCGCCGCATGTTCTCGGGCGAGATGGACTCGAACAACGCGTTCGTCGATATCCAGGCCGGCTCCGGAGGGACTGAGGCCCAGGACTGGGCCGAGATGCTGCTGCGCATGTACCTGCGCTGGGCCGAGAATCACGGCTTCAAGGCCGAGCTGACCGAGGCATCGCCCGGTGACGTCGCCGGGATCAAATCAGCGACCGTCGCGGTTCAGGGGGATTATGCGTTCGGCTGGCTGCGCACCGAGACCGGCGTCCATCGGCTGGTGCGCAAATCACCATTCGACTCCGGCAACCGGCGCCATACGTCCTTTGCGGCCGTCTTCGTGTCACCGGAGATCGACGACTCGTTCGAGATCGAGATCAATCCGGCCGACCTGCGCATCGATGTCTATCGCGCTTCCGGCGCCGGCGGACAGCACGTCAACCGCACCGAATCGGCCGTGCGCATCACGCACCTGCCGACCAACATCGTGACCCAGTGCCAGAACGGCCGCTCCCAGCATGCCAACAAGGATCAGGCGATGAAGCAGCTCAAGGCCAAGCTCTACGAGCTGGAGATGCAGAAGCGCCGCAGCGAGCAGCAGGCGCTCGAGGAGAGCAAGTCCGATATCGGCTGGGGTAGCCAGATCCGGTCCTACGTGCTCGATCAGTCGCGTATCAAGGACCTGCGTACCCATGTCGAGACGGGCAACACCCAGGCCGTGCTGGATGGCGCGCTGGACCCATTCATCGAGGCCAGCCTCAAGAGCGGTCTCTGAGCGCGAGCTATGAACGAAACGCAGTCGAACGACACCAACAACCCCTCCGCGCACTTGGAGCAGGACGAGAACAAGCTGATCGCGCAGCGGCGTGAGAAGCTGGCCCAGATCCGCCAGCAGGGCGTCGCCTTCCCAAACGATTTCCGTCGCAACGTCGTTGCCGGTGAGCTGCATGCCCACTATGGCGAGATGGATGGCGCCGAGCTCGAGACGCGCAACGTGTGCGCCAAGGTGGCGGGCCGCCTGATGAGCCGTCGGGTCATGGGCAAGGCGAGCTTCGCCCATCTGCAGGATATGAGCGGGCGCATCCAGCTGTTCGTGCAGCGTGACCAGATTGGCGCGGACGAATACGCTTGGTTCAAGAAGGAGCTCGACCTCGGCGACATCGTCGGTGTCAGCGGTCAGCTGTTTCGCACCAAGACCGGCGAACTCTCGATCAAGGTCGACCAGCTGCGATTGCTGACCAAGTCGCTGCGGCCATTGCCCGAGAAATGGCATGGGCTCTCCGACACCGAGAGCCGCTATCGTCAGCGCTACCTCGATCTGATCATGAACGAGGCCAGCCGCGAGACCTTCAGGGTTCGGACGCAGCTGGTGCAGGGCATCCGCGATTACCTGAACCAGCACGCCTTCCTCGAGGTCGAGACACCGATGATGCAGGCGATCCCGGGCGGCGCGGTGGCGCGGCCGTTCGTGACCCACCACAACGCGCTCGACATGCAGCTCTTCCTGCGGATCGCGCCGGAGCTCTATCTCAAGCGGCTGGTGGTCGGCGGCTTCGAGCGGGTCTATGAGATCAACCGTAACTTCCGCAATGAGGGGCTCTCGACGCGCCACAATCCCGAGTTCACGATGCTCGAGCTCTATCAGGCCTACGCCGACTATCAGGACCTAATGGACCTGACCGAGGCACTGATTCGAGACCTCGCCGAGCGGGTGCTCGGCTCGACGCAGCTCCAGTATCAAGGCGAGCGCTATGATCTCGGCCAGCCGTTCGCACGGATGACGGTGCGTGAGTCGATCCTGCACTTCAATCCGGAGCTGAGTGCGGCCGATCTCGACGACCTCGAGCGTGCGCGTACAGTGGCCGAGCGCCTGGATATCCATCTCAAGGACAGCTACGGCCTGGGCAAGATCCAGGTCGAGATCTTCGAGAAGACGGTCGAGAATCGGCTCATGCAGCCGACCTTCATCACCGCCTATCCGACCGAGGTCTCGCCGCTCGCGCGCCAGAACGATGAAGACCCCTTCGTGACCGATCGGTTCGAGCTCTTCGTCGGCGGCAGGGAGATCGCCAACGGTTTCTCCGAGCTCAATGATCCGGAGGACCAGGCCGAGCGGTTTCGGAGGCAGGTTGCTGAGAAGGAGGCGGGTGATCTCGAGGCGATGCACTTCGACGCCGACTATATCTGCGCGCTGGAGCACGGGATGCCGCCTACAGCCGGGGAGGGTATCGGCATCGACCGGCTTGTGATGCTGTTTACTGACGCCTCGTCGATCCGCGACGTCCTCTTGTTCCCGCATATGCGCCCCCATGCTTGAGCAAGTCTCTCGTCAGCGACGATCAGCGATGAGCGATCAACGGTTCGATATCGAGTTCTCCGGCGAGCTCATGCCGGACGGCGATTTGCAGCGTGCGCGAGCCCAGGTGCAGACGCTGTTCAAACTGTCGGAGGGGGCTGTCGATCAGCTCTTCACCGGTGCGCCGGTGACGGTCAAGCGCGGCATCGATGGCGCCCTTGCCGCGCGCTTCCATGCCGCCTTTGCGCGCGCCGGCGCGATCGTGCGGATCGTTCCGGCCGGGGATGGTGGATCACTGTCGCCGGCGGGCGCCGAGCGGTCAGAGGGAAACGAGTTGCCGGGCCTGGACCCGTTCGGATGGTCGAAGCCGGAGTCGAAACATCCGTTTCTGCATGCGCTATTCCATCACTTCGAGCGCAGCTTGGCCTTCGTGCTCTTGGTATTGATCGCGATCGTCGCACTGATCGCCTTGATCGAGCTCTGCTTTCTCCTCTACCGTGACCTGGTCAGTGCTGATGGCTTTCTGCTCGGCCTCGACGAGCTGTTCGAGGTCTTCGGGATGTTCCTGATCGTGCTGATCGCGGTCGAGCTGATGGCCAGCATCTACATGTACATGGTCGACAAATCCGTTCATGTCGAGATGATGCTGCTGATCGCGATCACCGCGCTCGCGCGCAAGGTGGTGGTCCTTGACCTCGAGGGGAAGGGCGATCCGGCGATGTATATGGTTGGCTTAGCCGCCCTGATCGCGACGCTGATCGGGGGTTACTATCTGGTCAAGCGTCTGGAGCAGCGGCCAGGCGACCGGGCCCTGCATTGACCTGCTGTGACGAGGCTCGGTAAGACCGAGCAGGGCGTCCGGATGCCCACCCGGCGGCGGGCGATGCAGGGACCGAAGCGGGTGGTCGCCGGTGCGGTAGTGTCTTGGCCCGTAATCCAATCCTGGGCCGGAGCAAGCTGGGAGAAGATGTGTGACTGAGCCTGCAGCTGCTGCCCCGAGCGAGCATGATGCACTCGGATTGCAAATGCTCTATCCAAGATCAGAGTCGGTCCCATTGTCCGGACTCTATCTTGGGCACGATCTGCGATCCCTGCTGCCGGCCTCAGGGAGCTTCGTCTACAGTAACTTCATCACGAGCCTCGATGGCCGGATTGCGCTCCCCAGAGCGGGCAGCACCGAGCACGAGGTGCCGAAGCAGACCGCGAATCCGCGCGATTGGCGTCTCCTGCTCGAGCTTGCGGCGCCAGCCGATGCGATCATCGTCTCGGGCCGGCTCCTTCGCGAGCTGGAGACTGGCATGGCTCAGGCCTGGCCGGCCTTCAGCGATGGCGGCCCTGAAGACCTGCTCGCGTTTCGCACGGAGCTCGGGATGCCGGAGCAACCGGCGCTGGTCGTGGTGAGCCGCTCGCTCGACTTGCCCAGGGGTATCTTGGAGACCCTGGTCAGCCAGCGGCGGGTGATCGTGGCCGGGGTGGCGGCGGCAGCGAGCCAGCGCGCCGACGCGGTGCAGGCGGCAGGGGTCGAGCTGCTCCGGCTTGGCGATCAGGCGGTCGATGCCCGTGACTTGATCGACGCGTTGAGCGAGCGTTCCCTCCGCTTGATCTATTCGACGGCCGGACCCGAGGTGCTGCATCTGCTGTTGCGCGGTCAGGTACTCCAGCGTTTGTATCTCACGATGGTCGCAAGGGTATTGGCCGGGAGCGATTTTGCGACCCTGGTCCATGGCCCCAGGCTCGAACCGCCTTGTGATTTCTCGCTGCGCGCGCTCTATTTCGACCCCGCAGGCGCCCACGGCGTGGGCCAGTTACTGCAGGTCTATGATCGTTGTGAGCGTGCTGGAAGGGCCTCTTAGACGGTCACGATACAACCGCATTCGAGCCGGATCTCCTGCGGGGCAACCTGTCGGCTGACATGACCCTGTCGTATGTGCAACACCAGCAGGGTGCGCGGGTCGAAGACGATGATGTCCTTGACGCCCTGTGAGAGATAAAAGGCGGGACCGATCTCCAGGTCCTTCGCCTCGTAGCCCGGACTCACCACCTCGATGACCGCCTCAGGGATCAGCGTCAGGGCACTGTCCTGCTCCTCCTCGGTGGGCTCGCGGCAAAACAGGGAGATGTCGGGTCGTTTGAGGCCGTTCGGGAACTGGACGTAGACATCCAGCGCATGGACACAGACGCAGTCGACTGCGTCATCGGCGGGACGAATGCTGCTGCTGATCCGCTCGACATGCTTCTGATGGCGATAGAGGGGCTGCGCCTCCCAAATCGCCAGGCCATTGACGATCTCTAAGCGGATGCCGAGCTCGTTGGCGTGCAGGAGTCGAGGGTCGATGCTCATGAGGCCTCTTGTGAGGTGATGATCTCAAGCAAAGCTGCATCGCTTATGTTTGCTCAGTCTACAGGCGATCTGGCAGTTTAGTCGGCTGAGCTTGCTCAAGCATCGGTGCTCCGTCGCTGATCCAAATAGGGGCCGGCCCACGTCACTTGCAACGCCCGGCTCTGCTCTCCGCATCGAGGGCAAATTGCGTTCGATGCAGCCGAAGTGGGCTCCGAGAATCGGTCATCGGTTTGCTGCTGATCTCTGGTCGCTCGTTACGGGTGATCGCCGAGCGCCTGCTCTGGCGCGAGCGGCTTCCTTGCCTCCGGTTGACCTTGGTTCAGCTCTTCTTGTCGATCTGGCTCTCGGCCTCTTCTTTGGTCACGCCATAGAGCTCCTGAAGACGCCCCACGAGCTTGTCGCGCTCGCCGTTGATCCTGGCGAGGTCGTCATCGGTGAGTTTACTCCACTGGACCTTCAGCTCGCCCTTGGCCTTTTCCCAATTTCCGCGGATCTGCTCCCAATTCATGGTGCCTCCTAACCGCGCGATGCGGTCTCGTTGGGTGAATGACAGGGTTGATTCAGCAAAGACCAAGCCAACCTTTCCGCAATGCGGAGCAGCACCCTACGCTGTGCGGTGAGCCGCGGTCGGCAGCTGCTGCATTCGGGGCGTGGCCCGGCCTCGAGGCTTATCCGGGAGGGCGGCCGGCATCGACGGCTCGGTCTCAAGCGGCTGTACGCTCCCACTCAAGCCAAGCGGGTGCCTGATCTGCACAGTGGCCAACCGCCTTTTCCGGCTTCGAGTGGGGCATTGGCCCACATCGATGGGGCATAGGCACCAATCGGCTTGCACCGGCTCAGCAGTTCACAGGCACCATGCGCGAGCGCGACTGGAGTCTGAGGAAATCGTCGCGCAGCCGTTCCAACCGCCCAAGGAGCCTGTCCCGTTGCGCCTCGTCGAAGGTGGGCTGAAGTTGGAGCAGGAGCTCGGTGAAGGCTTGGCGCAATGCCGGAAGCGCCCGCTCCAATTCCGTCGGCATGTCTGAATAATCGACCAACCAGTCGACCAGGAAGGCCTCGATCTCCTTGCTCTCGGCCCCGCGGCGGAGTAATGCGATCAGCTGCCGGCGCTTCTCGGCACGGTAGGCATACCAAGCGGGAGCCGTGTCCGGGATCGATCGGGTCAGATTGCGTACGATCCCGCGCTGTCTTGAGCTGAGCTCGCCCAACCACCAGCGCAGGTTGTCGACATAGCGCTCCGCGCGCTTCCGGGCGCGGCGGTCAGCGGCCTTGGTTCCAGGCTCGGCCGCGTCCTCTTCGGTCTCCTCTGCAAAGGTCGCGGCGAGCGCGGTGAGTTGCTCGGGGCTCAGGTCTGCCAACAATGGTGCGGCTGCGGCCGAGGCGAGCCGGAAATGGCGCCGATAGATGGTCTCGAACTGATCCAGCAAGCAATCGATGCCCCGGCGGGTAAAGCCTTGTTCGGCGTCGGTCAGTGCGGTGTCGAAGAATGCCGCGAGATACGGTAGCTCTTCGCTGCGGTGCCGCGCCAGTGTCGTGCGGAGCGTCGGCGACCAGGCGCGGCGCTGTTCGGCGTCGAGGCCGAGGTAGTCATCGGCGTAGCCCCCGATGAACAAATCGGCCGTATTGTAGGCGAGCCGGACCGTCGAGCAGCCAGTCGATAACAGCAGCGATGTGCCGAGGAGGAGCCACCAGCTCGCCCTTCTGGGTCGCCGACGTGGTGCAAACGCTGTCCGCGACCGAACAGGTTGAAATGGGAACGGAGCGGTCGGTCGGGATCGGGCGTGCATTGGCAGATGGAATGGAGAAGGCCGTTGGCGCAGTGCCCGGACCATTGGCGGCTCAGCGCAGTCTACGCCCTGCAATGTTGAAGTGGACTCGTGATCTGGATCGCAGGTTCCACACGATGTTTGCGAGCTTTCGTTGCCGCGACCGTCTGTCCGCGACCGTCTGCCCGCGACCGTCTGCCTTGGGGGGCTCTGCTCATAGGGCCGTTTCCTGACGAGCCCGTTTCCCGGTGAGATTGGAGCCGCCGCGCGCTATCGTGACCTGATTGCGGTCTCTCGAGACGGCTTCGCAGCCTTCCTTAAGCCGAGGCCGTAGACCAGCAACACCCCAGCGCCGGCGACCGCCAGACCGACCAGATCGCTAACGATCAATGTGTCGCCGAAGGCCGCCCAGGCCATCAGCATCGTCACCGGCGGGCTGAGATAGAACAGGCTGGCGACGCGGGTCGCCTCTTGGCGGGCCAACAAGCGCCACATCGCCCAGTAGGCACCGAGCGAAACCGGCAGGATCAGCCAGGCCAGGGTCGCAATGAACGGAGGCGTCCAGTCGGTCGCGAAGTCCTCCAGCCACCAGGCTGGGCCGAGCACCGCCAGTGTCGTCGCTAGACCTTGGAAGAATAGGGTGGCATCGAGCGGCAGCTCCGTGTTGGTGCCGGCCTTTGCCCAACCGCGCTGAAGCAGGCTGGCGATCGTGATCCCGACCACTGATCCGAACGGGAGCAGATAACCGATCACCGGCACCGGCGAGTCCAACGACAACCGGGCCGCGACCGCGATGGTCACCCCGGTGAAGCCGAGCAGCAATCCCAGCCATTGCCGTAGGCCGGTCCGCTCGCCCAATACTGGTCCCGACAGTGCGCCGGTCAAGAGCGGCTGCAGCGCGGTCACCAACGCGATGATCCCGGCCGGTGCACCCTGTTCCAGGGCAAGCATCACACAGGTGAGCCAGACGCCATGCGCGAGGACGCCGACGATTGCCGCATGGCCGACCGCGCGTGCACCCGGCCACCGCAGTCGGCAGCGGACCGTCAGCCAGAGCCCGAGCACCAGTGTCAGCACCGAGTAGCGCCAGAGCATCAGGGTCCAGGGGCCGGCATTAGGCAAGCCATACTCGGCGCCGATGAAACCGGAGTTCCAGAGCAGTACGAACAGGATCTCGAGACCGACGAGATGAGCGAGAAAACGGGGCATAGGGCTCCTTTGTCCACGGCGAATGTGGGCAAGGCTGTGGATAGAGTTGGGATGCTGCGCGCTGCCGACTGATTTACCGACTGTTTCGGGATGCCGACGCCAACTTGGTCAGAGACTGATCAACACCCTTCAATCAAGCGCTTACGTTGACCAGTGCTGTTTTAGTCCGACATCGTTGGCGAGCATTGTCAAGCCCGGCTTATCCACCAGTGCTGTGGATAACCTGGTGAATAACTGGGCAGGTGACGGTCTCGGGCCCTGTTGTCGTTGGGGTTTTGGGGCCTCCGCGTTCGCTTGGTCCCCAATTGTTCAGCGCGGGATCGACGCCGGCATCTCGATCCGGTATTGCGATCTGGCCATCAGGTATCGAAACGTTTTTCCCCACAAGGTCTTAGGTCGGTTGGGCGAGGTTTTTCACGCTATCCTCTGGGTGACGAGAACTGATTTGTCGGCTACCCGAGGTAACACCGCGATGCCCGATCTGCTTAAATTGACCCTCGCCACGATCCCGGAGGCGTTCTTCCATCGGATCGAGGCACGCATGACCAGCTGTACCGCGATTGCCTATCGCCAGGCTGTACGTACGCCGCCCGAGGTGCCCGCGTACCGGATGCGCTTGGGGACGACGCGCTATTTCGAGCGCAGCGAGGCATTCCGTCTCAGCGCCGAGGATGTCGGGATACCCTGTCGCCACGAGTATGTGAACACGCACGCATTCCCGCTGGCATTGAGCGGCCACTTTCTGATCACCCACGCCAAGGTGGCGTACTGGGGTGAGCCGATCGAGGACAAGGATTACAAGCAGGCGCTGGCGCGGCACAACCCCAGCGATGGCGAGCAGCTCGCACTCTGGGATGATACCGACCCGGATGCCGGCATCTTCGCGGTCTTGGTCGTGCGCTATGCCGAGCCAGGGTCGGGTCAGGATGAGTCGGTGCCGATGCGCATCGGCTTCGGCGTGCCGACACGCGATCTCAAGGGTTGGCACTTGCTGCTGACGCTCGAACAGCTCTTTGCGGCCTATGCCGATCAGGTTCCACAGCTGGTCGACCAGGCCAGGCCAGTGCTGAAGGCCAAGCGGGGTCGGATGGATACACCGAACAGCCAATAACACCACAGGACAAGATCTCGATGATGTTTGGAGGATTCCCGGGCTTTGAGGCCACCCAATTGACCGAAGCGCGGCTCGCCCGGGGGCTGACGCGCGCCGCTCTGGCAGCGGCTGTGGACCGCTCAGCGTCAACCCTGAGCAAGTGGGAGGCGGGGCAGCAGACACCGACCCCCGATGCGCTCGAGGCCCTGGCGCGAGTCTTGCTCGTGCCGCGGGAGTTCTTCTTCAACGGTCCGTTCGATGCGGGTGAGCGTCCGCGTTTCTTCCGCTCGATGGCCAACGCCACCAAGCGCTCGCGCGAGCGCATCCAGCAGCATCTGCTGTGGCTGCAGCGCATCAGTCATCAGCTACAGACCTGGGTGGACTTGCCGGCCGTGGATCTACCGGACCTCGGCGGCACCGATTTCCGGCTGCTGCAGTCCTGCGAGATCGAGGATGCGGTGGCCTGCCTGCGCGCGCGCTGGCGGCTCGGGCGCGCGCCGATCCCGGATGTCCTGTTGGTGCTGGAGAACGCTGGCATCGTCGTTGGTCGCTGTTCGTTCGCGGCGCCGTCGATCGACGGCGTATCGCATTGGTCGCTGGCAGACGATCGGCCCTATGTGCTGCTGTCGTCGGACAAGCGCGCGGCGGTGCGCTCGCGCTTCGATGCCGCTCATGAGCTCGGGCACCTGGTGCTGCATCGCCACGTGGATGCCGGTGCGCTGACTCATCGGGATGAGTTCAAGGAGCTGGAGCGGCAGGCGCATCGCTTCGCGAGCGCCTTTTTGCTGCCGTCCGAGGGCTTCGTCAACGAGCTGGCCGAGACCTCACTAGATGTGTTCCAGGCGCTGAAACCGCGCTGGGGGGTATCGATTGCCGCGATGATCTATCGCTGCAAGGACCTCGGACTGATCTCCGAAGAGCATGCCGGGCGATTGTTCAAGGCGAGCAGCGCGCGCGGTTGGGCGCGTCGCGAGCCGGGCGACGACCGCTTGGTCGTTGAACGCCCGCGCCTGATGGAGCGCAGCATTCGGCTGCTTTTGACCGAGGGCGGGTTCTCGGTGGACCAGCTGCTCGCGGCATTAGGGCTGGCGCCGGCAGACATCGAGGCCCTGGCAGGCTTGCCGGACGGGCTGCTCTCGAACGGCCCTGCTCAGGTGCGGCTGATGCCGACGCCGCGACCAAAGCCGGCGTGCCCGTCCGAGAGCTGCGCCGAGGTGATCCCGATCCGCGGTGGCTCGTAAGTGGTGCCAGCTGACGAGCGGCAAGCGGCGGTGCGCTGCGAGCGGGTTGATGGAACGCCGCTTGGGTACAACCTCCGGGGCGTTATCAATCACGGGATGACCATGAGCATGGCCGAGCTAACAACATTCTTCGATGGCGGCTGCCCACTGTGCAGCCGCGAGATCGCGCATTACCGCAAGATCGATCGCGCTGGGCGGGTCCGTTGGGTCGACATCACACAGGAACCCAACGAGCTCGCCGCCGCTGGGCTCGACCTGCCTACCGCGATGCGGCGATTGCATGTTCAAGATCCAGAAGGGCGAATGCTAAGCGGCGTCGCTGCATTCGTCGCGATCTGGCGACGGCTTCCGCGCTGGCACTGGCTCGCGCGCCTGGTCAGCGGCTTGCGCCTGACCGGTCTGCTCGAATGGGCCTATCGGCGCTTCGCAGAGCGCCGCTTTCGGCAGCGCTGCGCCGATGGAGCCTGCCCTGTCGAGTGAGCAAATCTATCGGCCGTTAGTCGCGTCCGGCGCCTCCGCGTGCGAGGTCTGACTGATCTCAGCCACCGCGACCCGATTGCGCCCGCCATGCTTGGCGCGGTAGAGCGCCGCGTCGGCGCGGGCGAGGGCGGCATCAATCGTGGTATCCACGCTGCGTAGCGCTGTGACACCAACGCTGATCGTGGCCTTGATAGGTGGACCCTGTGCTGGCTCGACCGGTGTTTGCTCGATGGTCGCTCGCAGACGCTCGGCGAACAACCGCGCCGCGGCTTGGTCGGTCTCTGGAAGCAGGATCACGAACTCCTCGCCGCCGATGCGCCCGACCTGGTCACTGCGGCGCAGCGCGGCGCGCATCAGCGTTGCACAGTGGCGCAGGACCACATCACCCTGATGATGGCCGAAGCTGTCGTTGATCTGCTTGAAGTGGTCTAGGTCGATCATCAGCACAGCGGCCTCACGGCCGCTGCTGCGTTTCAGCCGCGCAAGCTCTTCCTCGAGACGGGAGATGAATGCGCGCCGATTCGCCAATCCTGTCAGGTCATCCCTTGTGGCCTGCTCGAGCAGGGTCGCTTCCAAACGCTTGCGGTTACTGATGTCGAGGAAGATGCAGGCAAACTGACCGGGCTGAGGACAGTAGGCGTGGACCTCGAAGGTCTTGTCGGGCGCCTTGGTGTACTGCTCGAAGTCGGCAGACTGACCGCTCATCGCCACGTGTGCATAGGTGTCGATCCATACCGGCTCGAGATCGGGCAACACCGCTCTGGCGGTGCAGCCGATCAGCGCCGAGGCGCTCAAGCCCGTGAGCCGCTCGAAGGCGGGATTCACACTGAGAAAGCGGTAGTCACAAGGCCGCCCGCAGGCGTCGAAGACCAGTTCGTGCAGCGCAAACCCTGACTGCATGGCGTTGAAGAGCTGTCTGAAGCGGTGTTCGCTTGCGCGTAACGCCGCCTCAGCGCGGCGCTGAGCTGTCACGTCTCGTCCGACGCATTGCAGTTCAACCACCAGGCCGCGCTGATCCAAGACCGCTTGATCTGTCCATTGCACCCAACGGACTTCGCCATCGCCCCGACGCACACGGTGCCCGTAGGTCTTGACTGGATGCCCGGCGTGACACTCCTTCAGGCTTTCCGTGACGAAGGCATGCTCGTCCTCAGGGATCAGTGCCATGAAATTGCGTCCGAGAAGCCTGTCTCGCCCTCGCCCGAAGTAGTCACAGTACGCCTGGTTGACGTAAGTGAGTGTCCCATCTGGCAGGGAACGGCAAACGAGATCGGGCAACGCCTCAACGATGGCCTTGTAGCGGTCCCGGTCGTGCTGAATCCGCCGCATACCTTCCCTGTGCTCGGTGATGTCGGTGATGAGGCCGTTCCAGAGGACGCTGCCGTCAGGCTCCGGCATCGGGTCAGCCTGGATATGAACCCATTTGACGCGTCCGCTCGGTGTCCGGATTTGGTATTCGTGGTCCCGGGGCGTCCGCTCTCGACTCGCTTGCTCGACGAGAGCCTGATGCGCTGCCCGGTCCTCGGGCAGTAGGCAGCGGGTCAATGCGTTATGGTCGGCATAGGCCTCCTCGACCGGGACTTCGAACAGGGTTTCCGCACCCGGACTGAGGTAGCAGAACTGCCAGGTACCGTCGGCGCAGACCTTGAATTGGTACATCACGCCGGGGAGGCGCCCGAGGATCGTGTCTGGTGGCGCCCGCGAGCGGCCTGTTGCCTGTCCTAAAGCCGCCGTGTGTCCAACCATGTCCGCCTCCATCAGTCGCCCTTACGTCAGCGCCGGCGCCTTACTACTCCCAAACTGGCATTTAGAAACCCTAACAGAATGCCCTCTACGGCCTAACAAATCAGCAGCTTGTGCAGCCTAGCCGGGCATTTTGATAGGGCGTCTTAGAAGCCCTAACGTGCATGGCGCGGTGCCACCCCGGACGATGACTCCCGCGTGATTCACGGTAACAGAATGCCCCCTGTCGCCACATAGATCAGGAGGTTGCGCGAGTCAAGCGGCTGTTTCGATAGGGCCTTCTAGTATTGGGTCTAAGTCTTACAGGTCTCGTGATCAGACGCGATCAGGGGAACCCTGAAATCGCAAGCGAGCGGACCAGCCAATCGGACGCGCAGCCCGGGAGCGCTGCCGCTAGACTAGGGTGCCCAGTTTCGACTACCGACCCAGAGGAGCGCCCCCTTGTCGCCGGAGCCGCGTTTCGTCCATCTCCACCTGCATTCCGAATACTCGCTCATTGACGGGCTGGTTCGGGTCAAGCCGCTGGTGAAGGCGGTGGCCGCTGCCGGCATGCCTGCGGTCGCAGTGACCGATTTCAGCAACCTGTTCTGTTTGGTCCGGTTCTACAAGGCGGCCCTGTCCGCTGGCGTGAAGCCGATTGCCGGCACCGAGCTGGCCGTGCGCAATCCGTCCGAGCCGAGCAAGCCGCATCGGCTGGTGCTCTTGGTGCAGGAGGATGCCGGTTATCGCGCGCTGACGCGGCTGATCTCGCGTGGCTACATCGACGGCCAGCAGCAGGGCGTTCCGTTGGTCGAGCGCAACTGGGTGCTGGAGTCGGCGGCAGGACTGATCGCGCTATCTGGCGGTGCGGAAGGCGATGTGCAGCGGGCCTTGCTTGGCGGCCATCAAGCGGAGGCTGAACAGCTGCTCGACGACTGGCTTGAGGCCTTTGGCGATCGCTACTATCTGGAGCTGACGCGCACCGGTCGCGACGACGACGAGCGCTGCGTCGAGGCCAGTGTCGACCTCGCGCTTGCCAAGGGCGTGCCGGTGGTGGCGACCAACGACGTCGTCTTCCTCGCCGCCGAGGATTTCGACGCCCACGAGGTGCGGGTCTGCATCAACAGCGGCCACACGCTCGACGACCCGCGCCGTCCGCGCGCGCACAGCCCGCAGCAGTACCTGCGCACGCCCGGCGAGATGGCCGAGCTGTTCGCCGATCTGCCCGAGGCGCTCGAGAACAGCGTCGAGATCGCCAAGCGCTGCAACCTGGACCTGCGCCTCGGCGAGACCTTCCTGCCCGATTCGCCGGTGCCCGCGGGCCGTTCGATCGACGAGCACCTCGCCGCCGAGTCGCGCGCCGGACTCGAATGGCGCCTCGACCGCACCTTCGACCGCGATGCGCCCGATTTCGCCGAGCGGCGTCAGGCCTATGACGCACGCCTGCAGCGCGAGCTCGACGTGATCTGTCAGATGGGCTTCCCGGGCTACTTCCTGATCGTCGCCGACTTCATCCAATGGGCCAAGGACAACGGCATCCCGGTCGGGCCAGGGCGCGGCTCCGGCGCCGGCTCCTTGGTCGCCTATGCGCTCAAGATCACCGATCTGGACCCGATCGCGCACGATCTGCTGTTCGAGCGCTTCCTCAATCCCGAGCGCGTGTCGATGCCGGACTTCGACGTCGACTTCTGCATGGACCGCCGCGACGAGGTCATCGACTATGTCGCCGGCAAGTACGGGCGCGAGGCGGTCTCGCAGATCATCACCTTCGGCACCATGGCCGCGAAGGCGGTGGTCAGGGATGTCGGGCGGGTGCTCGGCCATCCCTACGGCTTCGTCGACAAGATCGCGAAGATGGTCCCGTTCGAGCTCAAGATGACGCTCGAGAAGGCCCTGGTCGAGAGCCCCGACCTGGCCAAGGCGTATGAGGAGGACGAGGCGGTCACCGCGATCATCGACATGGCGCGCAAGCTCGAAGGCATCGCGCGCAATGCCGGCAAGCACGCCGGCGGCGTGGTGATCGCGCCGACCAAGCTGACCGATTTCGCGCCGCTCTACTGTGAGCCCGGTGGCGAGAATCTGGTCACGCAATACGACAAGGACGACGTCGAGCAGGCCGGCCTGGTCAAGTTCGACTTCCTCGGGCTGCGCACCCTGACCATCATCGATTGGGCGATCGAGACCATCAATGCCGGGCACGCCAAGCAGGGCGAGCCGCCGCTCGATATCAACCTGATCGATCCGCACGACCAGAAGGCCTTCGCGCTGCTGAAGGACTGCAAGACCACCGCGGTGTTTCAGCTCGAATCGCGCGGGATGAAGGAGCTGATCCGAAAACTGCAACCGGACAGCTTCGAGGACATGACCGCGCTGGTCGCGCTGTTCCGGCCCGGTCCGCTGCAATCCGGGATGGTCGACGACTTCATCGACCGCAAGCACGGCCGCGCCGAGGTCGCCTATCCGCACCCGGAGCTGGAGCCGATCCTCAAACCCACCTACGGCGTGATCCTGTATCAGGAGCAGGTGATGCAGATCGCGCAGGTGCTCGCCGGCTACTCGCTCGGCGGCGCCGATCTGCTGCGCCGGGCGATGGGCAAGAAGAAGCCCGAGGAGATGGAGAAGCAGCGCGCGATCTTCGAGCAGGGTGCGGCCGAGCGCGGCGTCGACCCGAAGATCGCGACCCATATCTTCGATCTGATGGAGAAGTTCGCCGGCTACGGCTTCAACAAGAGCCATTCGGCGGCCTATGCGCTGGTCTCCTATCAGACACTCTGGCTCAAGGCGCACTATCCGGCTGCGTTCATGGCGGCGGTGCTCTCGGCCGATATGGACAACACCGACAAGGTGGTCACGCTGATCGACGAGTGCCGCTCGCTGGGGCTCAAGGTCGATCCACCCGAGATCAACCGCTCCGAGCTGATGTTCACGACCGGCGGCGACGACACCGTGATCTACGGCCTCGGTGCGATCAAAGGGGTCGGGGAGTCGGCGATCGCGTCGATGCTCGAGGCGCGCCAGCAGGGCGGTGCCTTCGCCGATCTGTGGGACTTCTGCCGGCGGATCGATCTGCAGCGCGCGAACAAGCGGGTGCTCGAGGCGCTGATCCGCGCCGGTGCGCTCGATGGGCTCGGTGAGAATCGGGCGACGCTGATGAACCGGCTGCCATTGGCGCTCAAGCTCGCCGAGCAGCACCACGCCCAAGAGGCAGCCGGACAGGGGGACCTCTTTGGCTCACTCGCGGCCAAACCTGAAGCACCTGCTGCGCCGGACCCGCAGATTGCGGCGCGCGTCTGGCCGGATTGGGAGGAGGACGAGCGCCTGCTGAGCGAGAAGGAGACACTCGGGCTCTATCTGACGGGCCATCCGATCAACCGTGTCGATGCCGAGCTCGATGCGATGGTGTCGCAGCGAATCGGTACAGTGCTCGAGTCGGCGCAGGGCCTGGTCGAGATGGGTGGCGTCCCACAGCGCGGTGGCGGGGAGCGTGAACAGCGCACACTGGCGGGACTGATCATGGCGATCCGGGCCAACAAGTCCGCGCGTGGGCGGATGGCGACCGTGACCCTCGATGATCGCACCGGCCGCATCGATGTGACCGTCTTTCCTGAGCTGTTCGATCAGGTGCGCCATCTACTGGTGCCGGATGCGATCATCGTCGTGACCGGCAGCCTGCGGCCGGACAATTTCACCAATGGCTGGAGCCTGACCGCGAGCGAGGTGAGGACCTTGGCCGAGGCTCGGGTCAAGCTTGCCGACCATCTCGCGCTGAGGCTTGATCTCACCGAGCCGCCTGCGCATGCCCGCGGTGCTGAGCTGATCGGCGCCCTGGCGGACGAACTCGAGGCCCATCGTCTGGATAACGGGCTCAAGGTGCGGCTTGAGTACCGGCGTCCGGGCGCATCGGCGATTTGCCGGCTCGGAGCGGCTTGGCGGGTTGATCCAACCGAAGTGCTGCTGAAGCGTTTGCGACAGCTGCTCGGCGACTCAGCCGCAGTTGAGGTGATCTATCGGCGCTCGCGGGTTGCGCCCAGCCCGGCGCCGTCTCAACTGCGCCCGCTGTCCGCGAGCGACAGCCTCGCGTCGGCAATGGTCGATGGCCCACCGTCGAATGTGCCGGCTGAGGCTGACGAGATGATCTATGCCGAGGCATGAAGCGCCGCTGAGTGAAGGCGATGCTGCTGATGCGCGACACCTGCTCGCCGAGCGGCGATTGCCCTGCGAACCGGTCGGCATCTTCGAGCCGGTTTGTGGGGTGTCGATCCCGGCTGCTGGCTAACCCGCGCAGCGGTCAACTGCGGTTCCCAGGTTGAACCCGAGCGCAGATTCAGGCAGTCTTCACCCGGTTTAGGCTTGCCCATGAGCGGCGCGAACTTGCGCGAAGAGGAAGAATTCAGTGAGTGATAACAAATCCGGTCTCGGTTCCTGGCTGGAGACCTTGAAGACCAAAGACATCGGTATGTTGTCGGTCCAGGCTGTTGCGGTATTTGTGGTCGTCGGCACGGCTTACGTGCTGTTCGCAGGTGACAGCTCGGATGGTCAGCAACTGTCGCCCTCGGCGATCGCCTCGAACCTGGACCCGATCGGAACGGTTCGGGTTGCCCAGCCTGAGCCGGCACCGGCAACGCCTCAGGAGGACGCACCTGCATCTGAGCCCGAGCCCGCTGCGGCGTCCGCGGAGTCTGCCGCCCCTGAACCGTCCCAAGAGCCGGCCGAGGAGTCCGCTCCGGCCGAGACCGAGGTTGCTGCGAGCGATGCGTCCGATGATTCGGCTACCGCTGGCACCACTGAGACCGACGTATCCGAGGCTGCCCCGAGCGAACCGACGGAAGAGTCAGCGGCTGCCACGCCTGATGCGGAGCCTGTAGAGGAGTCGACGGCAGAAGCGGCAGAACCGGCGGCAGCGGATGTGGCGGAAGCCGAGACTGCGCCTGCAGAGAGCGCGGCCGAGGCTGACACAGCCGCAGAGCCGGCGCCTGCCCCCGAAGTCGCCGAGGCTGAGACCGCCGCAGAGCCGGCGCCTGCTCCGGAGGTCGCCGAGGCTGAGACCGCAGCGGCCGAGCAGGCCGAGGCAGCAGCACCTGAGCCGGCGACCGCCCCGGAAGAGACCTCCGCTGCTCCGGCCGAGGCGGCGCCTACGACTGAGACGGCCAAAGCCGAGGCAGCCGAGGCCTCAGCTGCGGCGGACCAGGCTGGCGATGCACCGGTCACTGAGGATAGTGCTGAGGCGCAGCCTATGACGCCTGAACCGGCTGCCGCCGAGACGGCGGCTGCGGAACCGGAGCCGGCCAAAGAGTCTGCCGCGACCGAGCCTGAGCCCACGCCGATGGAGTCGGCCTCCAAGGCTGAGACTGGAGCCGCGGAGGAGGCGACCGCAGCGGCTGATCAAGCGGAGCAGGCGCTGCCAGAGGCCAAGCTACCGGAGCCGTCCCAGCCTGGGACCTTTACACCGCCGGTCGAGCCGCGAAAGTTCATGCCCAGCCGGCCAATTCCGAATTGGGCGCCGCAGTTTGCACCGATGCCGCCGCGGGCAACCGCTTCTGGGCGCTGATCGAATCGAATCGAGCACGCGCCGGAAGCAACCATGCCGAGCGCCGCAGCCCTTTCTGTAGGGCTGCGGCGTTTTGCTTTGGGGAGGACTCCGGTGGTTGCCGTCTAGGCTCATCTGAACGTTGGTCATCTCTTCGCTCTCCTTCTACCCCGCGCCGCTGTTTATAGCCATTCCGCCTGATCGCCGGACAGAAAGCGCCGGAACAGTCAGCACCGATGGGCTCAGCTTGTCCGGAAACCAGGGCGAGTGACTATATACCGCCCCGCTACGCTCCCTATGACGCGCCTGGAAGGCAAGCGAAAAAATCGCGCGCAGTGCGTTACGCGCTCTTGCGGCAACCGCCTTCCGGCGGGCTTCTCTCAGGTGGCGGCGATCCGCTCGTAATAGCGAGCGCGGTAGAGTAGGCGACCGGGCCCGGCGTCGTCTCGAAAGCGGCTGCGGCTGTGCAGCACATTGTTGCAAACGATGCCGCAGCCCGGGTCGAGCCGGACCTGGAAACTGGGTGTGGTCGGGTCGTCGAGGAAGCGTCGGATGGCGTCGACTGCAGCCTTTGTCGCCGGGTCATCGCGCCATCGGATGTTGCGTCGGCGATCGGTATAGCGCAATGCAAGTCGGCCGTGCTCGCCACGACGAAACACCGGGCCGATGCTCGGCGGCCGAACCTCGACCCCGTCGACGACGTTGGCCGGGATGGTCATCGCGGTGTTGTCGGTGAGTGCCCCGATGTGCTCGGGGTCCTGCTCGCGCAGCCGGATATAGAGCATCTCCGGGTCGATTAGCCCGTTGATACCGCCATCAGTGGCCGGCTGCACGCAATGCAGGATGAAGGCATTGATCTGGCGGCCCGGGGCGTTGTAGTAACCGTCGGTGTGCCAAGCGAGCGGGCGATCGGTATAGGGGATATAGCCGCGGTGCAGCGCATCGGACTGGACGCTGACTGATGTGATCGCATCATCATCGGCACCGGGATTGTGGTCGAGGCGGAGGAGCCCGAGCTGCTCGCCGAGCCGGTGTGGGATCACCTTGTCGGCGATGCCGCCGAGCGCACTCACGTAGATCGCCATGTTTGCCCGGCGGCAGCGGTCGATGATCGCGTTGCGCTCGCCGCTGGTGATCTGGCGGGGATCGCGGACCTCGACGATCAGTTCGTCGAGCCGCTGCGGCGCCTCGGCGAGCTTGCGGTCACGCCAACGGGCGTAGTCGTCTGGATGGTCGAGGGTCAGAAGGGCGTCGAGGTTGGCCATCGGATCAAGAGCTGAATGCTTAGGCGGAGGCTTGGCGCAGATCGGCGTTAGGGAACCAGGAAAGCCGCTGCTTGCCTTCTATACTGGGATCAGGTTGGTGTCATTACAGGTGCAGCGACGATGTCGAGCAAGGGTTACGAACATCTCCTTTTGGCTGTGGATTTTGCACCAGAGTCTCAGGTCGTGATCGACCGGGCATTGATGATGCGCGAGCGCTTCGGCGCACGCCTCTCGCTGGTGAATGTGGTCGAGTATGTTCCGCCGGGAACGGAGTATGTCGGTGGCGCCTTCGTCAGCGAGCCGATCCTTCCCGATGACGCCCGGTTGGAGCAAGAGCTGATCGAGGTCGCAAAGAAGGAGATCGATGCCTTGGGCGAACGGATCGGGGTTCCGCCTCAGGACCGAATCATCGAGTCCGGCCCAACCAGTCGCGGGATTCAGCACGTAGCCCGTGATATCGGCGCTGACCTGATCGTCGTCGGCGTCCATGAGCGCAATTGGCTTGGTCGCTTGCTCGGTTCGACCCCGCAGTCGCTGCTCAAGCACGAGGTCTGCGATGTGCTGGCCGTGCGACTCGATGAGGCCGAGCCCGACTGACTGACAAGAGGCGCTGGTCGCGCGGGAACATCAGGCCCCTCGCCGAACTGCCTGGCGTGCATCGTTGATCTTCAGCAGGCTGGCGTTCGTTGCCTCGGTCAGTACGCCTCCGTTCGCGCTCATCCTGGAAGCGACAGTTGGTGGCCGCCAGGTCCAACTGCCGTTTCTGGGTGCCTATTTGTAGCAAAGGACGAAGGCATCCATCTGCTGAGGGGCTCAGCCTCTTCTAAGGTACCGCTCCTCCTGAACTGGCATTGATGCAATCCTGTTGGCCGAGCCAGCCATTGCGGACGCACCTGCTGTTTGACCGCTAGTGAGATCGTTGTTGTCTACCTCTTACCACGAAGCCCGGGCCACCATTACCCATTGCCTGCTCAAGGATCGTCGTCGTTTACGAAGGAATCTAGAGCGTATTCCCTCTGCTGAGGTATCGGCCGCAGACGGCAGTGAGCGCTGGCGCGAGCTAGTGCGTGCCATCGAGCGCTCGCGCGCGGTGGTCGATGCCCGCGAGGCGCGTATCCCGAGCCCGATCCCATTTCCGCCAGAATTGCCCGTCAGCGAGCGCCGCGACGAGGTCGCGGCGCTGATTCGCGAGCACCAGGTGATCGTGCTCTGCGGCGAGACCGGCTCCGGCAAGTCGACCCAGCTGCCGAAGATCTGTCTCGAGCTCGGCCGAGGAGTCTTCGGGCGCATCGGCCATACCCAGCCGCGCCGGATCGCCGCGCGCAGCCTGGCCAGCCGGGTCGCGCAGGAGCTCGGCACCGAGCTCGGCGCGCCGGTCGGCTACAAGGTCCGCTTCCACGACCGCGTACGCGCCGAGACCGCGGTCAAGCTGATGACCGACGGCATCCTGCTGAACGAGATCCAGCACGACCGCTTCCTGAATGAATACGACACCCTGATCATCGACGAGGCGCACGAGCGCAGCCTCAACATCGATTTCCTGCTCGGCTATCTGAAGCAGCTGCTGCCGAAGCGCCCAGACCTGAAGCTGATCGTGACCTCGGCGACCATTGACCCGGAGCGCTTCGCCAAGCACTTCGCCGTGCCCGATGGCACCCCAGCGCCGATCATCAGCATCTCCGGGCGCACCTATCCGGTCGAGGTGCGCTACCGTCCACCCGAGGAGGCGCACGCCGGCGAGCGCGATGACGCGATGCAGCAGGGGATCTCTGACGCGGTCGCCGAACTGGCGCGCGAGGGGCCCGGCGATGTGCTGGTGTTCCTCTCCGGCGAGCGCGAGATCCGCGAGACCGCCGAGACCCTGCGCAAGCATCATCCACCGTCGACCGAGGTCTTGCCGCTGTTCGCGCGCCAGGGCCCGGCCGAGCAGGCGCGGGTGTTCCAGGCGCACGGGCGCCGCCGGGTGGTGCTGGCGACCAATGTCGCCGAGACCTCGCTGACGGTGCCGGGCATCCACTACGTGGTCGACCCCGGCTTCGCCCGCATCAGCCGCTACAGCCATCGCAGCAAGGTGCAGCGGCTGCCGGTCGAGCGCATCTCGCAGGCCTCGGCCGACCAGCGCAAGGGCCGCTGCGGCCGGGTCGCCTCCGGTGTCTGCATCCGCCTCTACGATGAGGACAACTTCACCGCTCGCGCCGCGCATACCGAGCCCGAGATCCGCCGCTCCAACCTGGCCGCGGTCATCCTGCAGATGAAGCAGCTCGGCTTCGGCGAGATCGAGCGCTTCCCGTTCGTCGATCCGCCCGATCCAAGGCTGATCTCGGATGGCTATCGGACCTTGGAGGAGCTGGCCGCGATCGACGGCGATGGCGCGCTGACCCCGATCGGCAAGCAGCTCGCGCGCCTGCCGGTCGACCCGCGCATCGGCCGCATGCTGCTCGCTGGCGCCGCGCACCACTGCCAGCATGAGCTGACCATCATCGCCGCGGCGCTCGCGGTGCAGGACCCACGCGAGCGTCCGCTCGAGCAGCAGCAGGCCGCCGACGAGATCCACGCGACCTTCCGCCATCCCGAGTCCGATTTCCTCGGCTTCCTCAATCTCTGGGATTTCCTCGACAAGGAGCGCCGCCATCTGACCCGGCGCAAATACCAGCGCCTGTGCAAGAACCATTTCCTGTCCTGGAATCGGGTGCAGGAGTGGCGGGACACCCAGATCCAACTGCATGAGCTGATGGCCGAGCTGGGCTATCGCGATAAGCTCGACGGTCACCAGGGCGAGGGTGCGGGTCAGAACCTGGGCAAGAACGCCGGCAAGAACGCGGATCAGGGCTCAGGTTCGAAAGCCGGCAAGAAACCTCACAAGGAAGTAGGCGGGCATAGGAGCCAGAATCGGAGCCAGCAAGCGGGCCAACCTGCGAGTCATCAGGAAGCAGGGGAGCCTCTGGGTCAAAACCAGAGCCAGAACGCGGGCAAGCCCCCGAGCCGTCGCCCGGTCAAGCATCAGGCCGAAGGCACCTATGAAGAGGTCCATCGGGCCCTGCTGACCGGTCTGCTCAGCACCATCGGCCGCAAGGACGAGCAGCGCGAGTATCAGGGCGCGCGCGGCGGCCGCTTCTATATCCACCCGGGCTCGACGCTGTTCGAGGCGACACCGAAGTGGATCGTCTGCGCCGAGCGGGTCGAGACCACCCGCGATTTCGGGCGCATCTGCGCCAAGGTCCAACCGGGCTGGATCGAGCAGGCCGGGGCGCACCTGCTCAAGCGCAGTTGGTCCGAGCCGCACTGGCAGTCGCGCGCCGGCCAGGTCGCCGCATTCGAGACCGTGACCCTCTACGGCATCACCCTGTTCAGCCGCCGCCGCGTTAACTATGGCCCGATCAATCCGGCCGAGGCGCGCGAGGTCTTCCTGCGCTCGGCGCTGGTCGAGGGCGACTTCGAGACCCGCGCGCCGTTCTGGCGGCACAATCAGGAGCTGATCGCCGAGGTGCACGCGCTCGAGGCCAAGTCGCGCCGGCGCGACATCCTGGTCGACGAGGAGGCGATCTACGCCTTCTACAACGAGCGGGTGCCGTCCGGGATCTACTCCAAGCCCCAATTCGAGCGCTGGCTGCGCAAGGCGACGCGTCAGCAACCGAAGCTGCTGCACATGGACCTCGGGCAGGTGATGCAGCACGATGCCGGTGCGATCACCCCGCAGCGCTTCCCGGATGCCTTGACCATCGGCGCGACCGAGCTACCGCTGGAGTATCGCTTCGAGCCCGGCCATGAGGCCGATGGCGTGACGCTGGTGCTGCCGCAGGTGCTGATCAATCAGGTTGCGCCCGAGCGGCTCGACTGGCTGGTGCCAGGCCTGCTCGCCGATCGGATCACGGCCATGCTGCGCGGCCTGCCGAAGACATTGCGGCGCGCGTTCGTGCCGATCCCGGAGACCGCCGAGCGGGTCGCCGCGCGGCTTCAAGCCTCGGATCGGCCGTTGATCCAGGCCCTGGGCGAGGAGTTGAGGGCGCTCACCGGCGAGCAGGTGCCCGAGGATGCCTGGGACCTGGATGCGCTGCCGCCCCATCTGCGCATGCACCTGAAGCTGATCGACGGCGAGGGCAAGCAGATCGCGCGCGGCGATGACCTGATCGCGCTCAAGCGCCGCTATGGTGATGGCAGCGTGGCTGCGGGCTCGCTGGCGGCGGCTGGGCTCGCCGGCAGGGGCACCGCATCTGGAATTGGCGCTGGAGGTGGCGCTGTAGGTGACGCTGGGACTGCGGCTGGAACGGGCGCCGTGTCTGGGGCCGGCGGGGGCTCCGGGGTCGCCGCTGGCGGTCCAACCGGCTGGGGGCACGCGATCGAGCGTGATGGGATCACGCGCTGGGATTTCGGCGCGCTGCCGGATCATCTCGATCTGGACCGCGGCGGTATCCGCATCCGCGGCTGGCCGGCGCTGCTGGATCAGGGCGACGCGGTTGCGATCCGGGTGCTCGACTCGGAGTCGCGTGCTGCGACCGCGATGCGCGCCGGATTGCGCCGGCTGATCATGCTGACCCTTGGAACCGATCTGCGCTATCTGCGCCGCAACCTCTGCGAAGGCGAGGGCGGCATCGACCGGATGCGGTTGCAATACGCCAAGGCGCCGCAGCCGACAGTCCCGCTCGGTGACCCGAATCGCCGTGATGCGGGTGCTGGCGAAGGGCGTACGCGCGGGACGGGGCCGGCATCAGCGCCTGCCGGGGCGGGATCGGCGTCTGCGGGGTCGGCATCAACGCCGGCTTCAGGCCGGCGCGCCGACGCAGCGGATGCCAGCATCAAGGCCGTCGGGGCACAGGTGTCTTCCGACTCGGCGGCGGCCGCAGCTGGCGCACTGAGTGCAGCCGTCTGGCAGGGGACGACTCCCAAAGCACGCAAGCGCGGCAAGAAGAAGGGCAAGGGTAGCGGCAAGGGGCCAGGCACGACGAGCGCGGCTGGGGCGGCGGCGACGCCGGGCGGTGCTGGGGCCAAGACCAGCGCGGCCGCGGCCGTCGACCTGAGCGATGAGCTGATCGCACTGATCCTCGATCTGACCTTCACCGAGGGCCAGCCGCCGATCCGCGACCAGGCGAGCTTCGAGCAACGGTTGACGACGAACAAGCCGCGGCTGATCTCGGTCGCGCAAGAGGTCTGCGCCCTGGTGTCGACCATCCTCGGCACCTACCAGGCGCTGCGCAAACGCCTCGCCGGGATCACCCAGATCAACTGGATGCCGTCGGTGCTGGATATGCAGGCGCAGCTGGATGCATTGGTCTTCCGTGGCTTCCTTACCGCGGTGCCATTCGAGCGTCTGCGCGACTATCCGCGTTATCTGAAGGCGCTCGATCAGCGCGCCGAGAAGCTGCCCTCGGCGGCGAGCCGGGACCGCGACCGGATGCAGGAGATGGCGCCGCTGCTCGAGCGTTGGCGCGAACGCCGTGCCGCCGCAATGGCGGCGGAACGCGAGGACGAGCGCCTCGATGAGATCCGCTGGATGCTCGAGGAGCTGCGCGTCTCGCTGTTCGCGCAGCAGTTGGGCACGGCCTATCCGGTCTCGGTCAAGCGCGTCGAGCGGCGCTGGCGTGAGCTGGGGCTATGATTGGCAGGCGCTTGCGCCTGATCCCAGAGGTGGCTGGACAGCCGATCGGGCCGATGCCAGTCTAGCGAAAGCGTGATGTCAGGAAGTGATCCCCCATGAGTGTTGCACTCGAGCTCTATGAGCAGCTTTCCGATGCGGCCGATGATCAGGCGCGCTTCCAGCTGATCGCCCACGCGATCGGTCGGCTCGAAGAGGCCTGGCCACGCGCCAGTGAGGTCGCCACCGCACAGGACGTGCGTGAATCCGAGTTGCGGTTGCAGAAAGAAATCGAGGAGGTCCGCAAGGAGATCGAGGCACTTCGTGGCGAGTTGAACAAGGACGTCGAGGTTGTTCGTGGCGAGAACAAGGAGATGGAGCTGCGGCTGCAAAAAGAGATCAAGCAGGTCGAGCTGCAGGTCCAAGAGGTGCGTGTCGAGGTTCAGGAAGCCAGGGTGGAGATCAAGGCAACCGAGGCCAGTCTGCGCACCGCCATCCATCGCCAGACGCTCTGGTTGGTCGGCGCCGTGGGGGCGGTGGTTGGCTTCATCCGGATGTTGGAGTGGCTCTTTCCATAGGGGAGTTTAACCAACAACGTGCAGCAGAACGCTCCGCTTCGCGGCCAAGAGTACCTAGCCGGCCTTGCGCAATCTCTGCGGAGCCTTTGCGCTAATGCGCATGGCACGGTACCACCCCGGACGATGCATCCGGCGTGATTCACGGTAGTGCCCTTGGCACGCTGCCACCCGGACGGTCGATTCTGCGGGATTCAAGGTATAGCCATTTCGCCTGATCGCCGGACAGAAAGCGCCGGAACAGTCAGCACCGATGGGCTCAGCCTGTCCGGAAACCAGGGCGAGTGACTATAATCGCTTAGCACATCCAGGCTTCTGATATGAGATCCATCCCTAAGGTCGGCTTCGTCAGTCTCGGCTGCCCGAAGGCGACGGTCGACTCCGAGCGCATCCTGACCCGGCTGCGGGCCGACGGTTATCAGATCGCGCCTGATTACGCCGCGGCCGATCTGGTCGTCGTCAACACCTGCGGCTTCATCGATGCCGCGGTCGACGAGTCGCTGGACGTGATTGGCGAGGCCCTGGACGAACATGGCCGGGTGATCGTCACCGGCTGCCTGGGCGCCCGGGCCGACGTGATCCGCGACGCGCATCCCGAGGTCTTGGCCGTGACCGGTCCGCAGGCCGAGGATGCGGTGATGGAGGCCGTCCAGACGCATCTGCCGCGCCCGGCGCACGATCCCTTGCTGGACCTGGTGCCGCCGCAGGGGATCAAGCTGACCCCGGCCCACTACGCCTATATCAAGATCAGCGAGGGCTGTAATCATCGCTGCCGTTTCTGCATCATCCCGAGCATGCGCGGCGACCTGGTCAGCCGGCCAATCGGCGGCATCCTCGACGAGGCGCGCGGACTGGTCGAGACTGGCGTGCGCGAGCTGCTGGTGATCTCGCAGGACACCAGTGCCTACGGGCTGGATACTCGGTATCGGACCGACTTCTGGCAGGGGAAGCCGCTGAAGACCGATATCGAGACCCTGGCGCGTACCCTCGGCGAGCTGCAGGCATGGATTCGGCTGCACTACGTCTATCCCTATCCGCAGGTCGACCGGCTGATCCCGCTGATGGCCGACGAGCTGATCCTGCCCTATCTGGACATGCCACTGCAGCACGGCAGCCCGTCGGTGCTGAAGGCGATGCGTCGGCCGGCGGCGACCGAGCAGGTCCTCGAGCGGCTCGCCGACTGGCGCCGGATCTGTCCCGAGCTGGTCTTGCGCAGCACCTTTATCGTCGGCTTCCCAGGCGAGACCGACGCCGATTTCGAGCAGCTATTGGCCTTCCTGCGCGAGGCCCAGTTGGATCGGGTCGGCTGCTTCAGCTACTCGCCGGTCGCGGGCGCGGCAGCCAATGCGTTGCCCGATCCCGTGCCGGACACGCTCAAGGAAGAACGCCACGAACGTTTCATGGCGGTTCAGGCCGAGATCAGCCGTGCCAAGCTGGCGGCGCGCATCGGCAGGCGCGAGATCGTGCTGGTCGACGAGGTGCTGGAAGAGCGGGTGATCGCGCGCAGCCATGCCGATGCGCCCGAGATCGATGGGGCCGTGATCATCGATGGCGCCTGGGAGCTGGACCCGGGCGATTTCATTGAGGTCGAGATCACCGCCAGCGATGAGCACGACCTCTATGCCGAGCCGGTGACCGCGCGCTAGATTGCTTGAGGGCGCCAAATTCTCTCAGATCAAACGATCCGCGGCCTGGGTCGCGATCGGGTTGGTCGGCCTCGTCATACTGGCGATGGGCGGTTGGCTGCTGATCGAGCGTACCCTGAGCAGCGCCGAGCCGGTGTCGCTCGAGGTTCCATGCTCGCCGGTCGTGCTGGACCGCAATGGCCGCTTGCTGCGGGCCTTCACCGTCGCCGATGGGCGCTGGCGCTTGCCGATCTCGCGTGGTGAGGTCGATCCGCTCTACCTGCAGATGCTGCTGGGCTACGAGGATCGGCGGTTCTATGCCCATTCTGGAGTCGACATCCGGGCGCTGGCGCGAGCTGCCTGGCAGATGCTGCGACATAGGCGCATCGTCTCCGGCGGCTCAACCCTGACCATGCAGGTGGTCCGGCTCCGTCTCGGGCTGGCGACGGGCTCGTTCGACGATAAATGGCGCCAATTGATCGGGGCGTTGGCGCTTGAGCGCCACGTCGACAAAGGTCGGGTGCTCGACGCCTATCTGAACCTGGCGCCATTCGGCGGCAATCTCGAGGGGGTGCGCGCCGCGGCGCTGGCCTGGTTCGGACGTGAGCCGGCGCGCCTGACGCCGGCGCAGGCGGCGCTGCTGGTAGCCTTGCCGCAGGCCCCGGAACAGCGCCGGCCGGATCGCTTTCCGGAGGCGGCGCGGCGCGGACGCGACCGGGTGCTCGCGCGCGCCGAGGCGCTTGGGCTGATTGATGCCGACGCCGCCGCGGCGGCGCGGCGTGAGCCGATCCCGACCAAGCGGCGCCCCTTCCCATTGCTCGCGCCGCATCTGACGCGGCGCCTCGTCGCTTCGGCGCCAGTGGCTTCTGCGGTGGCTGATGAGCACCGACTGACCCTCAATGCCGAGCTGCAGCAGCGTCTCGAGGCGCTGGCCGCAGAGCAGGCCGCGCGTCTTCCCGACGCGGTATCGGTGGCGCTTCTGGCGGCCGATTACCGCAGCGGCGAGGTGCTTGCGAGCGTCGGCTCGGCGGACCTGCTCGACCGCGAGCGCGACGGCTTCGTCGATATGACCCGTGCGCCGCGCTCGCCCGGCTCGACCCTGAAACCCATGATCTACGGGCTGGCATTCGAGCTCGGTCTGGCGCATCCGGAGAGCTTGATCGAGGATCGCCCGAGCGCGTTCGGTGGCTATGTCCCCGAGAACTTCGATCGCGGGTTCCAGGGCACGGTCACGGTGCGCAGCGCGCTGCAACAGTCATTGAATGTCCCGGCCGTGACCTTGCTCGAGCGCGTTGGCCCAGCGCGGCTGCTTGCGCGCCTTAGACGTGCCGGGGCTCAGCCCGCGCTGCCAGCCGCGGCGTCCGGTCCGGCGGGGCTCGCGATCGGGCTCGGCGGGCTCGGGCTGACGCTAAAGGAGCTCGTGGCCCTCTATGCGGCGATCGCCAATGGCGGCCAGCCGGTCCACCTGCGGGAGCGGCTCGTGGCTCAAGACGATGCCGCTGCCCAACGACGCGATGCAGCGGACAGGTCGGCAAACCCGGTGCTCGAGGAGCGCGCGGCTTGGTATCTCGGCTCGATTCTCTCCGGCGCGGGCCGTCTCGATCAGCACAGCGACGGGGTCGCGATCAAGACCGGGACGTCTTATGGCTATCGCGATGCCTGGGCGCTTGGCTACGACGGTGCGCATGTGGTCGGTGTCTGGGCGGGCCGCTCCGATGGCGCTGCGGTGCCGGGCCTGACCGGGGGCGATGCCGCTGTGCCGATCCTGCGCCATGCCTTCGCGCGAATCGGCAAACAGGTACCACTGCCGGGGCCGCCGAATGGAGTGCTGTTCGCGTCGACTGCCCAACTGCCGCGCCCCTTGCAGCGCGTTGCCGACGAGACCACGGAGTCCGGTCGAGAGGGGCCTGCTATTGCCTTCCCGCCGGACGGGGCGCGCATCGATCTCGTGGGCGGGTCCGCCGGCAGCAATGTGCAGGCGCTGGTGCTCAAGGTCCGCAACGGGCGCCCACCGTTCCTCTGGCTCGCCAACGGTGTGCCGATTGCGCGCGAGCCCTATGCCCGGGTCGCACGGTGGCAGCCGGACGGCACCGGTTTCGCGACCATTGCCGTTGTCGATGCCGATGGCCGTTCAAGCCAGGTCAGCGTGGAGCTTCAGTGATGTCTTGCCGGTCCGATCTTCCGGATCGGCTCAACAAATCAGCAAGGTTCACCCTCTGCAGACAGGTAGAGACAGCCAAAGGATCAATGGGTCATGCCCGATTCTCGGACAATCCGTCTTGAAGGGAGCGGGCTTGCGTGGCAAGGCTCAAGGCCGGCGACCTGACCGATCGTTTGGCTCAGGTCACTCCGGCGGATGGGGGGCAGCCAGGAAGATAACGGTGCGGAACCGCTCAGGGCGCATGCGAACCCAGGAATGCGACTAACCATCCGAATCCTGCGCCGCCTCGTCTTCGGGTCGGCGCGGCACCTGACAGGCATCGAAGAATCGATAGTGCTCGATCGCCTCGAGGATGCCGGCAGCGAACGGCTTCTCGGCGAAGTAGATGCTTTCCGTATCGGTGAGCTGCGAGAGCTCCTCGTGATGGCGGTTGGCGACGACCACGGCCAGGGTATTGCCGCGCATCATGTCTTCATCGGCGCCGGAGCCGCCGGCGGTGAGGCAGTGCTCGATCGGGATGCTGAACTGGTCGGCCACATAGCGCAGTGCGAGCCCCTTCGAGGCGCGCGCCGGGACGACGTCGAGGAACTGACCGAACGAGAGGTTCAGATGCACGTTGAGATCGGCCTGGTGCAGGATACTGGCGATCTCGTCGAGGCAAGGGGCTCGCTCCGGGTCGATATAGAAGCTCACCTTGAAGCGGCTCTGCTCGGACTTGGGCTGACGCTCGATACCGGGCAGGTCGGTGAGCACGTCGCGCACCCGGCGCGGATACCAGAGATGGTCGATATGTCGCGCCCAGGCGGCATCAGCGGTGAGCTGGGGAGCGTAGTAGATCTCGGTGCCGAGCGCGGTGATCAGCACGTCCGGACGCGGGATGCCGTAGCGGCGCATCACCTGCAGGGCCGAATCCAGCCGCCGGCCGGTCGCGATGCCGAAGCTGGTGCAGCTATGGTTCTCGCGGATCATGCGCAGGAAATCGGCCAGGGCGTCGGGATCACCGAGCAGGTTCTGATCGAGGTCGGTAAAGATCGCCCGATCGTGATAGAGCATCGGGCGCCGGGCCACCGGCGCTCGCGGTGGCGGCTCGACCTCGTCGAGCAAGGGCGCGATCGCCTTTACGTAACTTTCGGCGTGCGCCTCCCAGGAGTAGTGTGCCTTGACACCGCTGAGGCCGTTCTTGGCCATGGTCCTCCAGCGTGAAGCATCGCTGACGACCTTCAGCAGCGCCTTGGTGATGTCCTGCTTGTCGAGCGGGTCGATCAGGATGCCGTTCTTGCAATGGCTGATGATGTCGATCGGGCCGCCGTCCTCGGTCGCGACGATTGGCAAGCCACTGGCAGCGGCCTCGATCAGGGTCAGCCCGAACGGCTCGGTCAATGCTGGGTTGATGAAGACGCCGCGCGAGGCGGCTGCAATCTGATAAAGGATCGGGACCTCGTCGGCGCTGTGGTGCTTCGGGTAGGCAACCTTGCCATAGAGGTCGTGCAGGTCGATCAGGATCAGGATATCGGTCAGGACCTGCTGCGCGCCGCTGTCGAGATCGCGGATGTCGTCGCGATTACCGGCGACGATCACCAAGTTCGCGTTGTTCTGAAGCTCTTCGGACTCGCCGAACGCATCGACCAGGGTCGCGATATTCTTCCGCTCGTCGGGACGCGAGAGGGCGAGGATGATCGGCTTCTTCGGCTCGCGCAGGAAGCGGGCGAGCTCCTTCTTGATCGGCGCCTTCTGCTCGGCGCCATCTGGCGGGTGGAAGCGGGTCAGGTCGGTGCCGGGCGGGATCACCGACATCCGATTGGGCTGATAGTGGTCGTAGAGGCCGTATTGCTCCTGGATCTCTTGCGTCGTGCTGGTGACGACCAGGCTGGCGGCGCCGAGCGTCTCTTCCTCGGCGTCGATCCGACGATCCATGTTGTAGCGCGCGTCGATCACCTCCTGTTTGACGCCGGAGGCGAGTAGGCGGCGCCGTTTGACCCGACCGAGCGAATGGCCGGTGTGGACGAGCGGCACGCCGAGCTGGTTCGAGACTCGGGTGCCGACATAGCCGGCGTCGGCATAGTGACTGTGGATCAGGCTGGGTCCGGTCTCCTGATCGCGCAGGAAGCCGAGCATGTTGTCGGCAAAGGTATCGAGATAGTCCCAGAGCTGTTCCTTGGGCAGGTATTCGGCGGGACCGGCTTCGATGCGGACGATACGCGCGCCGTTGCCGATCTCTTCGACCGGCTGGGCGTAATCCGGGCTCACATGCGGATCATCGACGAGGCGGGTGAAGAGGTCGACCCGCTCGACATCGTCCCGCGCAGCGAGCGCTCTGGCCAACTCGACGACATAGAGCGTCTGGCCGCCGGTATCGGCGTCGCGTCCGAGCTCGAGATTGTTGCCGCGGATAAGGCCGTGGACACTGATCAAGACGAGATAGCGAGAATCTGGCGGTGGGGTCATACGGCTGGCTGGCACGAGTCGGAGTCGGAAATGATCTCTCGGTTCCCAAGGTCGCCAAGCGCGACGACACGCGCTGCGGCCGGACAGTCTAGATCGTTATGGGAGGCCGATAAGTCCTAGCAAAACACCTGCTGGTCATTAGAACCTCAGGAAATCGTCAGGGCTGCGCGGTCATGTTGATCGAGCCTCCGGGAACCCGCTGGGCGATGCGATCGCGTGGCTGTTTACATCGAAGGATCATGAAGAATATCGGATCTGAGCTGAGGCTGCCCGCTCGGATCTGCACGTCGCGGGCAGATTCGGAAAGATCCTGACTGTCGCGACGCATGCGGTTTCACGTAGAATCCGGCGACTATGGACCTGAACTTTCTCGATTTCGAACAACCGGTCGCCGAGCTCGAGGCGAAGATCGAAGAGCTGCGCCACCTCGGCGCGACGCTCGGTGCCCAACATCTGGGCCGGCATGGTCCCGGCGATGAGGACGGCATCAATATCGCCGACGAGATCGAGCACCTGGAGACCAAGAGCCGGGCGCTGACCGAGCAGATCTTCTCGTCGCTGACGCCCTGGCAGATCTCGCAGTTGTCGCGGCATCCGCTGCGGCCCTACTTCCTCGATTACGTCGACCGCGTCTTCGAGGGGTTTCAGGAGCTGCACGGCGATCGGGCCTTTGCCGACGACCGTGCGATCGTCGGCGGGTTGGCGCGGCTCGACGGCCAGGCGGTGATGGTTATCGGCCATCAGAAGGGCCGCGACACCAAGGAGAAGATCAGCCGCAACTTCGGCATGCCGCGGCCGGAAGGGTATCGCAAGGCGCTGCGGTTGATGCAGATGGCCGAGCGTTTCGGCCTGCCGATCCTGACCTTCATCGATACGCCGGGCGCCTATCCGGGGGTCGGCGCCGAGGAGCGTGGCCAAAGCGAGGCGATCGCGCGCAACCTGCAGGTGATGGCCGGGCTGCGGGTGCCTATCATCGTGACCGTGACCGGCGAGGGCGGCTCGGGTGGTGCCTTGGCGATCGGGGTCGGCGATCGGCTGATCATGCTCCAGTTCAGTACCTATTCGGTGATCTCACCCGAGGGCTGTGCCTCGATCCTCTGGAAGAGCGCCGAGAAGGCCCAGTCCGCGGCCGAGGCGATGGCGATCACCTCGGATCGACTGTATGAGCTCGGTCTGGTCGATGCGGTGGTGCCTGAGCCCCGCGGCGGCGCGCATCGCAATGTCGACGATACCGCCTCTTCGTTGAAGATGGTGCTGGTGGACGAGTTGCAGCAGGTCATGAGTCAGCCGGTCGGTCAGCTACTCGTCGCCCGCTATGAGCGCTTGCGCGGGTACGGGCGTTTCAAGGACTGAGCGGGCGTTCGGCGGTGGGCACAGCCGTTCCGGTCCCGAGCGGCACCGCTCGCTCTCTAGCCTATCGGTCCGGTGAGCCGCGTTGCAGCGCGTCGATGAGCGACTGCTGGCATGGCTGCGTTCTCGGTTGAGGTCCTGCGAAGCGAGCTCGAGCGCTGGCCGTTCCCCGCGAGGCTATGGCTCGCCTTCAGTGGAGGGCTCGATTCCCATGTGCTCTTGCATGCCTGTTCCCGGCTGCGGGAGCGGCTTTCGCTGCGGCTGCATGCGATCCATGTCGATCATGGCCTGAATCCGGCCTCTGGTGACTGGTCCAACCATTGTCGGGCGGTCTGTGCCGGACTTGATGTCCCGTTCACGAGGCGCCAGGTGCAGGTCTCGCGCCGCTCGGGCGAGAGTCTCGAGGCCGTTGCTCGGGAGATGCGCTATCGTGTCTTGGCCGAGGTGCTTGCCCCTGGCGATATGCTGATGACGGCGCAGCATCTCGATGACCAGGCCGAGACACTGTTGCTGGCCCTGTTGCGTGGCAGCGGTGTGCACGGGCTGGCAGCGATGCCGCAATCGGCGCCGCTCGGGTCCGGAACACTGCTGCGCCCATTGCTCGGGATCGAGCGCGATGCCCTGCTGGCCTATGCGCGGGAGCACCATCTGTGCTGGCTGGATGATCCGGCGAACGAGCCCCTGGCATTTGACCGCAACCGGTTGCGCTCCCGAGTATTGCCGTTGCTCCGTGAGCGCTGGCCGGCGGCAGCACGAACCATCGCGCGCTCTGCGGGACATTGCGCCGACGCGGCGCAGACCCTCGACGAATGGGCGGATGCGCAGTTGCCGGCGGTTGCGGGCGGCCGGCCTGGTACGCTTTCGGTGGCAGGCTTGGCCGCACTCCAGCCGCGTCAGGCCCGCCTGCTGTTGAGGCGCTGGCTGACCGCAAGAGGCTTCCTGGCCCCCAGCACTGTGTTCTTGAGGCGCATCCTCGACGAGGTCCTCGGTGCGCGCGCGGATGCGACCCCATTGGTCGCTTGGCCAGGGTGCGAGGTGCGTCGCTATCGGGACGATCTGTTCGCATTGGTGCCGCTGCCGCCGCCTCCGGCAGTGGCGCTCGATTGGGTTGAAGGGCACAAGCTCGAACTGCCGAGCGGTCTCGGTTGGCTCGAGGCGCCACAGGCGCCGTTACCGCCGCTTCAGGTTCGATTCGGCGAGCCAGGCCGACTGTGTGCGGCAGAGGCCCGGCCGCGGCGTCCGCTGACCAAGTTGTTCCAAGAGGCTGGCATTCCGAGCTGGCTGCGCCCGTTGGTGCCACTGTTGGTCGATCCAGCAGGCGCGTTGCGGTTGGTCCCCGGTGTCTGCGGCTGCGGGCTGTCGAAGACGGCCGTCCGTTGGCATGGTCATCCGTGGGAAGGGTTCGGGTGGTTCGACTGAGAACCGCAGTGCCGGCTCCGCGCGTTCAATTCTCTTTCGTATCCTGTCCGCTCTTTAGACGCCCTATCAGGCGGCCGCTTGACTCGTGCAAGCTCCTGAATCCGCTGGCTGTAGGACTCATTTTGGTAGACCGGCCGCCCTCAGTACAGGCTGCTCAGCATCTTGGCCCGATAGTGCGTTACCAGCTCGCCGCTGCCGCCGAGCAGGTCGAAGATCGCGAGCATGCCCTTGCGGGCCGCGTCGTCGCCGTATTGACGGTCGCGCCGCAGCAGCGTCAGCAGGTTCTCGAGGGCCGATTCGAGGTCATCAGCGAGCACCTGGCGCGCAGCCAACTGGTAGCGCGCCTCGCTATTGTTCGGGTCTTCGGCCAGGATCGAGGTCAGCGCCTCCGTTGGTGGCGCCTCGGCGGCTGCGGCGCTGAATGCGAGCCGTCCGCG
Organism: Gammaproteobacteria bacterium; assembly: GCA_009908845.1. GTDB lineage: Bacteria > Pseudomonadota > Gammaproteobacteria > Chromatiales > Chromatiaceae > Lamprobacter. Next base: position 40,348 of record JAAAOQ010000221.1, read on the forward strand.
GAGTGCCGCCAGCTCGGGGTCATCGGCGAGGTCGAGCGGCGTGCGCTCGAGCATCGCCAATGCACCATCGGCATCGCCTTCTGCGGCCTTCAGCTGGACCTGGGCGATGAACAGGCGATTGTTGTCGGGGTCCTCGCGCTCGGCGCGCTCGATCAGCGCTGCGGCGCCGCTCAGGTCACCACCGGCCATCGCGTCCCGCGCCTGGTCCAGCAGGCGGTCCGAGGCGCGGCTGATATGCCGGGCGAGGAATTCTCGGATCTGCCCCTCGGGCAGGGCACCCATGAACTGATCGACGGGCTGGCCGTCCTTGTACAACTGCACCGTTGGCAGGCTGCGGATGCCGGCCTGTGCGGCGAGTGCCTGCTCGGCCTCGGTGTCGACCTTTGCGAGCAGGAGCTGGCCTTTGAATTCGTCGGCGAGCCGCGACAGGATGGGCATCAGCTGTCGGCAAGGCGCGCACCAGTCGGCCCAGAAGTCCACGAGCACCGGCCGCTCGAACGAGCCCTGGATGACCACGGACTCGAAGTCGGCGGCGGTAACGGTCGCAATATGAGGAGAGTCTGTCATGCGCGGTTCCCTTCTTGGTGAGTTGCGCGGAGGTTTCAAGTTTGGCGCTTGTTCTCCGGTTGGAAAATAATTGGGGCTTCACCTTCAATCAAGCTAGTGGGCCCTGACCTAGGTTGAGCAGTGCGCTTGCTGCGCAGCGTTCACCGGCTGCACTGATGTTTGGGGTCGTTTACAGGAGGAATGCCCATGTCAAACCCAATCCATGTCGTCTGTCCGCACTGCGATGCGGTCAATCGGCTTCCGGCCGAGCGTCTTGTCGAGGGCGGGCACTGCGGACAGTGCCATCGTCCACTGTTCGAAGGCCGCCCCATCGCGCTGAATCAGGCACGTTTCGACCGTCACACCGCGCGCAGCGATCTGCCGTTAGTGGTCGATTTCTGGGCGTCGTGGTGCGGACCCTGCCAGATGATGGCGCCCGCGTTCGAGGCCGCAGCGGGGCAGCTGGAGCCGCGTGCCCGGCTCGCGAAGGTCAATACCGAGGAGGAGCAGGGGCTGGCGATGCGCTTCGGGATTCGCAGCATCCCGACCATCGCGATCTTCGCTGGCGGCCAGGAACGCGCCCGTCAAGCCGGTGCGATGGATACCAACGGGATCGTGCGCTGGGTTGAATCTCAGCTCTAGGCGCCGGGAACTAAGCGTAGCTGGCCTGTCCCGCAAGGACGGTCGAGGCTCGTGTCGACTGGTGACGACACCGGTCAGACGTCCTCTTGCATGTTGCCGCGCAACGCGCGGTAGCGCTCGCGGATCTCGAATAGGCTGTGTGCTGGCTCGTGTCGCTTGGCGGGTGTCAGGAAAGATTCCAGCTTCCGTGCCAACTTCAGCGTGTTGTGCTCCTGCAGGATCGCCATGACTCCGTCGCTGATCAGTGTTTGCAGCATCAGCTCCTTTGAGGTCTTTGCGCTGATGTTTTCAGCAATCGGCGTAAGCAGGAAATTACCGAGCAAGATGCCGTAGAGCGTCGAAGTGAGCGCGATCGGGATGCTGTTCAGGATGACATCGGGGTCGCCAATCCCGGCCAGCATCCCGATCAGACCAACAACCGAGCCGGCGACACCGAAGGCGGGCGCCAACTGCGCCATATATCGAAACAGCCGCTCATGTCGACCACGCCGCTGACTGAAGTAGTGCATCTCAGTGACCAGGATGTCGCGGACCTCGCTGGGCTTGTAGCCGTCGACAACCATACCCAGCGCTGAGCGCAAGAAGCTTACGGTTGTATGACCCTCGACCTGCTCCAGGGCGAGGATGCCATGTTGGCGAGAGCGCACCGCGATATCGAGCATTGAATCGATGATCTCGTACTCGGTCGGGGTCTTGCGGGTGTAACTGTTGAACGCGACCAAAGCGGCGGCGCGGATCTCACTCGAGGGATAGCTGAGAAAGGTTGCCCCGAGGGTTCCAGACAAGACGATCACCACCGCGATCGCGTTCAGGAACAACGCCGAGTGATCGGTTAGCAGAAAGCTGCTGGCGAATAGGGTGCCGAAGAAGGCAACGGCGAGGAGGTTCATTCGGCTCATTGGGGCGTCTCATTCGGCTCCGAGGATAGATCGTCCGGCTCCGGGATCTCACGAGTGATGATGATCTCCACGCGGCGGTTGAGTGCGCGGTTGGCGTCGTTGGTATTGGCGGCCGCCGGCTTGAACTCGCCGTGACCCATCACCGTGAAGCGTCGCGGATCGATGTCGGCGCGATCGATCAGATAGCGGGCAACCCGTGCCGCACGCGCCGTTGAAAGCTCCCAGTTGCTTGGGAAGACCTCAGTGTCGACCGGATAATCATCAGTATGCCCGATGACATGCACATTATACGGCGTCTGCTCGATCACGTCGGCAAGGCGATCCAAGAAGTCGCGCACCTGAGGTCTTAGACGTGCCTTCCCCAACTCGAAAAACATTGGGCCTTTCACGCTGACCTTCACCGAGTCATCTTCCAACAGCACGATCTCGACATTGTCGACGCGCGCATCGCGCACAGCATCCTGGCTGCGCTCGAAGACATTGACGCGCATCAGCGGGGCGAAGCTCGGGAACTGCGTATCCTGACCGATGCCTGGGATCGGCACTGGCTGCTTTTCGGTTTGCTCACGGATGCCCGATTCCATCTCGCGCTCGCCCTGCTGTCGGTGTGCTGCTTGGTACTCGCGTTCGGCGTTTTCGACAAGGCGTTGGTTCTCGCGCATCTGCAGCGTGACCAACACGGCGAACAGCACGAACATCACCATCATCAGATCACCCCATGGGATCAGCCACTGGTTGCTCGACTGTGCGCCGATCTGGGTGGCTATCTTGGGCCCCTCACGCTGCCAAGCCGCTGGTCCAGCAGGAATCGGCTCGGACAACCGTGTGTGAGCGGAAACCGGCTCGTCGCCGGATTGCGGGGCGTCTTCCGTTGCTTCGGCAGATGTCGCACTGATCGCGGACGGGGTTGCTGCCTCGGTATCGCGGTCGCTTCCCGAATCGTCCTCTGCCCCGCGCGAAGACTCGGGTGTTTCGGGCGAGGACTCCGGCTGGGTGGCCGAGCTCGATCCCGGGACCCCAGGAGGTGTTGCATCCTGCTGTGAGTGCTGCGTTTCCGCAGCAATGCCATCCTTGCGGTTTTGGGCCGGGGAAGGTTCGTTTGGGGGAGGCGTCTCGGCCATGCGAACTAGCGTCTTGAGTCTGAATCGGAAGAGCTGCAGGGAAGCATCGGAACGGGCGAGGGTCAATCTTAAATCCGATAGCTTGCAAGGGTTGCCCTCAATTCCGGATCGGATGGTGCCGGATCGCCCGCGCAGCCGCGGTGGGCCTACCGCCACCCCTTGGCCAAATACTAGTGTCTCCAAACAGAGCCACCAAATCCAGGCCATGTCGTCATTAGCTTGAGCAGGGCCTGACCAGGATTCTCGAAGGCTCAGGTTGTGACTCCGTTCGTACGGCTGGAGGATGCAGAGCAAACGGGTCATGAAGGCTGCAGGCATGAAGGAACAGCCGTCAGCGTGAGGAGTTACAGCTCTGGCGAGGCCCAGGGATGCATCACATCACCCAGGAGAAAGCAGCCGGGGCGTGGGGGGTTGGCCGGAAATTGGTCGGAAAGGGGAATTCATCATCGGTGCTAGCAACCTAGAACTGTGCTGCGCTGCAACAACGCCTAATAGACAGGGCGCGAGCGTTTCGCTAACATCCGCACCCGTTTGCACGCGCGCCGGGTTCGGTTGCGGCATGCCGACCTGAGTCGGCTCTTGGCGACGCATCCGATCTCACTCTTGGCGTATGCTGCACCACCGATTGCCTCGGAGACTGTGTTGACGATTCCAGCGATCCTCGTCCTGCAAGACGGCTCGGTCTTTCATGGGACGTCTATCGGCGCCCGCGGCCAAAGTGTCGGCGAGGTCGTCTTCAATACGGCGATGACCGGCTATCAGGAGATCCTGACCGATCCCTCATACCGACGGCAGCTTGTCACGCTGACCTATCCGCACATCGGGAACACCGGTGTGAACGATGAGGACGAGGAGTCGACGGCGGTTCAGGCCGCTGGATTGATCATCCGCGACCTGCCCATCGTGGCGAGTAATTTTCGGCGACGGGAGACCCTGAGCGAGTATCTCGAGCGGCATCAGGTCGTCGGCATCGCCGACATCGATACGCGCCGGCTGACGCGGCTGCTGCGCGAGAAGGGGGCGCAGAATGGCTGCCTGATCGCCGGTGGGGATGCCGATGAGCAGGCGGCCCTCGCGGCCGCGGCTGCGTTCCCAGGGCTCAAGGGGATGGACCTGGCGCGGGAGGCCGGGGTCAGCAGCCCGTATCGCTGGACGCAGGGGACTTGGAGCCTTGCCGGCGGGTTGCCTGAGCCCTCGCCGTGGGATGACAACCGGCTGAGGCGCCATGTCGTCGCCTATGACTACGGGATCAAACGCAACATCTTGCGATTGCTCGTGGATCATGGCTGCCGGGTCACGGTGGTGCCCCCGCAGACGCCTGTCTCGGAGGTGCTCGCGTTGGAGCCGGACGGGATCTTCTTGAGCAATGGACCGGGCGACCCGGAGCCCTGCGATTACGCGATTGCGGCGATCCGTGAGCTGCTCTCGCTCGACATGCCGTTGTTCGGCATCTGTCTCGGGCACCAGCTGCTCGGGTTGGCCACTGGGGCGCAGAGCGTCAAGATGAAGTTCGGACATCACGGTGCGAATCATCCGGTGCAGGATCTGGCAACCGCTCGGGTGATGATCAGCAGCCAGAATCATGGCTTCGCGATCGATGAGCAGAGCCTGCCGGACGAGGTCGAGGCGACGCATCGCTCGCTATTCGACGGGTCACTGCAGGGTCTGCGGCACCGGACGCATCCAGCCTTCAGCTTCCAGGGACACCCGGAAGCGAGCCCCGGACCGCACGATGTAGCGCCCTTGTTCGCGCAGTTCACCGCGATGATGGATGCGTGCGCCGAGCGCTCCGGAAAACCTGTTTGAGCGGTCAATTCGGCAGACGCCAACGGCTAGCAGGCACAACCGAGCCCATCCTTCAATCTTGGCGGTGGCGCACTGGCGAGGGCCGCACGAGCCGGTGGGCGGGGCAGCCCGCGCCGCGGTCGCTGGATGGCCCTGCTGAAGGCCGTTATCGCGTGGGCCGGCCGTCACTCCGTCCCCTAGGCCGGGGTCAGATCAGGCCGACCGCACAAGACTTAATCACGCGTCTTCTGGACGCGACAACCGACTCAGAACCTCGGATACGCTTCTAGGCCATGCCCAAGCGCACAGATATCCATAGCATCTTGATCATCGGCGCCGGACCGATCGTGATCGGGCAGGCCTGCGAGTTCGACTACTCGGGCGCCCAGGCCTGCAAGGCGCTGCGCGAGGAAGGGTTCCGGGTGATCCTGGTGAACTCGAACCCGGCGACCATCATGACCGACCCGGAGATGGCCGACGCAACCTATATCGAGCCGATCAACTGGCGCGTGGTCGAGCGCATCATCGCGCACGAGCGCCCGGACGCGCTGCTGCCGACCATGGGCGGGCAGACCGCGCTCAACTGCGCGCTCGACCTAGTCAGTGAGGGGGTGCTCGAGCAATACGGCGTCGAGCTCATCGGCGCATCGCGCGAGGCGATCGATAAGGCCGAGGACCGTGATCTGTTCCGTCAGGCGATGCGGCGCATCGGACTCGACATGCCGCGCTCGGCGATGGCGCACAGCCTCGAAGAGGCGTTCCAGGTTCAGGCGCAGATCGGCTTCCCGACCATCATCCGGCCCTCGTTCACGATGGGCGGCAGCGGCGGCGGCGTCGCCTACAACAACGAGGAGTTCGAGGAGATCTGCCAGCGCGGGCTTGATCTCTCGCCGGTCAACGAGCTGCTGATCGAAGAGTCGGCGCTTGGCTGGAAGGAATTCGAGATGGAGGTGGTGCGCGACCATGAGGACAACTGCATCATCATCTGCTCGATCGAGAACCTCGACCCGATGGGCGTGCACACGGGGGACTCGATCACCGTCGCCCCGGCGCAGACCCTGACCGACAAGGAATACCAGCGCATGCGCGACGCCTCGCTCGCGGTGCTGCGCGAGATCGGCGTCGACACCGGCGGCTCCAACGTCCAGTTTGCGATCCATCCCAATGATGGGCGGATGATCATCATTGAGATGAATCCGCGCGTCTCTCGCTCATCGGCACTGGCCTCGAAGGCGACTGGTTTCCCGATCGCCAAGGTCGCCGCTAAGCTTGCGGTCGGCTACACCCTCGACGAGCTGCGCAACGAGATCACCGGTGGTGCGACTCCGGCCTCGTTTGAGCCGAGCATCGACTACGTCGTCACCAAGATCCCGCGGTTCGCGTTCGAGAAGTTCCCGCTCGCTGATGCCCATCTGACCACGCAGATGAAGTCGGTCGGTGAGGTGATGGCGATCGGCCGGACCTTCCAGGAGTCGCTGCAGAAGGCGCTGCGCGGGCTCGAGACCGACAAGGACGGGCTGAACGAGATCCTGAGCCTGTCCGAGCCGCAGGCGATGAGCCGCCTGCGCACCGAACTGCGCCAGCCCGGCGCTGAGCGCATCTTCTATCTGGCCGACGCGCTGCGCGCTGGCGTGACGGTCGACGAGGCTCAAGAGCTGACCGGGATCGACCCCTGGTTCCTCGCCCAGATCGATGCACTGGTCGCGATCGAGCACGAGGTCAAGGTGCAGGGGCTCGATGCGCTCGATGCCGATCGGCTGCGCTGGCTCAAACGCCGCGGGTTCTCGGATCGGCGTCTTGCGACCTTGACCGGGCAGGCCGAAGAAGCGATCCGCGAGCGTCGCCGCGGTCTTGGTGTGCGACCGGTGTTCAAACGGGTCGATACCTGTGCAGCCGAGTTCGCGACCAGCACCGCCTATATGTACTCGACCTACGAGGAGGAGTGCGAGGCGGTACCGACCGATGCGAAGAAGATCATGGTCCTCGGCGGCGGTCCGAACCGGATCGGCCAGGGGATCGAGTTCGACTATTGTTGCGTGCACGCGGCGCTTTCGCTGCGTGACGACGGCTTCGAGACCATCATGGTCAACTGCAACCCGGAGACCGTCTCGACCGACTACGACACCTCGGACCGGCTCTACTTCGAGCCGCTGACGGTCGAGGATGTGCTCGCGATCGCCGAGACCGAGCGTCCCTACGGCGTGATCGTCCAGTATGGGGGTCAAACGCCGCTCAAGCTTGCACGCGATCTCGAGGCGGCCGGCGTGCCGATCATCGGCACCTCGCCCGACAGCATCGACCACGCCGAGGATCGCGAGCGCTTTCAACGCCTGATCAACCAGCTCGACCTGAAACAGCCGCCGAATGCGACGGCCCGCAGCGAGAGCGAGGCGGTCGAGCGTGCGGCCGAGATCGGTTATCCGCTGGTGGTGCGGCCTTCATACGTGCTCGGCGGTCGGGCAATGGAGTTGGTCTATGACGAGACCGATCTGCGCCGCTACATCCGCAGTGCGGTCAGCGTCTCGCATACAGCGCCGGTGCTGCTGGACCGGTTCCTCGAGGACGCGATCGAGGTCGATGTCGATGCGGTCTGCGACGGCGAGAGCGTGCTGATTGGCGGCATCATGGAGCATATCGAGCAGGCCGGTGTCCATTCGGGGGATTCGGCCTGCTCGCTGCCGCCCTATACGCTGAGCGCGGCACTGCAGGACCGGATGCGCCAGCAGATGACCCAGCTCGGACTCGCGCTGGGTGTGCGTGGCCTGATGAACGCCCAGTTTGCGATCAAGGGTGATGAGATCTTCGTGCTCGAGGTCAATCCGCGTGCCTCGCGCACGGTGCCGTTCGTCTCCAAGGCGGTCGGTGTGCCCTTGGCCAAGGTCGGCGCGCGCTGTATGGCGGGCCGCTCGCTGGCCGATCAGGGTGTACTGGGCGGTGTCGCTCCGAGCCGCTACTGCGTCAAGGAGGCGGTATTCCCCTTCGTCAAGTTCCCGGGCGTCGATACCCTGCTCGGCCCGGAGATGAAGTCGACCGGCGAGGTGATGGGGATCGGACGGACCTTCGCCGAGGCCTTCGGCAAGGCGGTGGAAGGCGCCGGCATGGCGCTGCCGCGGCCGGGCAAGGCGCTGCTCAGTATTCGAGATGCCGACAAGACGCGTATGATCGAGGTGGCCCGTAAGCTGCGGGGACTCGGTTTCACCCTCTATGGAACCCATGGCACCGCGCGGGCAGTACAGGAGGCCGGGATGGACTGCATCGGCGTCAACAAGGTCAAGGAAGGACGGCCGCACATCGTCGACATGATCAAGAACGGTGAGGTCCGCTTCATCGTCAATACCACCGAGGGAGCCGAGGCGATTGCCGACTCGGCGGCGATCCGGCGTGCGGCGCTCCAGCACAAGGTCAGCTACACGACCACAATCGCCGGCGCCGAGGCGACCTGCTTAGCGCTCGAGGAAGGCGATCTGCTCGAGATTACGCGATTACAGGCTCTTTACTGAGTGCCCGCTCGCAGGTAGTCTCAGCCTGTCGTTCCGCCCCGTTTGACGGGGCATCCCCGCATCATTCCGCTATACCGCTGGTGTTCCGAGGTCATCGGGTGCAGCCAGCGGGGGCTGGGCCGTTCATTGGCGGCTCCAGCGATTCTCGAGCCGATGTTCTAGCGCGAGTGCCATCCCGACCTCTCAAGGGTTGTGCGGGGCGGTTCGGCATTGCATGCCGATTGAAGTATCGACTGGGCGTCGCGACAGCACGTCCAAAAGCATGAGGATTTCCGCATGAATAGAGTCCCGCTTACCGCAAGAGGCGCAGATCAGCTGCGTGAAGAGCTGGAACGTCTCAAGCGCGTTGAGCGCCCACGCATCATCGAGGCGATCGCCGAGGCCCGCGCTCATGGTGATCTGAAGGAGAACGCTGAGTATCACGCGGCGCGCGAGCAGCAGGGCTTTGTCGAAGGCCGGATTAAAGAGATCGAGAGCAAGCTCTCCAATGCCGAGATCATCGATGTCACCAAGCTCAATGCCGGTGGCCGGGTGGTGTTCGGTGCGACCGTCGATGTGCTCGAGATCGATAAGGACGAGGAGCATACCTTTGTGATCGTCGGTGACGACGAGGCTGATATCAAGCAGGGCAAGGTCTCGGTGAGCTCGCCGATCGCGCGCGGGCTGATCGGTAAGAGCGAAGGTGATACGGCGTTGGTCGATGCCCCCGGCGGACGGCGCGAGTTCGAGATCCTGGAAGTGCGTTACGAATGACGCGGTGCTTGGATCGCGCCACGCTGCGCTGAACAAACCCGCGTCAATTGGCCTGTCTGATGTTGGTGGAGAGCAGCGCTCCGGTCACGATCCGGTGTGGATGAGGAAGACGCGGAGGTCGTCGCCGCACCCGCGACCGGCTCGTGCGTTGGGCGGGTCTGGGTGCCAGGGTAGGGAGACCCCTGAAAAGGTTCGCTTGCGGCCATTACCCGCGCCCCCTTAGCATGGCGCGCTTCGATGCCTGCTCGTGTCCGCGGAGCCTAACCCCATGCCGTTCGACCACCAACAGCCCCCCCTCGTCTTCGGTGAGGCCCTCTTCGACTGCTTTCCCGATGGCGCCGAGGTCCTCGGCGGGGCGCCGTTCAACGTCGCATGGCATTTGGCCGCGTTCGGATTGGAGCCAGTATTCTTGAGCCGGATTGGCGAGGACGAGCTTGGTGAGCGGATCGATGCGGCGATGCGGGAGCGTGGGCTCTCGATGCTCGGTCTGCAACGGGACCCGGAACATCCGACCGGTACCGTGAAGGTGTCGTTGTCGGGTGGCGAGCCGAGCTACGAGATCGTCGCCGATCGGGCCTACGATCACATCGATGCGGCCGCGCTGCCACCGTTGCCGGAACAGGCGCTGCTCTACCACGGCAGTCTGGCGCTCCGCAACGGTGTCTCGGACGATGCGTTGCGGGCATTACGCGGGCGCCTGGACCCGGCTGTGTTCATGGATGTGAATCTGCGCGATCCCTGGTGGCAGAAGGACCAGCTCAGCGCGCTGCTGGAGGCGGCAACCTGGGTCAAATTGAATGCGGACGAGCTGGCGTTGCTGGCACCGGATGGTGACGACATCGAGAATCAGGCTCAGCGGTTGCGCGAGCGATATGAGCTCGAGACCCTGTTCGTCACCCTCGGCGCGCGCGGGGCGTTTGCGCTGAGTGCCGACGGGACGCTGGACCGCGTCCAACCGGCTGGAAGCATTGACGTGGTCGATGCGGTCGGGGCCGGCGATGGGTTTGCGTCGGTGCTGATCCTCGGGCTGATGAAGCGCTGGCCGATCCGAGAGGCCCTCGAACGCGCCCAGGCGTTTGCGTCGGCCATCGTCGGTCAGCGCGGCGCGACCGTCCGTGACGACGGTTTCTATCAACCGTTCTTCGAGGCTTGGGGCCTCGATGGGGCGGCGTGAGGCGCGCATCGATGCAAACCGAGGTCCCCAACGCGCGCATCCCGGCCCTGGCGGCCTTCCTTGCCGAGCATCGGAGCACCGCACATCGGGTGATGCATCACCTGATCGGATTGCAACGGCCGTTCCTGCTCAAGAGCGACCTCCATGACGCTGTCGACGAGCTCTCTCGGGATGACAAGGAGATCGCCGATACCGCGCTCGGGCGAGCCTTGTATCAGGCCCAGGAGGCCGCGATCGACGCGTCCTGGGTGTACCTGGCGCTGCGGCGGCGTGTCGCGAAGTGGGACTATCTGCGTATCCACCTGGAGACGATGGACCTAAACGAGGTCAGCGTCTCCGAGTTCTTGCGCTTCAAGGAGCACCTGGCAAGCGGGGGCTATGATGACCCCTTCGGCCTCGAGATCGATCTGCAGCCGTTCTACCGCGAGCAGCAGAAGCTCAGCGAGGAGGGCTCGATCGGGCGCGGCGTCGAGTTCCTGAACCGGCGCCTCTCGAGCCGGCTGTTCGACGAGCTCGGCAAGGGCGATCAGCGCCTGCTCGGGTTCTTGAGCATGCACAGCTACCGCGGTCATCAGCTGATGCTGAATGAGGCGATCGGCAGCGTCGCCGAGCTGCGCAACGGGTTACGCCAGGCGATGATCCCGCTGCGGCGGCGACCGAGCCATACCCCTTACAGCGAGCTTGCGAACGAGCTGCGCAGCTTCGGCTTCGAGGCCGGCTGGGGCAACGATGCCGCACGTATCCGCGAGACCATGGGCCTGCTGCTGGATATCCTCGAGGCGCCCTCGCCGCGGTCGCTGGAGGCCTTCCTGAGCCGGGTGCCGATGATCTTCTCGATCGCGATCGTCTCGCCCCATGGCTGGTTCGGTCAGTCCAATGTGCTTGGACGCCCGGACACCGGCGGTCAGGTGGTCTACATCCTCGACCAGGTCCGGGCGGTGGAGCGCGAGATGCACCGACGCCTGGCCGAGCAGGGCATCGATATCGAGCCGCGCGTTGTGGTGCTGACGCGGCTGATCCCCGAGGCCGAGGGCACCATGTGCAATGAGCGCCTGGAGCCCATCGCCGGTACCCGCAATGCGGTGATCCTGCGCGTGCCGTTCCGCAACGAGGCTGGAGAGGTCCTACCGCATTGGGTCTCTCGGTTTCGTATCTGGCCCTATCTCGAGCGCTTTGCGCTCGACGCCGAGCGCGAGCTGCTGGCCGAGCTTGGCGGGCGGCCGGACCTGATCATCGGCAACTACTCCGATGGCAACCTGGTCGCCTCGTTGCTCTCACAGCGCCTCGATGTCAGCCAGTGCAACATCGCCCATGCGCTGGAGAAGACCAAGTACCTGTTCTCGGACCTGTACTGGCGTGATAACGAGGAGCATTATCACTTTTCGGCGCAATTCACCGCCGACCTGATTGCGATGAACACCGCCGACTTCGTGATCACCAGCACCTATCAGGAGATCGCCGGCACCGACGACAGCGTCGGTCAGTACGAGAGCTATACCAACTTCACGATGCCGGGCCTCTACCGCGTCGTCTCCGGCCTCGATGTCTATGACCCGAAGTTCAACATCGTCTCGCCTGGGGCGGACGAAGAGATCTATTTCCCCTATACCGAGCCTGAGCGCAGACTCAGTCACCTCCAGCCGGAGATCGGCGAGCTGATCGACGGTGGACCTCGCGCCGGCGAGTCGCGCGGGGTGCTGACCGAGCGTGAGCGCCCGCTGCTGTTCACGATGGCGCGGCTCGATCGGATCAAGAATATCAGTGGGCTGATCGACTGGTATGGCCGAAGCCCGGAGCTGCGTGAGCAGGTGAACCTGCTGGTGGTCGCTGGCCATGTTGATCCGCAGCGCTCTGGAGACGATGAAGAGCGCGAGCAGATCCATCGTGTGCATGCGCTGTTCGATGCGCATCAGCTCGATGGGCAGGTGCGGTGGCTCGGTATCCACCTGGAGAAGCCCCTGGCGGGCGAGCTCTATCGGACCATCGCCGATCGGCGTGGAGTCTTCGTCCAGCCGGCGCTGTTCGAGGCCTTCGGCTTGACGGTGATCGAGGCGATGAGCTGCGGCCTCCCGGTCTTTGCGACCCGCTATGGTGGGCCGCTCGAGATCATCGAGGACGGGATCTCGGGGTTCCATATCGACCCCAATCACGGTGAAGCCGCAACCACGCTGATCGCCGAGTTCTTTCGTCAATGCGATGATGACCCAAGGCACTGGGATGCGCTCTCCGCAGGCGCCCTGGCCCGAGTCGAGGAACGCTACACCTGGCGCCGCTATGCAGAGCGGATGATGACCCTGTCACGGGTCTATGGGTTTTGGAAGTTCGTGACCAATCTCGAGCGTAAGGAGACGATGCGCTATCTGGAGATGTTCTACGGCCTTCAGTATCGGCCGCTCGCGAGGGCGGTGCCGGGATGATCATCAGCCGCCGGGTGCGAATGCGATGTCGAGCCTGATCCTGCTTCGACGGCCCGGGAACGACTGGCCGCTGCTGGTTGCCGCGAATCGAGACGAGCGGGTCTCGCGGCCAGCAAGACCGCCGGGCCGACACTGGCCCGAATGGCCCGAGGTCGTGGCCGGGCTGGACGAGGTCGGTAACGGCTCTTGGCTCGGTATCAATGACCACGGGCTAGTGGCCGCTGTGCTGGATCGGCCGGACAGTCTCGGCCCCCATCCGGAGCGTCGCAGCCGGGGCGAGCTGGTGCTCGAGGCCCTGGATCACGCCGAGGCCCAGGAGACAGCGGGAGCGCTGGCCGATCTGCACCCGGATGCCTATGCCCCATTCAATCTGATCATTGCCGATCCGCGTCGAGCCTATTGGCTGCGTCACGGGGGCGATGGTGAGATACGGGTCCATCCGATCGCCGATGGACTGCATATGATCGCTTCGACCGAGCTCGACGATCTGGCACATCCTCGGGTCGGGCGCTTTCTACCGCAGTTTCGCAATGCGATGGCGCCGACATTCGCCGACGATGCGCAGCTGGCTGCATTCGCAGAGTGGATCGCGCTGCTCCAATCGCGCGATGGCGGTGGTGACGCCTCAGCGGCCATGAACCTGCGGTTGGACCTCGATGGAGAGGTCCTTGCGACCGTCTCTTCAAGCCTCATCGCAATGCCCGCCTATCCGGGGTTCGAATGCCGCGCACGCTGGTGGCATGCCCAGGGCGCGCCGGATGAGGTGCCGTTCGTCGAGATCGAGACCTGACTAGCGAGCCGTGCAGGCTTCGGTTGCCTGCGGCCATCCCTGAACCGTCCGGACTGACTAGAGAGCACCCGAGCAGGCGCTCGGGCAGATGGCAGCGAAAGGTCCGGGCTGTGAATCGACCCAATGCTACGGAGATCCTATGACGCGCAGAGACCACCGTCGGACCAGCTGGCTTAGGTTATCGCTCATCGTCTGCCTCGGAGCAGCCGGTCTGGCGGGTGCCGCCGAGGAGCAGGCAACCGACCGCCTCGAGCTAGTCTGTCGTGAGCAACCGATGCGAGCGGTGAGCTTCGGCGAGCCGGGTGAGGTCAGCTACGGTGAGCAGCCACCGCAGGAGACTGAGCCGGTGATGCTGACTGTCACCAAGACCGCACCCGGTGAGGACTTCCATTTCGATTACGCCAGCATTGAGGCGGGCCGGTCTTATCTGGCGGTTGAGGAGGCGATCTGGATCAGCGGCAAGCAGATCGAGGCCCAAGAGGGCCGCTTCAAGATCAACCTTGACAACCTGGTGATGACGCTCACCGAGACCGACCCGGACGGCAGCGCCCGTTTTCGCCGCTTCCAGTGCGAGGGGCAGGGCGCGCCACAGTAGGGCGGTCGTGACTGTGACCGGAAACAGCCGCGACCTCGGGCGCAAGCGCCAAGAACGTTGTACTTCGGGCGTGTCCGAGCAATCGAATATCATAGCGCTTGCGATCGGATCGCCGTCACGGTCGCAAACGCGCCGTCGACCTCCCAATCGATGTCCAACGCGTAGAGCTCGAGCGAGAACTGGCGGCGTTCCGGGTAACGATCCATATAGCCCGGGCGCGGGTCCTGGGCGATGACCTGCTCGATCAGCTCGGCGAGGCGCCGCCGGCCGTCGGGGTCATGCTCGGCGATCGCGTGTCGCGCCTGCTCGCTGAACCGCACCTCGAAGCGGGAGCCGGGCGGTTTCTGCGCGAAGCCGCCCGCGGCCTCGGTGATCGCATCGGCGTAGGGCACATAGGGCTTGATGTCGAGGATCGGCGTGCCGTCGAGCAGATCGGCCCCGGCGACCCGCAGCGACAGGCGCTTGCCGTCGCGCTCGAGGCCGTGCTGGGCCACAGCCGAGATCCCGATCGGGTTGGGCCGATACGGTGAGCGGCTCGCGAAGACGCCGACCTTGTCCCGGCCGCCGAGCCGTGGCGGGCGCACCTGGGGCTTCCAGCCCGCGTCGAGGCAATCGTCGTGGAACACGAAGAGGAGCCAGACGTGCGAGAAGCCTTCGAGTCCGGCGAATGCCTCCTCGCGGGCATAGGGCGGCAGCAGCTCGATGCGCGCCTCGGCGGCCGTGACCAGGCGCGGCTGACGCGGGATGCCGAACTTGTCGGTGTAGGGCGAGCGGCAGAGGCCGATGGGGTCGAAGTCAAAGCTCATAGCAGGGGACTACCGACTGGTTCAAGAGCATCGCGCACATCTACTGAGGTCTTGGCGTGAGCATTTCTCCTAAAGCTGCGTCTTGCGACGACGATAATCTATGGGTTGAGCTAAGCGACGGACGTACGATTGGCGTCCCGCTTGCCTGGTTCCCGCGTCTACTTGCCGCAACCCCTTCGGAGCGGGCCGTCTATGAATTGAGTGCACGAGGCATTCATTGGGACGCCCTGGACGAAGATATCTCGGTTGAGGGTCTACTGTCCGGACAGGGTGACCAGACACAACGGAGACACGAAGCTGCATGAGCAAACAACGTGGCACCAAGTAGAGGGGTCGCTCACTCGACTTAGGCCGCGCCGCGTAGTCCGTTGCCGGTTAGGAGGTCGCGTATCATCCAGGCGTGTTCCCGTTATGATCCTGTGTGGAGTCTTATTGATGCGCATGCTGCGCGGCGTGCCCGCCCTGTCCGATTTTCGTCTGTCTAAGCTCGAGGCGCGGCTGCGCGCGGCTGGCGTGCCGCCCTGTCGGTTGTCCGCGACCTTCGTCCATTTCGTCGACCTCGCGCGCGCGCTCGAGGCCGACGAAGAAGCGGTGCTGGAGCGGCTGCTGCGCTATGGGCCGGCCGCGCCCTCCGACCTGGCGGGGTCGTCGGCTGGCGAGAGCAGCGCAGGCGAGACGCTGCTGGTGGTCCCGCGTCCCGGCACGATCTCCCCCTGGTCCTCGAAGGCGACCGATATCGCCCAGCACTGCGGGTTGGACGCGGTGCGCCGGCTCGAGCGCGGGACGCTCTTCAGCCTGCGCCCAGAGGCGGGCGCTGCGCACGCCATCGCGGGGGTCGACGCCGCCGTACTCGATGACGGTGAGCTCGGTGACCATGGGCTTGATGAGAGTGGGCTCGACACCGGGTGGCTCGAGATTGCGGCAGCCCTGCTGCACGACCGCATGACCGAGATTGTGCTGCGCGATCCGACCGCGGCCGAGCGGCTGTTCGAGCAGGCCGAGCCGAAGCCGATGCAGACGATCCCCTTGCTACGGGACGGCCCGGTCGCGCTCGAGCAGGCCAATCTGGAGCTTGGCCTCGCCCTCTCGCCCGACGAGATCGCCTATCTCGCCGAGAGCTTCGGTTCGCTGCAGCGCGATCCGAGCGACGTCGAGCTGATGATGTTCGCGCAGGCCAACTCCGAGCACTGCCGGCACAAGATCTTCAACGCCGACTGGATCATCGATGGCGAGCGCCAACCCGAGTCGCTGTTCGCGATGATCCGCCGCAGCACCGCCGCGGCGCCCGCCGGCGTGCTCTCGGCCTATCGCGACAATGCCGCGGTGATCCGCGGCTGGCCGGCGCGGCGCTTCGCGGTCGCGGCCGAGGACCAGGTCTATCGGGCGACGGACGAGCCGCTGCACATCCTGTTCAAGGTCGAGACCCACAACCATCCGACCGCGATCGCGCCCGACCCCGGCGCCGCGACCGGCTCGGGCGGTGAGATCCGCGACGAGGGCGCGACCGGGCGCGGCGCCAAGCCCAAGGCCGGCCTGTGCGGCTTCTCGGTCTCCAACCTGCGCATCCCGGGCGCCGAGCTGCCCTGGGAGCGCGACTGGGGCAGACCGTCGCGGATCTGCTCGGCGCTGGAGATCATGCGCGACGGACCGATCGGCGCCGCCGCGTTCAACAACGAGTTTGGCCGGCCCTGCCTGGCCGGCTACTTCCGGACCTTCGAGCAGCCGATCCCGCGCGCCGACGGCGGTGTCGAGCTGCGCGGCTATCACAAGCCGATCATGCTCGCCGGCGGCGCCGGCGCGGTGCGCGCCGAGCATGTCGAGAAGGGTGGCTTCCCGGCCGGTGCGCCGCTGGTCGTGCTCGGCGGCCCGGCGATGCTGATCGGCCTCGGCGGCGGCGCGGCCTCGAGCATGACCAGCGGCGCCAGCGCCGAGGACCTGGACTTCGCGTCGGTGCAGCGCGCGAACCCGGAGATGCAGCGCCGCTGTCAGGAGGTCATCGACCGCTGCAACGCGCGCGGCGAGCAGAGCCCGATCCTGTTCATCCACGATGTCGGCGCCGGCGGGCTGTCCAACGCCCTGCCGGAGCTGGTCCACGATGGCGGCCGCGGCGGACGTTTCGAGCTGCGCCGGGTGCCGAACGCCGATCCGGGCATGTCGCCGATGGCGATCTGGTGCAACGAGGCGCAGGAGCGGTATGTGCTGGCCATCGATCCGCAGCGCCAGGCCGAATTCGAGGCCATCTGCGCCCGCGAGCGCTGCCCCTATGCGATCGTCGGCGCGGCGACCGATGCCGAGCGGCTGGTGCTCGAGGATGCCCAGTTCGGCACGGTCCCCATCGATATGCCGTTGTCCCTGCTCCTCGGCAAGCCGCCGCAGATGCTGCGCGATCTGGTCTCGCTGCCGGCGGTCGGTGATCGGCTCGACCTCGCGACCATCGATCCCGATGAGGCCGCGCGTCGGGTGCTGCGGCTGCCGACGGTCGGCTGCAAGACCTTCCTGATCACGATCGGCGACCGCAGCGTCGGCGGGCTGGTCGCGCGCGATCAGATGGTCGGTCCCTGGCAGGTGCCGGTGGCCGACTGCGCGGTGACCCTGACCGACTTCGAGGGCTATCACGGCGAGGCGATGGCGATGGGCGAGCGCACGCCACTCGCGTTGCTCGACGCGCCGGCCTCGGGTCGCATGGCCGTCGCCGAGGCGATCACCAATATCGCCGCCGCCGATGTCGCGTCGCTTGGCGCTATCCGGCTGTCGGCGAACTGGATGGCCGCCGCCGGCCATCCCGGCGAGGATGCCAGGCTGTACGCGACCGTGCGCGCGGTCGGCGCCGAGCTCTGCCCGGCGCTCGGCATCGCGATCCCGGTCGGCAAGGACTCGATGAGCATGAAGACGGTCTGGGAACGGCCGCGCGGCGGCGCGTTCGGGGCCGGGTTCAAGCCTGAGGACGGCCCCAATGAGGCAACCGATTCCGAGCCGCGCGATGGCGCCGATCCCGAGCCCGGCGCGCGCGACCTTGCTGGCGTTGAACGCGGCATTGGTGCGGCCTCCAGCGCCGCTAGCGGTGCAGGCGCGAGTGCGGGTGAGGGTGCCGATGACGAACCCGAGCGGGTCGAGATGACGGCGCCGCTGTCGTTGATCGTCTCGGCGGTCGCGCCGGTTGCCGATTCCCGAAGGAGTCTGACCCCTTGGTTGCGGCTCGATCGCGGTGAGACCTCGCTGGTCTTGATCGATCTTGGGCGTGGCCAGGACCGGCTCGGCGGCTCGGCGCTCGCGCAGGTCTACGAGCACATCGGCGAGACGCCGCCGGACCTCGATGAACCGGGTCTGCTGAAGGCGTTCTTCGCCGCGATTCAGGCGCTGAAGGCCGAGGGGCTGGTGCTGGCCTATCACGATCGCTCCGATGGAGGCCTGCTCGCGACCCTGTGCGAGATGGCCTTTGCCGGGCGCTGTGGGGTGGAATGCGATCTTGGGGCGCTGACTGCAGCCAGCGCATCGGCGGATTTGGGGTCATCAGGGTCGAGGACAGGCGAAGACGGTCTTGGCCGGCAGTCTCCGAGTGGCGCTAGTGCCAATGGCAAAGGTGCAAGCGAGTCTACCGTAGGCGACGGGGCACGGGCGCGCAGAGACGCGCAGGCAGGTCATTGCGCGCAAGCAAGTGGTGATTCGGAAACAGGTAATGGTGGGCCTTCGATTGGCGCGGCGAGGCGCGATCCAATCGCGGCCTTGTTCAGCGAGGAGCTCGGGGCTGTCCTGCAGGTGCCGGCCGACCGGCTCGACGTCGTACTCGAGCGGCTTGAGCGTCATGGGCTCGGGGCCTGTAGCCAAGCGATCGGCGTCCCGCGCGCCGATCAGCGGATCATAATCGGCAGCGGCGAGCGATCGTTGGTCGATGCCTCGCGAGCCGAGCTGCAGCGGCTCTGGTTCGAGACCAGCTGGCAGATGCAGCGGCTGCGCGACAACCCGGATTGCGCCGACGAGGAGCAGGCCCGGATCGATGCCGATGATCCGGGCCTCAGCGCTGAGCTGTCCTTCGATCCGAGCGATGACATCGCCGCGCCGCTGATCGCGACTGGCGCCCGCCCGCGGCTCGCGGTGTTGCGCGAGCAGGGGGTCAATGGTCAGATCGAGATGGCGGCGGCGTTCGATCGCGCCGGCTTCGAGTGCGTCGATGTGCACATGTCCGATCTGCTCGACGGCCGCATCGGGCTCGAGGGCTTCCGCGGGCTCGCCGCCTGCGGCGGCTTCAGCTACGGCGACGTGCTCGGCGCCGGCGAGGGCTGGGCCAAGACCATCCTGTTCAACCCGCGCGCCCGTGATCAGTTCCAGGCCTTCTTCGCCCGCAGCGACAGCTTCGCGCTCGGTGTCTGCAACGGCTGCCAGATGCTGGCCAATCTGCGCGAGCTGATCCCGGGCGCCGACCATTGGCCGCACTTCGTGCGCAACCGCTCCGAGCAGTTCGAGGCGCGGCTGGTGATGGTCGAGGTGCGGGAGTCGCCGTCGCTGCTGTTGGACGGGATGGTCGGCTCGCGCCTGCCGATCGTGGTCTCGCACGGCGAGGGCCGCGCCGAGTTCCGCGATGCCGACCATCAGGGCGCCGCGTCACCGTTCGCACCGCTGCGCTACATCGAGACCAGCGGTGAGCCTGCATTGCGCTATCCGGCCAACCCGAACGGCTCACCGGACGGCATCACCGGCCTCTGCAATGCCGACGGCCGGATCACCATCATGATGCCGCACCCGGAGCGCATCTTTCGCAGCGTCCAGCACTCCTGGCACCCGGACGATTGGGGTGAGGACAGTCCTTGGATGCGGTTGTTCCGTAACGCGCGTGCTTGGGTGGGATGAGTGTCGAGGAGGGTTAAGATGGGCCGTGAGTTCGTTGGAACAACGCTTGGAGATGGCCATGCAAATCACAGTTGATATTCCCGACCCGCTTGCCGCTAAGCTTGAGGCGCTGCCTGACCCCGAAGGTTTCGTGGTGGAGCTATTGACCCGATCCTTAGACGGCGGTCTAGAAGAGGACCAGTGGTGGCAGTTGCTCCAGGAGATCGAGTCGGTGGCGGTTGACACCGGCGTTAGCGATCTAGCCGATCGGCATGATCACTATCTTGGGGCGCTGTAGTCAGTGCAGGTTTTCGTCGATACAGCGGCATTGGTCGCCCTGGGCAACCGCAGGGATGATTGGCATGCTGCGGCGGTTGCCGTGAGCCGTCAGCTGACGTTGGCGGGCTGTCGGTTTGTCACCACCGACGCCGTCCTGCTGGAAGTTGGTAACACCTTCAGCCGCGCGGATTACAAACCCATTGCCAATCGGTTGATCGGGACCGCCCAGCGCTCACAGAGCTGGCACTGTATTCCAGTCGATCGCGGCTTGTTCGATCGTGGGTTCGCGTTGTTTCGCGACCGGGCTGACAAGGATTGGAGCCTGACAGATTGCACAAGTGTCGTCGTGGCCCTCGATTTGGAGATTCAGCAGGTCTTTACTACCGACCGCCATTTCGCCCAAGCGGGTCTGCAAGTTCTGCTGGGGGATCCGGCGTGATTCCGATGGGCGATCACTTCAAAACTGCTTTACCTTGATCCCCATCGTCTGGATGCGGTAGGCGATCTGGCGCGGGGTCATGTTGAGTAGCCGCGCGGCCTTGGCCTGGACCCAGCCGGCCTGCTCGAGGGCGGCGATCACACGCTCGCGTTCGTCGACATCGGGGTCGTTGAGGTCGATCCCGTTCGCTTGCGGGACGCTCGATGCGAGCCCGGCAGCCGGGTCGGGCAGGTTGCCGACGTCGAGGCCGGTGAGATCGATCACATCGCGATCGATGATGCCGCATTCGCTCATCACCGCGGCGCGCTCCATGCAGTTCTCGAGCTCGCGCACGTTGCCGGGCCACTCGTGGCACATCAGTACGCGCAAGGCGCTGTCGGTGATGGTCAGCTCGCGGCCCTGCTGGCTGGCGATCTTGTCGACCAGGAACTTCGCCAGCTCGGGCACGTCTTCGATGCGCTCGCGCAGCGCCGGCATCTGGATCGGCATCACATTGAGCCGGTAATAGAGGTCCTCGCGGAACTCGCCGGCCTTGACCTCTTGCTCGAGATTGCGGTTGGTCGCCGCGATCACGCGGACATCGACCTTGATCGTCTTGGTGCCGCCGACGCGCTCGAGCTCGCCCTCCTGCAGGACCCGCAGCAGCTTGGCCTGGAACGCCGGGCTGATCTCGCCGATCTCGTCGAGGAAGAGGGTGCCGCCGTCGGCCTGCTCGAAACGCCCCTTGCGTTGACTGACTGCGCCGGTAAAGGCGCCTTTCTCATGACCGAAAAGCTCGGACTCGAGCAACGTATCGGGTAGCGCGGCGCAATTGAGCTTGATGAAGGTGCTCTGCGCGCGCGGCGAGTTGTAGTGGATGGCGTTGGCGATCAGTTCCTTACCGGTGCCGGACTCGCCGCGCAGCAGCACGGTGGTGTTCCATTTGGCGACCTGGCGCACCTGGTCGAAGACGATCCGCATGCGCTGGGTATGGCCGATGATACTGTCGAAGCCGTGCGTGCCCTTGAGATGGCGGCGCAGGTTGTCGCGCTCTTCGCGCAGCGCGCGGCGCTCGGCCTCGACCGAACGCGCAAGCAGCACCGCCTGGCCGATCAGATTGGCAACCATCTCGGCAAAGCGGGCACGTTGCTCGAGGTTCTCGTCCCACACCGGCGGCTGCAGCGCGAAGACGCCGACCGGGTCGCCGTCGCCGATGCGGATCGGGACGCCGATGAATGGCAAGGTGCGGTCGAACATGCCGAGCTTATCTAGAAAACGCGGCTCGTCGCCGACGCGCTCGAGCAGCCATCGGCGATTGGTTTCGAGGATGTGGCCGATGACGCCTTCGCCACGCTGGTAGCGGACCTTCTCGAACGGGGCGGCATCCTGATCGTGCAGGGCGCTGATCAGCAGATCGCCGGACTCCTCGTCAAGCAGGCTGACCATGCCTAGGCACAGGCGCCCGCGCTCGTGCAGCGTCTGCAGCAAGGCGCGCAAGGTCTCGCGCAGTTGGAGTGACTGGCTCAGGATACGGCTGACATCGAACAATGCCGCCAGCTGTGCCTCGAGCAGGTCGACCCGACGGGTGTCGCGGCACGATTCGTCAGCCAGGTCTGCGTCGTACATCGATAACGGGCTTGCGTCAGTCACGGGGAAGGGCGTTGGTCAGGTTCACGCGCAGCCGGCAGCCGTCTTGGTACTCGGGGTCGATCTCGATGCTGCCGCCGTGCTGGTTGGCGATCTCTTGCGCGAGAGGCAGTCCCATGCCGGCGCGGCCGCGCCGATTACGCCAGCCGATGTAGAAGGGCTCGAACGCCTTGTAGCGATCGCCGCTCGGGAAGCCTGGTCCGCTGTCCTGGATCATGATCTCGACAGCGTTGTCCAGTGCCCGCGTCGCGATATGCAGCTCGCGCTGACTGCGTCCGCCCTCGAGCGTCGCCTGGACGGCGTTGTCGATCAGGTTCTTGAACAGTGAGCGCAGCTCGGTCTGGCGGGCAGTGATCTCCGGCAGCACGTGGGCCGGCCGCCAATCGACCGTCAGTCCGGCGGCGAGCAGGGCGTCGGTCTCGAGGGCGAGCACATGGCGAATCAGCTCGTTGACGTTGACGCTGACGCCGGCCTCGATGACCTCGTCCGGAAGGGCCGAGCGCAGCGTCTGCAAGGCCTGCTCGCTCGCCGCTGTGATCTGCGCGAGTGTTGGCGCGAAGCCCTCGACCGTACCGGCGCCGCTGGCGAACATCGCGCTGGCGGCGCGCAGCAGATTCAACGGGGTCTGGATCTGGTAGCTCGCTGCGGTGAGGGCCTCCCGCATCCCCTGGGCGAGCCGCTGCTCGGCGAGCCGGGCGCGCAGATGCTCGAGGTGCGCACGCTCGACCTCACGATGACGGGCCGTGACGTCGGTTGCGAGCAGCAGCAGTCGTGAGGCGCCGAGCTTGCCGTGGCCGAAATAGCTGCGCGCGCTGCCATCCTGCTCGCTGATGCAAGTGCCGGAACAGGAAAACCAACGCGGCCCGAGCGTGCCCGGGACCTCCAGGCTCACCTCGACATTCTTGAAGTCCTCGCCTTGGCCGGTTGCCGGGACGGTGCGCTCGAGCGGATCGAAACCGGCTTGCTCGCGCAGTGCTTGCCTCAGGAGCGGCAATGGCTCCTGACCGCGCAGATCGCCAAACAGCTTCTTGTATTCCATGTTGTCGAGGATGATGCTGCCGTCCGCGGCCAACAGCACCATGAGCGTCGGCGCAGCGTCAAGTACATTCTCGATCCGCGTCTTCTGCTGCCGCAGCGCTGCAGCGAGCTCGTGCTCGCGGGTCACGTCGCGATGCATGCCGAGGAAGTGGGCGATCTCGCCGGCGCTATCGAGCACTGGTGAGATCACGAGCTCGGCCAGATATTCGTCCCCGTTCTTGCGCCGATTGACCAGCGTACCGGTCCAGGTCTTCTTGCGCTGGATCGTGCGCCACAGCTGCCGGTAGATGCTCTCGGGCGTCGCGTTGCTGGAGA
Organism: Gammaproteobacteria bacterium; assembly: GCA_009908845.1. GTDB lineage: Bacteria > Pseudomonadota > Gammaproteobacteria > Chromatiales > Chromatiaceae > Lamprobacter. Next base: position 63,897 of record JAAAOQ010000221.1, read on the forward strand.
GGATCGACTCGTTCTTGCCGAGGACCTCGTCGCGGCGATAGCCGCTGAGATGCTCGAATGCGGCGTTCGCGTAGAGGATGCTCGCCTTGGCATCGGTGATCGAGATCGCCACCGGCGATTGCTCAACCGTTTCGAAGTAGAGACTCGGCGGCAGCGGATTGGGGGCATCCCCGATCATCAGCTGCAGCGCATCAATGACCGCGCGCGGCGTGCCCGGTGGCGGCGCGCTCAGGAAGTCGGCGATCGCGGTGTGCACGATCGGTTGCTGGTCGTTCTCTGCAATCTCGCGCCGGCTTGCCGTGGACCTGCCTGTCGAGGCTGTCTTTGGCTGTGAGGTTGATGCACGTGTCTCCGAAACCGATCGAGCCATGATGTCGCTCCTCTGTCGTCACCTGTCGTTGTATTGTCGCCGATCCGAATCCGAATCATTCTGAATCATTCTGAACCGAGCTCATCCTGAGCTGCGCCATCCTGAGCCGAACCCTCCTGAGCCCAATTAAAAAGCATAATCCGCGCCAGAAATAATGCCGGCCAGGGATCTGGCTGTGGGCTTGGTCGGCGCGTCTCGTACGACGCTCTGCGGAGGGCGCCTGATGGTGCATTGTCGGGTTTCCGACATATCTGCTGCACTGCAACACGACAGCTGTGTCGTCCCCGACAGCGCGCTGGCTGCCTGACTGGCGCAGGCCCACGTGCCCAACCGCCCTGATCAGGCGGCTGGATGGCGACCGGCGCCTTATCAATCGGCTTCCAACCGGTTACGACGGGGGAGCAGACGAGCGGGTGTCCACAAAGGTGGCATCGGCTTTGCTTCTATGCGTCCATTCGTTCGGCAGAGCCGAGTCCCTGCCCGAGTCTGCTTGCAGCCGGTAACGCCTGATCACCGATGACTGAGTACCTGATGCTCCTACTGGCTACCGCGTTGGTGAACAACGTGGTCTTGGTCAAGTTCCTCGGGCTCTGTCCGTTCATGGGCGTTTCCGGAAAGCTTGATACCGCGCTCGGCATGGGCCTGGCGACGACCTTCGTGCTGACGTTGGCCGCGGCGGCGAGCTGGCTGCTCGAGCACCTGGTCCTGGCGCCGCTGGATATCGGCTTCCTGCGCATCCTGACCTTCATCCTGGTCATCGCTGCGGTGGTCCAGTTTACCGAGATGACGGTGCGCAAGGTCTCACCGACGCTCTATCAGGTGCTCGGTATCTTCCTGCCCCTGATCACGACCAACTGCGCCGTGCTCGGCGTCGCGCTGCTCAATGTCCAGGCCGAGCACAGCTTCGCCGAGAGCCTCGTCTACGGTTTCGGCTCGGCGCTCGGCTTCACGCTGGTGATGGTGCTCTTCGCCGGTCTGCGCGAGCGCTTGGCGCTGGCCCAGGTCCCGGCGGCCTTCGCCGGGGCGCCGATCGCGTTCGTCGTCGCCGGGCTGTTGTCGTTGGCGTTCATGGGGTTTGCCGGGCTGGCCTGAAGCATCCGATCCGCCCATCGGCGAGCGCGGGTCTGCGGGCTGCCCGGAAGGGGGCGCCAAGACAGGAGACGCGCTAGAAGCCCGAAACGCATCAAATCAAGCGGCCATGTTGATGGGGTCTCTGATGATGCGCGGACAACGGGCTGGCTGCGGCTTGGGCATGGCAATGGGCTCACCGGAGAGAAGGCACAGAAGATGATGATTGTTGCGATCTTGAGCTTGACGGCCCTCGGGCTTGGCCTGGGCACCCTGCTGGGCGTGGCGGCGCGGTTCCTGAAGGTCGAGGAGTCCCCGCTGGTCGGCGAGGTCGAGGCCATGCTGCCGGGCTCGCAGTGCGGCCAATGCGGCTATCCCGGCTGCGCGCCGGCGGCCGCCGTCATTGCGTCCGGCGAGGCGGCGGTGACCATCTGTCCGCCCGGCGGACGGGCGCTGGCGCAGGCGCTCGCCGATCGGCTCGGCGTCTCGGTCGACCTGAGCGGGATGACGGAGCAGGAGGTTCGGGTCGCGTTCGTTCACGAGCGCCTCTGCGTCGGCTGCACCAAGTGCTTCAAGCGCTGCCCGACCGATGCGATCGTCGGCGCCAAGGATCAGATCCACGCGGTGTTCGAGGACGCCTGCATCGGCTGCGGTGACTGCGCCGAGGTTTGTCCGACCGAGTGCATCGAGATGCGCGCGCCCACCCAGACCCCATCGAACTGGGTCTGGCCGCAACCGCTGGCCGCCTGAGCGGCTTCATGACCGAGCGCTGAGGAGCCTCCGATGCAACTCTTCCGAATCCGCGGCGGCGTCCATCCGGATGACCGCAAGGACCTGACCGCCGGACGCGCGATCGAGTCGCTGCCGATGCCGCGATTGCTGCATATCCCACTGCAGCAGCACATCGGTGCGATCGCGAACCCGCTGGTGCAGCGGCGCCAGCAGGTCGCCAAGGGCGAGCGCATCGCCCACGGCCAGGGCGCGGTTTCGGCGCCGATCCATGCGCCGACCTCGGGGCGCATCGCTGGGCTCGGGCTGTATCCGGCGAACCATCCCTCCGGCCTGTCGGTGCGCACCATCACCCTGCAGCCCGACGGCGAGGACCGCTGGCACGAATCGATCGCCGGCGTGCCGGACCCGTTCGCGCTCGCGCCGGCCGAGGTCGCCCAGCGTGTCGCCGACGCCGGCGTGGTCGGCATGGGCGGGGCAACCTTTCCGGCGGCGGTCAAGCTGAGCCTGGCGAAGCGCTACCGGTTGACGACATTGGTCATCAACGGCTCCGAGTGCGAGCCCTACCTGACCTGTGACGATCAGCTGATGCGCGAGGAGGCGGATGCGATCCTCGACGGGATGCGGATCATGGCGCATGCGCTCGGTGTCACGCGCGTGATCATCGGCATCGAGGGCAACAAGCCGGAAGCGATCGCCGCGATGCGCCAGGCCATCGCGCGTCTGGATCAGGCCCGATTCGATGGTATCGAGCCGGAGCAGCCCAAGCCGGATCAACACGGGTCGGGTCGGACTGGGTCGGATTGGGCCGAGCCGAATCCCAAAGTGGCGGGTCGAGCTAGCCTGATGCAGCTCGAGGTCGCGACCCTGCCGATGCGCTACCCGATGGGCTCGGAGAAGCATCTGGTGCAGACGCTGACCGGCCGCGAGACCCCGGCGCGCGGGCTGACGGCCGATATCGGGGTCGTCGTCCACAATCCCGGCACGGCCTTCGCGGTGCACGAGGCGCTGCGCTTCGGTCGGCCGCTGGTCTCGCGCGTGGTCACGGTCACCGGCGGCGCCGTGCGCTCGCCGCGCAACCTGCGGGTGCCGATCGGGACCAAGGTCGAGGACCTGGTCGAGTATTGCGGCCGCTTCCGCGAGGAGCCGCAGCGGCTCGTCGCCGGCGGGCCGATGATGGGCCAGCCACTGCAGGAGCTGCGGGTGCCGGTGATGAAGGGCACCAACGGCATCCTGGCGCTGACGGCTGCCGAGGTCGGCAGCCAGACGCCCGCGGCCTGCATCCGCTGCGGTAGCTGCGTCGACGCCTGCCCCTGTGGGCTGGTGCCGCTGACGATGGCCGCGCAGGTGCGGGTCGGCAACCTCGACGCGGCGGCCTCGGCCGGGCTGATGGACTGCATCGGCTGCGGCTCCTGCGCCTATGTCTGCCCGGCGCATCTGCCGCTGGTGCAGTTCTTCGCCCACGCCAAGGGCGAGCTCGCCGCGCGCGGGCGCGCCAAGCAGAAGCAGAGCGCGACCAAGCGCCTGGCCGAACAGCGCAGCGCACGGCTGGAGGCGCAGAAGCGGGCGAAGCGCGAGGCGATGGCGCGGCGCAAGCGCGAGGCGGCCGCCAAGCAGCGGGCCGAGGAACAGGCTGCGAGTCAGGCCGAGCCAGCGCGCGCCGCGCCGGTTGCGGAGGTGGACTGATGCCGCACACCGCGCTCTTCGCCAGCCCCCATGCCCATGCGCCGGTTAGCATCGCGCGCAGCATGCGGCTGGTCATGCTCGCCCTGCTGCCGGCGACCCTGCTGGGGCTCTGGCAATTCGGCTGGCCCGCGCTCCTGCTCTTCCTGGGAACGCTGATCGCGGCCCTGCTGTTCGAGGCCATCGCGTTGGTGCTGGCCGGCAAGCCGGTGCGATCCGGGCTCTTGGATGGCTCGGCCCTGCTCACCGGCTGGCTGCTGGCCTTGACCCTGCCGCCCTGGGCGCCCTGGTGGATCGGCGTGCTCGGCGCCTTCATCGCCATCATCATCGGCAAGCAGGTGTTCGGCGGGCTCGGGCAGAACCTGTTCAATCCGGCGATGGTCGCGCGCGTCGCGTTGCTGGTCTCCTTCCCGCTCGAGATGACCCAATGGGTGGCGCCGCAGCCGCTGTTCTCGGCGCAGACGCCGGGGCTCTTCGAGGCGGTCGGGATCAGTCTCGCCGGGCTCGCGCCGCACTGGGATGCGATGACCGGCGCCTCGATCCTCGGCGAGCTGAGCATGGAGGTCCAACGCGGCGGCGATCTGACCGCGATCGGGACCGGAGCGTTCACCAACGTCGAGGCGATGATCGGCACCATCCCCGGCAGCCTGGGGGAGACCTCGGCGCTGCTGCTCCTGCTCGGCGGCCTGTTCCTGATCCGCAAGGGCGTGATCGGTTGGGTGATCCCGACCGCGGTGCTCCTCGGCGTGCTGGTCCCGGCGAGCCTGCTGCATCTACTGGATGCGACCCGTTTCATCGCCCCGCAGGTCCATCTGATGGCCGGTGCGACGCTGCTGACGGCCTTCTTCATTGCGACCGATCCGGTGACCTCGCCGGTCTCGCGCGCCGGGCAGGTGGTCTTCGGTGCCGGGATCGGGCTGCTGATCTACCTGATCCGGACCTTCGGCGCCTATCCCGAGGGCGCCGCGTTCGCGGTGCTGCTGATGAACGCCGCGACACCGATGATCGACCATTATCTGAAGCCGCGCATCTTCGGCCGCGACCGCCGCGGTCAACCGCTGCCAGTGCCCGAGGATGCGCTACCCGGGGATGCGGCCGGCAAGCAAGCCGGAGGTAGCAGCCGATGAATCTGCCGCTGTTCATGCGCGATCGCGACGGGATCGGCTATCAGGCCACCCTGCTCGGCGCCTTCACCCTGGCGGCGGCGGCGTTGCTGGTGACCGGCGATCTGGTCACCCGCGGCCCGATCGCCGAGCGCGAGGCCGAGGACCTGCGCGCCTCGCTGACCGAGGTGATCCCGGCCGCGCTCCACGACAACGACCTGCTGGCCAACCCCATGAGATTGCCGGTCGCCGACGGGCCGCTCACCGTCTATCGGGCGCTCGCCGGCCTCGATGTCGCCGGCGTGGCGTTCGAGGTGGTCGGGCAGGGCTATGCCGGGCCGATCCGGGTGCTGCTCGGGATCGATGCCGACGGCCGGGTGCTCGGCGCGCGGGTGCTCGCGCACGCGGAGACGCCAGGGCTCGGCGACAAGATCGAGGTCGCGCGCGATGACTGGATCTTGGACTTCGACGGCCGCAGCCTGGCCGATCCGGCGCCCGCGCGCTGGGCGGTGAAGAAGGACGGCGGCGTCTTCGATCAGTTCAGCGGCGCGACCATCACGCCGCGAGCGGTGGTCGATGCGATCAAGGGCGGCCTCGAGACCTTTGCCGCCCACCGTGATGCCTTGACCGCCTCGGCGGTGCTCCAGACGCAGACAGACCAACAGGGGACAGACGCAAGGGGGACAGTGCGATGACCGCCGACACCGGATCGACGCCCGCTGATCAAGACGGCGCCGAGCGCACCGATCGGGCCCGAACCGATTGGGCGCGCATCGCCCGCGACGGACTCTGGGACAACAACGTCGTCCTGGCGCAATCGCTCGCGCTCTGCCCATTGCTGGCGGTCACCGGCACCGCGACCAACGGCCTGGGCCTCGGCCTGGCGTCCTTGGTGGTGATGGTGCTCTCCGGGGTTCTGGTCTCGGCCGCGCGCGGCCTCATCACGCCGCAGGTGCGCATCCCGGTCTTCGTGCTCATCATCGCGACCCTGGTGACCTTGGTCGATCTGGCGATGAACGCCTGGCTGCATGACCTGCATAAGATCCTCGGGCTCTTCATCCCGCTGATCGTGACCAACTGCGCGATCCTCGGCCGCGCCGAGGCCTTCGCCTCGCGCAACCGGATCGCCCCGGCGGCCTTCGACGGGCTGATGATGGGGGTCGGCTTCACGCTGGTGCTGGTGGCATTGGGCGCGGTGCGCGAGGCGCTCGGCTCCGGCACCCTGTTCGCCAATGCCTCGCTGCTGCTGGGCGATGCGATGGCGTTTCTGGAGACGACCCTGATCCCCGACTACCGCGGCTTCCTGCTGATGATCCTGCCCCCGGGCGGCTTCCTGGCGCTCGGGTTCCTGCTCGCCGGCCAGCGGTTGCTGAAGCGCCTGCCGCTGCCCAAGCGCCGCGCGGGTGCGGCGGCTGCGCCCTCGACCTGAGTCCATTTCCCACCGGAGAACGACCCATGCATATCGGCGTCGCCTATGCGGACAAGTTCAAGCGCACCTGGCTGACCCTCGATGTCCCCGACGGCAGTACCGTGCGCGAGGCGATCGAGCATTCCGGCATCCTGCGTCAGTATCCGGACATCGACCTCGAGGCCCAGCACGTCGGCATCTTCGGCAAGCTCACCAAGCTCGATGCGGCGATCGCTGATGGCGATCGGGTCGAGATCTATCGGCCGATCACCGTCGATCCGGAGACCGTCGAGCGCCGCGATCAGTGAGGTGGCTCGGTGAGTTCCATCGGACGAACGGCGCGACGGTGGCGCCACTTGATGGACTGATTGTTCGCTCAGAAGGCGCCGACCCGGTGCTGACCGCCGTCGCGGGCACCCTGCTCAAACACCGCAAGCAGTATTACGGGGCGCTGGAGGCGGCCAGCCGCGACCTGGAGGTCACGGACTGGCTCCTGTAGTTCGCGGCCCTGCGTTCTCCGTCCGACTCCGCCATGAGTTTTGCTCAGATCGATCCTCGATGCAGTACGCGTGTCGTTCCTTTATGTCGGTACTTATTGACAGCCAAACCGTATCGGGAACATCCTCATGCGATGTCGAGCACGCAAGACGCCATCCTTGACCTGGCGCGAGCCGAAGGCCTGCTCCGTCCCGTAGACCATGGAGTCCCATGGACTGCCCCGGTCTCGCTGACCAGGCTGGTCCGCCAGGGGCGGCTCGCGCGGATTGGTCGAGGACTCTATGCGCTGCCGGGCCGCGAAGTGTCCGAGCACACTGCCCTCGCGGAGGTTTCTCGTAGACATCCGCGTGTCGTGGTGTGCCTGCTCCCGGCGCTGCGGTTCCATGAGCTGACGACCCAGGTGCCGCATGAGGTGTGGATCGCGATCCCGAACAAGGCCAGAGCCCCCGCCTGGAGTATCCGCCGATCCGGGTCGCGCGTTTCGCCAACGCCGCGATGCGCGCGGGCGTCGACGAGCACAGGATCGACGGCGTCCCGGTGCGCATCACCAAAGTCGCCAAGACCATCGCGGATTGCTTCAAGTACCGCAACAAGGTTGGTCTCGATGTGGCGCTGGAGGCCCTGAAGGAGGTTTTTGGGCCAGGTACGCAGAATCGTCGGGTCAGCACCGACGAGCTGTGGCACCACGCGCGACTGGATCGAGTCGCGAACGTCATGCGGCCTTACCTGGAGGCGCTGGCGTGACGGAGTCGCCTCTGATCGCCGTGATCGACACCAACGTCTTCGTCGGTGCCTGTCTCGGTGCCGGGGCCTCCAACGAGGTGATCGCCCTATGTCTTCGTGGCGAGATCATGCCGCTCATGGGAACCGCACTGTTTGCCGAGTACGAGGATGTCCTGGGTCGAGACGCCTTGTTCGAGCGGAGCAGGCTGGATTCCGCCGAGCGCGATGAGTTGCTCGACATCTTCCTGGCGCGTTGCCGCTGGACCAGGATCTACTACGGATGGCGTCCTAACGTCCCGGACGAAGGTGACAATCACCTGGTCGAGCTGGCCGTGGCCGGCGGGGCACAGGCGATCGTGACACGAAACCTGCGGGATCTCGAGCGGATGGACCTGCGATTTCCAGCGCTCAAACTGATGAAACCCGAAGATCTACTGCGGGAGGTACGAAAATGACCGCACTCACCCTGGATCTCCCAGACGAAAAACTCCGACGACTGGAAGTTGTCGCCCGTACCCGTGGCACCAGCGTCGCCCGGCTCTTCGAGGAGATGTCCAGCGTCTTGCTGGCAGAAGCGGACGCGGAGACCCGATTCCAGTTGCGCGCTCAGCGTGGCGCCGGGAGAGAAGCGCGAGGATTGGAATTGCTGGGGAAAGCCAGTGAATCAAGAATGCTGAAACCCTCTGAAGTCCTATAGACTGGGGCACTACCCACATCCGATCTCACTTTGGTGCCGCTCGACAAAGGGATGCATGGCCTGGCTCCAGCGCTGACATGCTTACTCAACACGATAGTTGCTCGGCCATCGTTGGTTCCGGCTAGGCGGTTGGGTTAGGCATTAGGCGTCACGCGCCCGCGCTCCGTCTCAGGGCTTCAGGCCCGCCAGCCATTCCCGCTGCTGTTCCTTGCGGCGACGCTTCTCGAGTGCCTGCTTGATCTTTCCGCGGACGTCCGGGAACGCCAACGTCTGGGCCGGCTCGATGCTCTCGCACAGGATCAGATGGAAGCCGAGCTCGGTCTCGACGATCTCGCTGACGGCCCCAGGTGACAGCGTAAACAGGGCGGCGTCGAGCTCGGGGTAGAGTTGGCCGCGACGGATCGGGCCGAGCCGTCCACCCTCGAGCGCGGTGGGACATTCGGACCCGCGCTTGGCCTGCTCGGCGAATCGCTCCACCACCGGTTTGGCGTTCTCGCCATCATCGGCGCCGGCCGTGCCCAGTCGGGCGGCGATCGCCTCGAGCCGGGCGCGGGCGGCCGCACGGGTATTCTCGGCGTAGTCGTCGTTGGTGGTGATCAGGATGTGCCGGGCGTGGCGCGTCTCCGGCTTGGCGAAACGATCCTGGTGCAATTCGTAGAAGAGGCGTTCGTCGGCCTCGGTGATCGGGGCATGCTGGGCGCCAACCCGCTGCATCACCGCATCGAAGATCAGCTCGCGGCGCAATGCCCGGCGCAGCTGCTCGGGGTCGAGGCCGTTGCGGGCGAGGTCCGCCTCGAGCTCGTCGGTGCGCTCATAGCGCTGCGCGACCGCGTCGAAGGCACGCTGGACCTGGACCTCGGGGATCAGGACCTCGGCCGCCTCCGGGCTGCGCAGGACACGCTCCTCGAGCGCGAAGCTGCGCTGCGCCTGGGTCTCGGCCTGACGCCGCTCGTCGTCACTCAGGGCCGGGATGTTGCGCTGGAAGCGCTCGGTGGCGGCGCGCAGCAGGTGGTAGCGGTAACCGTCGGGCTCGCCCGCTGCCGGCCGCTCCGCGGCGGGCGCGCCGGCGAGCGCGTGCGATGGACTCATGGGTTCTGCTCCGTGTCCTGGGATTTGATGCCAGGGGAATTGATGCCAGGGGGATGGTTTGCAGCAGGGGGGATCGCGTTCGCGGCGGTTGCGGGATCGCGTGCTTGCGGCGGCCCCGGCGCCGGGTCGAGCGCCGATTCAGGCACCTGGAGCAGGCTGCAGCCGGGGAACTGCACCTGATAGGCGACCTCGCCGAAGGTCTCGGTATCGGCTGGGCCGCGCAGGACCCGGACCACATCCCCGACCCGGCCCTGCTCGACCAGCACACGTCCGCCGCGACCGAGCGCCAGCCGTGCCGCGACCTTGTCGCGGGTCTCGAAACGGCTCGGCGTCCAGGGGTCGGCGGCCGGCTGCAGCTCTTCGTCGCGGCAGCCGACCAGCCGGTCATCCTCGAGGAAGTGGACCGTGTAGATGATCTGGTCCTGCAAGAAGGTGCCGACATCGCGCACGAAGCCGGTACTGCCGCGGCGGATCAGCAGCGCCCCGGTCGGTTCCCCGGGATAGGTGCCGTCGTTGCGCACGTTGCGCAGCACGCGCACCTCGTCGCCGTAGTCAAATCGTGGGCGCATCTTGGCTCGGTCCGTTCGATGGGTTGGCGCGGCTGGCGAGGAGCTGGTCGAGCCCGACGCTGACCTGGCGTGGCTGCGCGGTCTGGAAGACGCGGAAGACCTTTTCGGTGCGGGCGTCCGAGGTCACGAAGTCCTGGTAGGCGCCGTGCAGCAGGTCCGCATACAGGCGATAGCGTGTCGGTGCACTGTCCGGCATCTCTTCGATCTCATCGAGGTAGTCATGGAAGCGCTGCAGGATATGCAGTCGGTTCACCTGGACCACGGCCGGCTCGAAGGCGATGCCGAAGTAGTTGAGGAAGTCCTCGGCGCTCTCGAGCTCATCGAGATCGCACTCGAAGTCGTCGAGCGACGCGGGCGGGTGCCGTGGGTCTTGGTCGAGCTGGGCCATATTGGTCTCCTTGGAGCGGGTCGCTGGTCAGGTTTGGATGCGCTTCAGGTGTTGGGTTCAGGCCTGGAGTAGGCGAATGGTCATGCTGATTAGAAGGCTGATCTGCGGGGTGCCGATGCGGGTCGCTTCCCCGCGCTTGCTGATTGGATCGATCGGCTGCATTGCGGTCTGGCACCCATTGGTGGCTCAATCACCAAGCAGATGCACATTGTCGCCGGCCGCATCGACCTGGGCGCGCGTGGTCGCCTTCTCGGCCCAGCCCAGCAGGTCGCGGGCGCCGAGCCGATCTTCGCTGTCGAAGGCGACCACCGGGGCCAGGCGCTCGCGGGCGGCCTCGGGCTGGTTCTGCCTGAGCAACAGCCAGCCGGCGCCCTTGAGCGCCAGCAGCAGGAAGCGCGTCGTCGTCATCGAGCGCTGCGCGGCCGCCTCGAGATCGGCCTGGCCGAGCAGGCGCCAGTCGTCGTCGAGATCGAGCTGGCGGCAGCTCAGCATGATCGCGCGCTCGGCCATCAACAGGGCCTCGTCATAGCGATGGCGGTAATAGAAGAACCGATACAGCGCGACGATCACCGACAGGTGCTCGGGCGCGCGCAGGTAGGCGCGCAGCAGGGCCCACTCGGCGGCATCGACCTGGGCCGGCTCGATCTCGTCCGCGTCGCTCGCATCGATCGCGCGCGTGCGGTAGTGCTCACTGCTCTCGGCGATCAACGCCTGGACGTCGGCCGGGAGCGGCTGCTCGAAGTAGAGCCCTTCGCCGTCGAGTTCGAGCAGATCCATTATGAGTCGGGGCGCCTCTCGGTGCGTATTCTGATCATGGGCGTCTCCTCGCGTCGTCCGCTTGAATGCCGGCCAGCACGCGCCGGCAAGCGCAGTGATCGAGAAAGCGCCGCAGATCGTCAGGCGCCGGGGGACGCTTGGTCTCGGTCACGAACCGGCGCAGCTGCGGCAGGACCTGCGCGGCCTGGCTCGCGTCGATCTCCAGGTGCAGCATCTGCGCGTAGGCCATCCGGACCGCCTGGCTGCCCGAATGCTTGCCGAGCACCATCCGATGACTGCGGCCGACCTCGGCGGGGTCGATGCCCTGATAGTTCATCGGGTCCTTGAGCAGGCCATCGACATGGATGCCGGCCTCATGGGTGAAGGCGCCGTCGCCGACGAGGCTCTTGTGCCAGCCGACCGGACGGCCAGAGGCCTGAGCGACCAGTTTCGACAAGGACTCGAAGCGGGTCAGGTCGATGCCGGTCGCAATCCGGTGGACATGCTTGAGCCCCATCACGACCTCCTCGAGCGCGGCGTTGCCGGCGCGCTCGCCGAGGCCGTGGACGGTGGTGTTGACATGGGTCGCGCCGGCGCGCACCGCCGCTAAGGTGTTCGCGGTCGCGAGCCCGAGGTCGTCGTGCGCGTGCATCTCGATCTCGCAGTCGCAGACGCTGGCCAGGTCGCGGATGCGCTCGAAGGTCGCGAACGGGTCGAGCAGGCCGACGGTATCGGCGAAGCGCAGCCGCCGGGCGCCGGCGGCCTGCGCGGTCTCGGCAACCTGCTTGAGCCAGTCCGGCTCGGCGCGCGAGGCATCCTCGCAGCCGACGCCGACCTCGAGCCCCTGGTCGCCGGCGATCCGGACCTCGTGCGCGATACAATCGAGCACCCAGGCGCGGTCACGGCCGAGCTTGCGCGCGATCTGTTGGTCCGAGACCGGGATCGAGAGGTCGACCAGATCGACGCCGAGCCCGTCGCAGGCATCGATGTCAGCGCTGCACATCCGGGCCCAGACCATCAGCCGCGCATCGAGCCCGAGCGCGGCGACGGCGCGGATCGACTCGCGCTCGTCCGCGCCCATCGCCGGGATGCCGACCTCGAGCTCAGGCACGCCGAGGGCATCGAGCCCGCGCGCGATCGCGAGCTTCTCATCGAGCGAGAAGGCGACGCCGGCCGACTGCTCGCCATCGCGCAGGGTGGTGTCGTTGATGCAGACCCGGGGGGTCGTCGCAGCGTCGGGGATCACCATCGGTCGGGACTCCAATACGACTGGTCTGGATGGACCTGTCATGCAAGCCCTGGGCCGAAAATAAAAAACGCTACGCTTTCGAGACCTTGAGCGATACTCGGGCATCGGCTGGAGCAGATCCGACACGGGATTTGGCGGCACTGTCGCAACTGCGACGTGGCGGAGTGCAGGACGATGGCGCAGGTTTCAGCCTCGAAACGGTGGTTGAGCGGCCTGCACCGTCGGTCAGATCGATCAGCCGCTCGGGGGAGTCAGGCGGCCGTTTTGATAGGGTCTCTTGGCAATGCATGGCCTTGCCGCTGTCCTGGTCGCTACTTGTCCTGGTCGCCACTTGTCCGGGCTGCTGCGTAGCCTGAGCGGTCGATCTGTCGTAGCATCCCCAGCCCCAAATCGAGGCGTTATCGGACGGAGCGGTCCGTCCTCGGCGGGCGTCTGCAGCCTGGCAGAGCGGCAGCACGCCGGCTGGCCTGTTCCGGTCCACGGCTCGACCCTGTGAACTCCGACAAGAATCGAGCAAGATCTGTTATGCCAAAGCCACTGCAGCGCTGGATGGGATCATTGGCAATGAAGCTGACCGGGCTGGTCTTCCTCTTCATTGCCGTCCTCTTATTGGCCTTCGCCTGGGGGCTCAGTCAGATCGAAGGGCTGGAGCTGCAGACGCGCTACCTGCTGCTCGCCGGTGCGGCCGGTCTGCTCGTTGTCTGCGGCCTCGGTTTCGCACTGTTGACGAGCCGGATGGTGACCAGGCCGTTGCGCCACGTCGTCGCGAGCCTGGAGCGCATCGGTCAGGGTGATTTCGACAGCGAGCTCGAGCACGGGCGGCGGGACGAGATCGGCTCCCTGCTGGAGGCGGTCGATCGGATGCAGCAGACGCTGGCAGAACGGGCTTCAGCGGATCAACAGCTTGCACAGGAGGTTCAGCGCATCACCGGCGCGCTCAACCAGACCTCGACCAGCCTGATGATCGCCGACCGTAACGGCCTGCTGGTCTATGCGAACGATGCCTTCAGCCGGATGCTGCGCGAGGCCGAGGCCGATATTCGTCAGGTGCGCCCGGAATTCAGTGCCGAGAAGCTGATCGGACGCCACTTTGGCGAGCTTCATGAAGACCCGGACCGGCAGCAGTCGATGCTGGACGAGCTGATGGGGACCTATGTGCATCAGATGCGGCTCGGGCCGCGCAGCTTCCGGCTGACCGCGAACCCGGTATGGGACACCGACGGAGCGCGTTTGGGCACGGTGATCGAGTGGGTCGATCGCACCGCCGAGGTGATCGCCGAGGCCGAGCTGGACGAACTCCTGGATGCCGTCTCGCACGGCGACTTCAGCCGGCGCATCGACCTCGAGGGCAAGGAGGGGGTCTTCCTCGATCTGTTCGAGGGGATGAATCATCTGTGTGAGATCGTCTCCAGCGCGCTCAGCGACCTTGCCCGGGTACTCAAGGCGATGGCCGGAGCCGACCTGACCCAGACCATCGAGGCGCGCTACAAGGGCCAGTTCGCGGAGCTGAAGCATGACACCAACGGCACCGTGGCCCAATTGGAGCGCCTGGTCGCGCAGATCCTCGATGCGACCGATGCGATCAATTCGGCCTCGCATGAGATCGCCGCGGGCAATGCCGATCTCTCGGAGCGCACCGAGCAGCAGGCGAGCAGTCTGGAGGAGACCTCAAGCTCGATGGAGGAGTTCAACGCCTCGATCCAGCACACGGCCGAGAACGCCGCCAGTGCGCAGCGGCTGGTGAGCGAGGCCAACGACAAGGCGGTCGCCGGCGGGGCACAGGTCGCACGCGCGGTTGAGACCATGAGCAGCATCCAGGCATCCAGCCACCGGATTGCCGACATCATCGGGATGATCGACAGCATCGCGTTCCAGACCAACATCCTGGCGCTCAATGCGGCTGTCGAGGCGGCCCAGGCGGGCGAGCAGGGGCGCGGCTTCGCGGTCGTGGCGACCGAGGTCAGGAAGCTGGCGCAGCGCAGCGCCGATGCAGCCAAGGAGATCAAGGCCCTGATCAGCGAATCCGTCGCTCAGATCGATGCCGGCGCCGACCTGGTGCGCGAGGCCGGCACCACGATCGAGGGCATGGTCAGCGGCTTCCAGCAGGTCGTTGGATTGGTGACCGAGATCGCCGACGCGGCCCGCGAGCAGGGCACAGGCGTGGATCAGATGACGCAAGCGATCCAGCAGATGGATGATGTCGCCCAGCGCAATGCCGCGCTCGTGGAACAGGCGGCCGCGGCCGCGGCAAGCCTAGAGGAACAGGTGCAGCGGCTCCATGAGACCATCGCCCTGTTCAACCTGATGGATACGCAAGAGCGGAATGAGCTCGAGCTGGGTGATCGTTGCGAGGACGTCGACTTCGACGAGTTCGTCTATGTTCACAAACAATGGTCCAAGCGCCTAAGACGCGTGGTCGAGGGACGGGCCGAGCCGCAGGACCCGGAGGCGGTCTCCTGCGACGACTGCTGCACCCTCGGGCAATGGATCTATGGTGAAGGGCAGCGCTTCGAGGCAGCAGGCGCCTACCGAACGCTGCGCGACAAGCACGCGCAATTCCACCGCTGCGCCGGCGACGTCTTGCGTCACGTCATCCAGGGTGAGCGCGAGCAAGCCCTCCATTGGCTCGCAGAAGGCTTCGCTCCACTGTCCGAAGAGACCATTGCCCAGATCCACGCGCTCGCCGAGGAATGCCGCGGCGGGCGACTCGCCTGAGGATCGCGCCTAGGCGTGTTCTTCCAAACCGGGATCGGCCAACGGGAGCAGGAACTGGAACTCGGTGCCGGCGCCGGGCGTCGACCGCACCGCCAGTCCGGCGCCGGAGCGCACCACGAACTCGCGCACCATGAACATCCCGAGTCCGTGCCCGCGTTGCTTGGTCTTGGTCGAGAACAGGGGCTCGAAGATGCGCGCGAGGGTCGTTTCGCTCATGCCGATGCCGCTGTCCCGCATCCTCAGCACGGCATAGTCGCCTGCCCGGAGATCGCCCACCATCAGCGGCGGATCGCCCGACCAGCGCTCACGCCGGCCGGAGACCCGGAGGGTGCCGCCCTTGGGCATCGCATCGCGGCCGTTGAGTGCCAGATTGAGCAGCGCCGCCTGCAGGAAGCCGGCATTGGTGCACGCGCTGAGCCCGGGCTCGAGCTCCAGATGCCAGTTCACGGTTTCAGGCAGCATCATGCGCAGGATGTCGGCCAGCTCTGCCAGCGGCAGCTCGAGCTTCGTCGTCCGCATGGGTACGCCGCCGGCCCGGCTCAGCGCGAGCATGCCCGATGTGATGACCTTGGCCTGGCCCAGGGCGCTGTTCATCTCGTCGATCACCTGACTATTGTCCTCGCCGAGCGCATCAGGGCTGATGAAGCTGCGCAGGAAATACAGGTTGGCGTCGAGAACCGCGAGCACGTTGTTGAAGTCATGGGCGACGCCGCTGGCGAGATGGCCGATGGTCTCGCGCTCCTTGGCGCTGACCAGCTCACGCGCGAGCTGCGCCTCGTGCTCGATTGCGGCGATCCGTTGGCCGATGAAACGCAGCAGCTCGCGCTCGGCGCCGCTGAGCCCGGAACGCGCCTGCTTGCTGTAGAGCTGGGTCAGCAGCCAACAGGGCTGGGCGGCATCGCCTGTACAGCGCGATGCGAGCGCGACGACGCTTGCGTAGCCCTCGCTGCGCAGCGGCTCGGGCAGTGAGGCGCCGGAGATCAGCTGCGGCCGGTCAAAGGCCGCAGTGGCGGCGAAGAGGGTCTCGATCGATCCGCGTGCGACCGATTCGGCCGGTCCGTCCTCCGCGCTGGGAACGCAGGTCAGGCGCTGATAGGGACGGTTCGATCTGTACCAGCCGGCCTCGGCAACCGACATCCCGAGCGCATCGGTGGCGATATCGAGCAGCGCGGCGGTCTCCTTGGCGCTGTCGAGACCGCGGTTGCTCAGGTTGACCAATTGCTCGAGCTGCTCGACGTAGCGCTGCAGCGCCTGCTCTGCGGCACGGCGCTCGGACTCGGCGCGCTGGACATCGGTGATGTCCAGGGTGTTGCCGCGGTAGCCGATCAGTGCCCCGTCGTCGGCGAAGATCGGCAGGGCATCGGTGCTAGTCCACACCCGTCTGCCGCTGGCGTTGAGGTAGGGGCAGACGAAGTCCCGACAGGGTTGATGATGGGCCATCAGCGCGAACGCGCGCGCCTTGGTCTCGGTGCGCTCGGGCTCCGGGATGAACTCATAGAAGGCCTTGCGCCCGATCAGTTCCTCGGCCGCATAGCCGAGCAGGGTCTCGGCAACCGGGTTGACATAGGTGTAGGTGCCTTGGAGGTCGACCTCCCAGGTCATCATCCGGCTCTGCTGAGCCAACACGTCGTAGCGCTCGGTGCTGGCGCGCAGCTCCGTGAGCACGCGCTCACGCTCCAGGGCGCCGACCAGTGCGCCGGCGAGAACACGCAGGATATGGACATCTGGGCCGGCCCAGTCGCGCTCCTCGCACACCGCATCCAAGCCGATGAAGCCGAGCAGACAATCCTTCTCGATCAGCGGCACCGCGATCAGGGACTGGACCTGCTGGCGCTCCAGGTCCTGCCGGAGCACAGCCCAGTGCTCGGACAGTTCGCTGACCTGCCGGACCATCACCAGATCGCTCGCCTCGAGGGCGCTCAACAGCGCCTCGAGGTCGGTCGCCGGGATCTGCTGCAGGGTCGCGATCATCGGCTCGATGCCCGGCGCGGTCCACTCGTAACGGTTGCTGACGCTGTTGTCGTTGTGGTCGATCTGGAACAGGTAGGCACGGTCAGAGTTGGTGAGCTCCCCGACCTTTGCCAATGCCTCTTGTACCAGGCTGTCGAAGGGCTGGTCCGAGGTGTCGACGAAGCGCGTGGTCAGCGCGACCATCTCGCGCTCGAGCTGCTCGCGATGGATCAGGTCCAGCTCGGCCTGCTTGCGCTCGGAGACCTCCAGGTGGATGCCGATGGCCCGCTGCGGCCGCCCGTCAGGGCTGCGCTCGACCAACCGGCCGGTGGACTGGATCCAGACCCAATGCCCCTCCTTGTGACGCATCCGAAACTCACACTCGAAGAGCCTCCGCTCATCGTTGAAGTGGGCCTCGAGCCGGTGTTCGGCGGCCTCTAGGTCATCCGGATGGACCAGTGCGCGCCAGCTCGCCCTTCTGATCGGCTCGACCTCTTCCAGCCGGTAGCCGAGCATCGCGGCCCAGCGCTCGTTGCAGTGAACGCTGTCGGTTGTGATGCGCCAGTCCCAGGTGCCGACACGGGTGCCCGCGATGATCTGCTCGAGGCGCTGACGCTGCTCGCGGAGCGTGATCTCGGATTGCTTGCGCTCGGTGATCTCGGCGGCGACACCGACCACCCGGCGCGGGCGGCCCTGTGCGTCGCGGGCCAGGAAGCGGCGGTCGCTGATCCATTTGAGTTGCCCGTCCGGGGTCAGGATGCGGTATTCGAGCGACTTGAGGCTGCCGTCGGCGGGGACCTCGGCCTGGGCTTGGAGCATCCGTTCCCGGTCCTCGGGATGAAGGCTCCGACGCCAGACCTCGCTGTCGGCGAGGATGGTCTCGACCGGACGTTCCCAGATGCTTTCGAAGGCGGGGCTGATATAGCTCAGTCGGTCACTACCGATCTCCTGGACCCAGAAGACCTCCTCGATGGTCTCGGTGATCTCGCGCAGCTGCGCCTCGCTGGCGCTGAGCCGGGCCAGCGTGCGCTGGCGCTCGGTATCGTCGCGCTGGACGCCGATGAAATGGGTGATCGCCCCCTTGGAATCGGTCACCGGCGTGAGGCTGAGGGAGTTCCAGAACAGGGTGCCGTCCTTGCGGTAGTTGCGCAGTGTGACCTGGCAGGGCCGGCCCTCATCCAGTGCCTCGCGGATCATCGCCCGCTCCGGCTGGTCCCGATCAGTGCCCTGAAGGAACCGGCAGTCCTGACCCATGGCCTCTTCGGCGCGATAGCCGGTCAGGCTCTCGAAGCCCTTGCTGACGAAGCGCACCGGGTGATCGCCACCTTGGACGTGCTCGGCGACGACGATCCCGGTATCGGCCTGTGAGAGGGCCTCCAACAGGATCTGATGGTCGCGCCGCAGTTGCAGATGGGTCAGCGAGATTGCCGCCAGCGAGGCGCCGTGCTCCAGCAACGCCCGCGCGAAACGGCTCGGCACGGCCGGTTGCGCTCCGGTGAGCGAGAGCACGCCGACGGCCTGGCCATCCTGGCCGCGCACCGGCTGGCACCAGCAGGTGCTCGGGGTATCCGGCACCGGGTCGAACCTTGGACGCTGTTCGTCTGGGCTATGCGCCTGCCAGGCATTGGCGCTGAATGCGACCGATTCGAAGGCCTGGTGAAAGGCACAGTCGACGCGCCCTTGTGAGCAATACCTGGGGCGCTCGGCGAGCCGTTCGTTGCGCTGCGCGATGCCTTGCGCATCGAGGCCCGGCGCGGCCAGGACCTCGAGGAGGCCGCTCGCGTTGGCCAGCACCAGGCTGCATTGATGGGTCGGCATGAGCTCAGCGATACGTTGGCAGAGGTGCTCGGCAACCTCGCGGCCGTCGGCATCGGTGGTGATCAGCTCACCCAGGGTCTCGGCCTGAAGCGCGGCGAGAGCGCGCTGTTCCTGCTGTAGATCGCGCTCTCTTGCCAGCGCCCCGAAGGTGGCTCGCAGGCGGTTCCCCAGCGCGATCATTGCCCTGGCCGCATCGACCTCCTCCTTGAGTGGGCTCCTGGGGGGCGGCGGCATGGGCTGGCCGGAATCGACCAGGGGCGGTAGCAGGTCGGCCAGTTGGATCAACGACTGCAGCGGCGCCGCGAGCCGACGGCTCAGCCAGTGTGCGGTGAGGATGGCCAGGGCCGTCCAGCCCAGCAGCGCGAAGAGCCAGAGCCGAAGGGAGGCGCAGAGCTGCGCCATGATGAGCCGAGCGCTGATCTCGATCTGGATCGCGCCTTGGACCGCCGCTGCCGGCATGGGTACGCTCAGCCGGTAGCGCATCTGGCTCCAGTCGGAGCAGCTCGATGGCCGCGGGGTGCGTTCATTGATCAGCATCAGCCCGTTTCGTCGGGCGATGACCGAGTCGGGTGGGGCCTCGGTCTCGGTGCCTGCCTTCGCCAGAAGCCGGACCCGCGGGTCTGCCTCGGCCGGCAGATTGTCGGCGAGCAATGTCTCCAGCCGTTGCTGCAGGGGCTCGGTTTGGCCGCTCGCTTGCGGCGGTGGCTGGCCGGCTGTCGGTCCGCCAATTTGGCCCGTCATCTGATCGGTCGTTTGACCCTCTGTTTGGTGGTCTCCCGCTGCCAGGGTCTCAGCGGCGAGCGCGGTATAGAGACGCAGTTCTTGGCGCAGGCTCTCCTCGAGCTGGCCCTGGAGGTCGCGGACGCCGAGGACCACGAGGCTGAAGGCCGGAAGGAGCGTTGCCGCGGTGAGCAGCACGAACAGGACATGGCGATTGGACAGGCTGGCCTGATGCCGACGGAGGCTGCCGACGGCGAGCACGATGAGCTCGGCGAGGAGCGCGGCGACCAGATCGTTGACGGCCTTCTGCATCAGGACCGCCGCCGCGAGTCCAGGCTCGATAGCGATCCAGGAGAGGGCGTATGCGAGCGCCAGCGGGATGCTCAGCAGGAGCCAATAGGCGCTGACGCTGAGCGCAAGGCTCGGCGGACTCCGCCCGCGGCGCCGCGCCCAGGCCAGCCAGCAACCGACGAAGAGGGTCAGGCTGCCGACCAGCAGGAAGCTGATGGGCTGCCCATAGAGGAGCCAGGTCACGCTGCACTGCACCGCGGCGACGAGAAGCGCCGCCGGTAGCCCGAGCCAGACCAGCGCCAGCAAGACCGCAACCAGGCCGAACGAGAAGCGCAGGCCGAAGAACAGCGGCAGCTCGAGGTAGCTGCCGGCCGCGGCCAGGGTCGCCAACAGCAGCAGCAGGGACAGGGAACGGAGGATCTCGGGGATCGGTTGCGGTTTCCAGCGCACGCGAGACATCAGCGTGCGAGCGGGTCGAGTCATCAGGGCGCGTCCTAGGGCTTAGGCAGATCAGGCAGCAGTCAGTCGTTGGCTTCCATTGAGAACGAAGGCGAATCTGCCTCCAGTCTGCGGGCGAAGCCAATGGTGATGCTGTCGGACGCGAAGGGCAAGCCATCGCCGCCAGGCCGGTCGTCTCTGTCTCGGCTGACCGGTGCGTCTTGTCGGGCCGTCAAACGAACCGGCAATCGACCCCTCCGTATCGATGACTCAGGGTGGCGCCTCTCAGGACGGGCACTGGGCGCAGCGCCGCGGCTCGTCGAGATGGCGTTCCCGGAACATCGCTGCCGGGCGCCGCCAGCCGGGTTGCGGCGGGCGCGTTGCGGCCGGCCTGCTGCTCAGTCGTGCTGGGATCGCATCCAGGCCGAGCACCTCGGTGGCGGCGCCCAATGCGATGGCCTCGCGCGGCATCCCGAAGATCATGGCGCTGGCCTCGTCCTGAGCGATGGTCGGCGCGCCTTCATCGCGAAGCGCCAGCATCCCGGCCGCGCCGTCCTTCCCCATGCCGGTCAACAGCACGCCCGTTGCATTGCGGCCCGCGCGCTCGGCGGCCGAGCGGAACAGGACGTCAACCGATGGGCGATGGCGATTGACCTCCGGGCCGGCGTCGAGCTGAATCCGATAGCCGCGGTCACTACAGCCCAGCATCAGGTGCCGATCGCCTGGGGCGATGTAGGCATGCCCGGGCAGCAAGGGCTCGCCATCCTGTGCCTCCCTGACTGTGAGCCTCGAGCTGGCGTTGAGCCGGGCCGCGAACGACCGCGTGAATCCGGCCGGCATGTGCTGGGCGATCAGCACGGGCGGAGCCGAACTGGGTAGGTGGCTCAGGATCGTATGGATGGCCTCGGTCCCGCCAGTCGAGGCGCCGATCACGATCAGGTTGTCGCGACAGGCAACGGCCGGCGCCGGGAGCCGGATCGGCTCGGCCTTCGGACGTGGCCTTGGCAGCAGTGGCTGAGAGCGTGCCGCGGCCCGGATGCGCTCGGCGATCTCGGCGCCGCTGCGCTGCAGGCCGTCGCGCAGGCCGAGCTTAGGCTTGGCGATGACGTCGCGCGCGCCGAGCTCGAACGCGCGGCGGGTCTCCTCTGAATCCGGCTGCGTATAGGATGAGATCATCACGACCGGCATCGGCCTCAGGCGCATCAGCCGCTCGAGAAACTCTAGGCCGTCCATGCGCGGCATCTGGATATCCAGCGTCAGCACATCGGGGTTATGGCGTTTGATCAACTCTCTCGCCTCGATCGGGTTCGCGGCGGCCGCGACCAGCTCCATATCGGGCTGGGCCTGGATGATTCGGCCCAGCAGCTCGCGGACCGTGGCCGAGTCATCGATACAGAGGACCTTTATCTTGGGGCTATTCGACACCTTCGCTCTCCTCGAAACCTGTCTATCGATTGGTCTGACGCCAGTCGGCGATCCGATGGCTAGTAGACTAATCGAGGACGGTTAAGAGGTTGGTAAAGACTTGTTAAGTCCAGCGGCGGTGTCTTGGTTGCGTGCGGGCCGGCCTTAGGAGTTGGTCAGTGAGTCGGCTAGTGAGGCGGTCTGGAAATCCGTTCGGGAATCCCGCCCGGAGCCTGTCAGATGGCCTGTCCGGGAGCCTGCGCGGGAGGCAGGCTGATCCGCTTGATCGGATGAGCAGACGAGCTGATCGATCGGCATCGGGCGGCCGAACAGGTATCCCTGCAGCCGGTCGACACCCATGGCGATCAGCCGATCCCGCTGGGCCTCGGTCTCCACGCCCTCGGCGACGACGTCCAGGCTCAGGCTGTGCCCCATGCGCAGCATGGAATCGACGAGATTGGCCGCCTTTTCGGAGTCGAACATCTCGGCGACGAATGACAGATCGATCTTGAGGGCGTCATAGGGCAGTTCGGCGAGGGCGCGAATACTCGAATAGCCGACGCCGAAATCATCGATCGACAGCGAGGCGCCGCCAAGCCGGAGCTGGCTGGTCAGCGCGCGCATCTGCTGCAGGTCCGAGAGCATCGCGGTCTCGGTCAGCTCGATCACGATCCGGGTCCCGCCGGAGAAGGCATCGACCAGCCGTTTGATCAGCACGGCCACATCCTCGCCCTGGACGTTCGCGGCCGAGAGGTTGACCGAGAGGAAGTCGAATCCGAGCGGCTTTAGCTGAGGCGCGAGCTCGATCAGGCGCTCGCTGAGCACGCGGGTCACCTCCATGATCAGGCCGGAGCGCTCCGCGAGCGGAATGAACGCGCCGGCGCCGAGGATGGTTCCGTCGGGCAGTCGCAACCGGGCAAGGACCTCGGCGCCCACCGATTCCAAGGTACGCGCCGAGACGATGGGCTGAAAGTAGGGCTCAATCCGGCCCGCGGCCAGGTGGACGCGCAGCGCGTCGACATCGAGCGGTGCCTCGGCCTGAGGCGGCGGTGGTGTCTTCTTCGCCGGCGGCTCGGGCACGCTGCGCCGCGCCAGCACGTCGGGCAGCTCGCGCACCATATTGGCCTTGTTGACGGTGCCGGAGACGGTCAGTCCGTTCCCCTGGGCGATGCGGCGCGCGGTATCCAGCAGCTCGTCACCCTGACCGGATAGGAACACGATCGGGATCTGCGGGTGGTGCTCGACGAGCCACTCCAGGATGTCGAGGCCGGTTTCAGCGCCGAGGCTGAGATCGAGCACGATCAGATCGGGCTGGTTGTGGCTCAGGTCGGCCCGCAGCGCATCGCTACTGGTTTGGAAACGGACTTCATGGCCCAGCGCGCCAGCAAAGCGCCGCAGGGTGCGCTCCATGCGTGGATCATCGTCTAAGCAGCTGAGAAGCATTGTATTACTCTATCGCGGGTGCTATCGACCCTCCGCTCGATCGCCAGGCCAGGTGCGCCGGGCCACAGAATCTCGGCGAGCGCTTGCTGTTAGCGAATCAGAGTGGATGGTCATAACGGACTATCAGATAGCCTAGACCTCGTCAGGTTAGGCCGTTTGTAAAGAGTTGTTAAGACGTGACCGAGTCGGCGGTTTGGCATCATGATTGGCGACGGACGGCGCTGGCCGCTCAGCCCGAGCGCTGTGCGGGGCCGGTCTTCTCTCGTATCGCGGCCTGCAGCGTCTCGAGCTCGATCGGCTTGCGCAGGATCATCGCGGGCTCGCCGCGGCTGCTCACCGGGGGCTCCCAGTGGGTCTGCTGACCGGTCATCAGGATGACCGGCAGGTCCGGATACTGCTCGGTGAGGCAGGCATAGAGATCGAGCCCGTCCATTGCCGGCATCGCGATATCGGACAGGACCAGGTCGACCGGCTCCTCCATCGTCGCCAGCCGCTGCAGCGCATCCTGACCGTGATCAGCGGTCTCCACCGCAAGCCCGCCGGTCTTCAGCAGCCGCGCGAGGGCGTCGCGCACGCGCCGGTCGTCCTCGACCAGCAGGATGCGCTGGTTTGGGCGCTCGTCCGCGGCGGCTGCCGGCAGCGCCGGCTCCCGGCCGGGTGCGGATGGTGCCGGCCCCTGACGCGGCTTCGGGACCTGAGTCGGCAGCAGGATGCGGAAGCAGCTCCCCTCGCCGGGCTCGGATTCGACGATCAGCCCGGCCTGGGTCCGGGTGATGAACTCGCGGACCATGAAGAGCCCCAGACCATGGCCGCGGTTCTTTGCCTTGGTCGAGAACAAGGGCTCGAAGATCTGACTGAGCAGGCTTGCCGGTATCCCGCTGCCGTTGTCGGTCACCCGGACCTCGATACAGTCGACCGGCGGTAGCTTGCCGACGGTCAGCGGCTCGGTGCCGCTCCAGTGGACGCGCTCGGTGGTGATGGTCAGCTGACCCTCCTCGCGGATCGCGTCGCGGGCGTTGAGGGCCAGATTGAGCAGGGCCGATTGCAGGAACGAGCGATTGGTGAAGGCCTGCGGCTCCCCCGGGAGCTCGACCTCGAGGTCGATCCTGGGCGGGAGGACCTGCTTCAGGATGCCTTGCAGCTCCCCGA
Organism: Gammaproteobacteria bacterium; assembly: GCA_009908845.1. Lineage (GTDB taxonomy): Bacteria > Pseudomonadota > Gammaproteobacteria > Chromatiales > Chromatiaceae > Lamprobacter. Next base: position 88,155 of record JAAAOQ010000221.1, read on the forward strand.
TCACCGCGGCCAGATCGGTCTGCTCCAGCGGTGCAGCCCCGGATCGGCTCATCGTCAGCATCCCGGAGGTGATGACCTTGGCCTGGTTCAACGCGCTGCGGGTCTCGACCAGGACCTGCTCGATCTCCGGGTCCTTGCAGAGGGTGTCACTGAAGCCCTCGGCGACGAAGAAGAGATTGGCATCGATGACGCCAAGCAGGTTGTTGAAGTCGTGCGCGACGCCGCTGGCGAGATGGCCGATCGTCTCACGCTCGCGCAGTTGCACCAGGTTCTGCTGCAGTTGATGCTGATAGCGGACCGCAGCGATCCGCTGGGCGACCAGACGCAGGAGCTGTCGCTGGGCGACCTCGAGCGTCCGGACGGGGTGCGCACTGCCCTGCTGCAGCGTCAGCAGGAGCCGCTCATGCACGCGATCCGGTGTCGTATTCTCGAGCATGAGTCCGATGGTCACGCGCGTCTCGGCGCCCGGGTCGGGTCGGTCCTCCAGCGGGCTCGAGACGATGACCGGGCTGCCGGGCTGGTCTTCGGCCTCGGCGAACAGAACCTCCGGTAGCGGGGTCCCGGCCGCCTCCGAGCCGCTGTCGTCGCTGCGAACGGCGAACAGGAGCCGATAGCGTGAGTCCTGATCGCTGTCGTGCCCCAGCAGGCCGACTGCGCTGGCATCGGCAGAAAGGGCGCGGCGCGCGAGATGCAGCAGCGCTTGCACCTGCTCGGCGTAGGTCTCCGAGGCATTGACCAGGTCGATCAACGATTCGAGCTGCCCCGAGTATTCGACCAGCTCCTGTTCGGC
>JAAAOQ010000061.1 GCA_009908845.1 Gammaproteobacteria bacterium
CTGATGGACCGCCGCGACGCCCTGCTGCAGATGCCGCCGGTCAGGCTATGATCCGCCGCCCGGCCATCCTCGCGCTGCTGCTGGCAGCACTGGCCCCAAGCGCCGCCGCCGAGTGCCCCGGCGCCGATCGCCTGACCGAGGCCCTGCGCCTCGTCGAGCGGTCCAACCCGGTGCTGCGCGCCGAGCGCGCCACCGCCGCCGAGCAGCGCCGCCAGCGGGACTGGAGCGCCGAGGTCAGCGTCGGCTACTCGATCACCGAGACGCTCGAGACCGGCGCCGCCGGCCCCAACGCCCGGCTGAACATCCGCATCCCGCTGTTCGACCGCAGCGCCAAGCTCGAGCAGGCCAAGGATGCCGCCGCGCTCACCGCCAGCACCGACGCCCTGCGTGCCGCCCTGATCGCCGACATCCAGGCCCTCTGTGAGCAGGCGCACCAGGTCCGCGCCCTCGAGCGCCGCCGGGAGTTCACGCAAGATCGCCTCAGTTACCGGCAGGAACGCGTCGATCAGGGCCTCGATCCGGCCGGCAGCCTCTGGTCCGAAGCCGAAGCGATGCAGACCGCCAGCCACGAGGCCCAACGGGCCGCCGCCAACCTCGCAGCCGCCCGGCTCGCCCTCGCGCGCGAGTACGCCGGGCAGCAATGGCAACGCCTGCAAACCCTGCTCGAAGCCATGACCCAGTAAGCCCACCAACCCAAGTGAGCCGCCATGCACACCGATCCCTGCATCCACCTCAGCGCCGAGCCCGGCCGTATTCGCTGCCAGATCAGCCGCAACGCCCCGCGCGAGTGCGCCGCCTGCGCGGCCTATGCACCCCTGCTCGCCGATGCCGACCGCACCCGCTGTGAGGTCTGGACCCGCGTCATGGGCTACCACCGCCCCGTAAGCGCCTTCAACCCTGGCAAGGTTGCCGAGCACAACGACCGCCAGCCCTTCAGCGCACCGCGATGAACACGCCCAAGCACCCAGCGCTGCATTGGCGCAAGCTCACGCCCTACGCCATCCGCTCCACCTGCGAGCGCTGGCAGATCTGCCGCGCCGGTCGGGCTGGCCTTGATGAGACCTTCAGCCTCTGGCAGCGCGACCCAGACAGCGGCCGCGCCGTCTGTGTGCGCGTGTGCCGCGAAGGTGCCGCCGAGGCCAAGGCGCTGACCGCCGAGCTGCAGGCCAAGGTGGACGCATGAGCGAGCCTGACAGCCACAGCAGCGAGCAGGGCGAAGCCGAGCAGGGCGAAGCCGCGCGCGGCCAAGCTGCTCAAGGGGAGGGCAGGATCTTTGTCGGTCGCGCGCTGGAGATCGCCCAGATCCGCCGCGCGCTGCTCGCTGGCTCCAACGTGGTGATCAAGGGCAGGGCAGGGATCGGCAAGCGCGCGTTGCTGGCCAAGGTGCGAGAGGCCATCGCCGAGCAGCGCGTGTGCCTGCACCCCACCACCGCGACCGCCAAGCAGTTCCTCGCCGATCTGGCCGAACAGATCCACGCCGCTTACGGGCTGGCGGTGCCCGAGCGCCTGATCCCGCCGCGCTTCCGAGCGGCAGCCACCCGCACCGGCAGCGTTCCCTATCGCCACATCAAGCGCTCATTGGGCCGTGAGCCGGTCGCCGACCAGCTAGACGTCATCCTGGCCTCACTGCAGACGCGAACCGATGTGGTTCTGTTCATCGGCAGCCTGGAGGTCCCGCCAACGCTGGCTGAGATGATCTCGACGCTGACCGAGCACGCCCAGCTCTGCGCAGCAATGGAAGACACCAACCGCCGCGCCCGTATCGATCGGCTGTTGTGGAAAGTCCAGGTGCAGACCGACCTCAAGGCGTTACCCCAGGAACACGCGCGCGAATGGATCGAGACCTGGCTTGCGCTCCATCCGGTGACCTTCGACAGCCCCCGGGTGCGCTCGGCCTTCATCCGTGTGGTCGTGCGCGACTCCGCCGGCATCCCCGCTGCCGTGCAGGGGATGCTCGAGCTGACCCTGATCGAGCGCCATGTCACCCGCTCAACCCTGCGCGAACTCGGCCACGAGGCCGCCGTCACCTACCTCGACATGACCCCGATCCTGGTCATCCTCTCGGTTTGCTTCATGGCCATGCGCTACGTCTCGCGCGGCATGGGGATGAAAGAACTGATGGTCCTCGCCGGCGTGGGAACCAGCATGTTCTACCTGCTGCTGTACTTCACCCGCTTTATGGCCGCCAAGCGACGCTGACATGCAGGCATGTTGACATGATGACACCTACCCATCTGGTCGCCGCGCAGTCGACCTATCTCGTCGTCAGCGTGATCGTGGGCCATCCGGTCACCGCCGAAGAATCCGCCGTCGCCATGCTCGGAGGGCTGATCCCGGACCTGGACACACGCGCAAGCTATGTGGGTCGCGTGCTGCGCCTGACCTCGAGCACGCTCGAGCGCTATTTCGGCCATCGCACCTTCACCCATGCGCTGCTGCCCCAGGTGATCGCCGGCCTGCTGGCCTGGTGGTTGCTGCCGGGTGGCTTTGCACTGGCGCTCATCACGGGCTGGGTCAGTCACAGTTGGTGCGACATGATGACCAAGTCCGGTGTCGCCTGGTTCTGGCCTGCGCGCATGCGCTGCGTGCTGCCGGGCAACGCGGATTATCGGATGGAGGTCATGGGAGGAGGGGAGCTGGCCTTCCTGCTGATCGTGATCGGTATCGGCATGTTGATGATGCCGTTGGCTGTGACCGGCAAGGGCACCGCGGGCTTGATCCGTGGCGCGCTTGGGGATCTGACCATGGCCCGCAGCGAGTACGACCGCGACAAGGGCACCGCGGCCTTTAGCGTCAAGCTCAGCGGCCGCGATAACCGCACCTATGAGGACGTCAGCGGCACCTATCCAATCATCGGCCCCTGGTCGAGCGCCGGGTTCATCCTCGACACCGACGACGGCCCGCACTCGCTCTGTGCGAGCTCTAACTGCGACTGGTACGCCAGCCACGTCAAGATCCTCACCGGTGAGCCGCTGGAGACCGCCAGCGTCCCGCTCCAGGGCGCCACCCTCTCAGCGGCCGAGGTCCGCGACGCCCTGCGCCCGCTCGAAGCCGCCGGCGAGGTCTACCTGATCGGCTCGCTGCTGCTGCAGGGCCTCAAGGCCGACCCGCCGACGCTGGAGGTCACCAGCGACACCGTGCGACTCGTCTACGCCCGCCCCGCACTGCTCGAGCAATGGGCCGGCAAGACCCTGCGCGAGGTCGATCTGACCGCCCAGATCCGCCACCAACCCGGCGCCGAGATCCCCGAGCTGCCGACGCTCAACGCCTCATCCGCCACCATCCCGCCACTGCTGCAGCGCTGGCTGACCCCATGACCCAGCGCACCATCCCCTGGCATCGGCTGCTGCCGCGCCATCATCGCCTGCTGTTGTGGTGGGCGCTGGCTGGCATTGGTATCGCCTTGCCTTGGCTGCTCGACGGCAGTGGCCTGCCGTGGTTACAGCGCAGCATCGACAGCGCCGGCTGCCGGGTCGTCAGCATCCACGACGGCGACACCCTGCGCGCCACCTGCAGCGGCATTGAAATCAAGGTCCGCCTGCACTGCATCGACGCCCCCGAGATTGCACAGCGCCCCTGGGGCACCGAGAGCCGCGACCACCTGCGTCGGATCACCCCGCGCGTGGTCTCCCTGCGCATCCATGACACCGACCGCTACGAGCGCAAGGTTGCTGAGGTCATCGACCCGGCAACGGGTGAGGTCATCAACCTCGATATGGTCAAGGCCGGCCAAGCCGCTGTGTATCGGCGCTACTGCAATGATCCGACCTACCGCCAAGCGGAGACCGGCGCCAAAGCACCCGGACTCGGCATCTGGTCGGTGCCTGGAGATCACCAACGGCCATGGGACTGGCGCAAGCGCTAGGCTTTGTGCGGAAGCGGCCTGCTTGGCATATCAACATGCTGCTGAAGCATGCGCTTGGTCATCATCTGTTCGGTTAGCAAGCTTTGACTGAGATCAAGGTGTTGATGGCGAACTCGACCAAAACGGCCGCTTATGTTATTCCTCGCAGTCATAAGTGCTAGGCTCAATGAGGCGAGTAGTGCACTCAAAGCCAAGGGCCTGGAAACTGGTGGGGGCTCACCAACAACCGTGGACGTATCGACACCGCTGATCGGTGGGGACCGGTCGGATTTCTGCATAGCACTTGCAACGATACCCGTTCTGCGTTCGCAGTTTGTAACGGGGTTTTCGCGTGTGCGCGTCTTTTGTTCCGGTGGATCAAGCACGCTAGGCAGCTTCTGCCTGTCTCCGTTAGCGCAGAACCTGCCTAGCGTGCCCGACCTACATTCCGTCTAACGTTAGAAACTGTAAATGTTCCGGCGGGCACGTTGGTATACGCTCTGGCTCCGTAATATAGATTGCTTTTCGGTACAAAAAATCATGAAGTCGTCTTTATCAGTTATTTGCATTAGCTTCTGGTTGGTCATTAGCCCCGTGGTAGCTGATAGCGGACGCAGTGGGTCATGGGTCTGGAATGCATATGTAGCGTTTACACAATTTGATAATGGGGTGAATATCGGAATTTCTTTCGCTCCTGCATCTGGCTGCAATCGTACTCAACTGCTCGTTACTGGCAACGAAGCGATTTCAAGTATCAGTCTTGACGTTGATGGAGTCATATCTGAGCCGAAAGCTGTTACCCGGACACCGGATGGAATCTACATTGATTTAACGAAAAATCAGTTACAGGGCTTAAAGAATGGCTCCAATGCAGCGCTGATCACTGATCAAGGTTACATCACAATGACCCTTAATGGGAGTGCAAAAGCAATCAATGGCGCTTGGCGAAATTGTGAGACGCTAGCGTCAGTGCAGCTAACGCCGAAACAAACAAGCCAACCCCTTCAGCCTAATAGTCGCGGACCGACTACGGCCGACAAATCGTTTAGGGCATCAGAGGGGAACATCGAAGCGATAGGAAATGTCATTTTTGTTTTTGGTTCTATTGACAGCGAGGACGCAAGCGTTGTTAAAAGAATCGCTGAGCGTATGCGACGCCAAGGCATCAATCTTCGCTCCGTCGTCTTTGTCAAAAATCAAGGCGGCAGCCTCAGTTCAGCAATGCAGCTTGGCCACACTATACGAGCGCTTGGGGTTAACACAGCAGCGGCTTACGATTGCGCAAGTGCCTGCATCTATGCCTTCTCAGGCGGTGTACTAAGGACAAGTTACACAAATACGCACTTTGGTCTACATCAGTCACGCTATGGTGATGGTAGCGTTGGAACTTTGGCTGAAGGTCAAAAGATTGCCGCAATCCGGTATGGGTATCTTGAGAGTATGGGAGTCAACCCGAAAATAGCAATCTGGGAATCTGAGGTTGAACCAGATGAAATACGTTGGATCAGCCAATATGAAGCCAAAGGTCTTAATCTTGCCAACCAAATCATGGAGAACTATGAGCTTCCTTCTGGAACAAGAAAATGAGCAAATAAGAAAGCACCAAAATACGAACCAAACACAGCTCCTTTAATACCTAAAGATTCTACAGTAACTATTCCTTGTCAGACTAGGGGCTTTGAATTCGTGAGCTGCTCCAAAGAGATAAAACGTGTGAGGTTCGAGTTAATTCTGAGGAATTGAATCGATCCAACGAAATCTCCTAACGATTGCATTCAGCCGAGAACGCGAATAGCGCGCCGGTTGATGATGTTGTCAGTCGTGAAACGCCTGGCGCCTAGATAAACCCAAACTTAACGGATGCGGAATAATAGAATGAAAACAATTGCGCTTCTTGCAGCATTTATGCTCTGTAGTAGTTCAAACGCTTTCGCTTGGAAAGCGTGGAGCGATTGCGTTCCGGGTTCTATCGGTCCAGGTGGTTGTGATTCAATTGGTCCGGGCGGTGGTCAGTCCATTGGCCCTGGGGGTGGTCAGTCCATTGGCCCTAGGGGTGGGTTGTCTATCGGGCAGGGTGGTGGGCAGTCGATAGGTCCCGGGGGTGGTCAATCAATTGGTCCCGGTGGCGGCAAGTCACTTATGCGCGACAGGAGCAGAGGTCTTAATACTGACACCATGCGGCCATATCAAAATCCATACGGCAATTACTAAACTAAAGACTGGTTAAAGGGTCCCGGTTCAGATTGTTTTGCCAGCATGGCAGAAAGTAAACCGAACCCGGTCCGCTTTGCTCTCAACCATAAGCTCCAATGGGAGAAAAGGGGTCTGGATGAAAATATTTTTCGAGCACCAAATCAATCCGCAATCAATTACCTAACGAACGCCTCTAGCCCGACCGCTCGCTAGGCTCGCGGCGGCTGAGGCTGGCGTCAGAGCTGATCTTCCCCCACCACATACCCATTCTCCATCCCCTGCAGCCTTGCAATCCGCGCCTGCCGCTTCCGCTCCCAAGCATCCACCGGATCAAGCTCATCCCAGGCCGCAAATAACCGCGCATCCTGCCGCGACAACCGAAACCCATAGGTATCGCGCATATACAGCATGATCCGCGCGATATCGCCGCGCAGCGCATCCGGCGGTTGCACCCGGCGCCCCGCTGAATCGATCCGAATCCCACAGCGCCCATAGCGCTTGCCACCCGGCACCATCCCCCAGCTATAGTCCCGCCGATCCCCATTGATCATCCCCACCGCCGGGATCACCTAAGTTCCACAGTTAGGGACGTAACTCCTTGTTTTCCTTGATCCAGGATCTGAAAAAATGTCACAACACTTGACTTGCTTACTGGGGCAAAGCGATACCGATCTCCTTGAAGAGCTGCCGGTGCTCCGGCGTCAAGCGTGACAGCCCGCTGTATTCACGACTACCGGCTTTGACCCGATGCTGCTGAATTTGGCGCAGGATGCGTAACGCCCGCTCTGGGGAGTGCTCGCTGCCGGCGGCCTTCAGGCGCGTACGCAGAATACGATAGAGCACCAGGGCCAGGAAGCAGATCAGGGCATGCGCGCGAATGCGCGGTGGCAGGCGATGATAGACCGGCGCAATCGCGATCTCGGACTTTAGGACGCGGAATCCGCGTTCGATATCGGCCAGCGAGCGATAGCGCGCCACCACCGCCTCGGCGCTCAAGTCTTGGAGACTGGTGACCAACAGCAGCTTGCCATCGAGGCGCTCGGCGGCCTGCCAAGCCACCTGATCGACCAGATAGCTGAACTGCGGCGAGCCCAGGTCGGCCTTGACGATGTGGCTGAGGCGCTTCTCGAGCACGGCCTGATGGAAGCGCTTGTAAGCCCCGCGATCAGTCGCACGCCGGCCGCGCACGGGTTTGCCTGCATCTTGGTCGTTGAGCCGCTCGGCCAGGTGCTGGCCGAGCGCATCCAGCGTGTCAACGGCCTCGCGGCGTGCCTGCGATTGCTCAGCAGCGCGCGTGGCATTGTGGGCGATCACCAGCCGGCGCTCCTGCCAACGCGTCTCGCCGATGACGTCGGCGTCCGGATCGCTCACCGCCGCCACCAGGCGGGGATGGTGCTCGGCGATCAGCTCAGTGAACTCGGCGTAGCGACGCCCCGGCACGGCGAGGATGTCGTCCACTTGCAAGCCCTGCGCATGCCCCAACGCCTCGAGCCCATCGATGTTGTCGATGCTCAACAGGCCCCGATCGGCAACGATCACCACCTGTTTGAGCCGGAAGCGCTGGAGCAACCGCTCGATCATCGGTGCCAGGGTGGTGGTTTCGGCCACGTTGCCCTCGAACACCTCGTGGGCGATCGGCAACCCGTCGGCACTTTGGACGACACCGAGCGCCACCTGGCGATCAATCCCGCCCGTATCTTTGCTCAATCCATGGCGGCGCAGATCACCCGCGCACTGGCCGGTGCCGTGGATGCGCACCGTAGTCACGTCATAGAAGATCACGCTGAGATCCTGATCGAGTAACGGGCGCAACTGCTTGGCCACCGCGCACTCAACCGCCTCGTTGTGCTCCTCCAGCGCGTCCATCGCGCGCAGCAGCTGTTCATGATGCAGCTCATTGGCGGCGAACGCGGGCAGATGCGTGCGTTCCTGCAGCCACTCCAGCAAGCCGAGCTTACTGCTCGGCTCGACCAGGCGGTTGAACACCATCGCGCGAATCAGCGCCTCGGCATCGAACTGGCGGCGTGAGGAGCGCAGTGCCCGACGCAGGGCCTCGCCGAGGCCCAATGCCTGCCAGAGCTGATGCAGGGTCCAGACATCGCCATAGCTGCGCGCGGTCTCGAACACCGGCGCTTGCGGCAACGACTCCGGGCGCCCGACAGCGCGTTGCAGGCCGTGGATGAGGGGCTCGAGATCGGCCGCCTCGAGCTGATCGACCCGCCCGAGGCTGGCCACGACGCGCTGCTTCACTTTACCGGCCGCATCCCGATAGCCTTCGACCAGCTGCAGGTAGCGCCGCGGGCCGGACTGGGTGATGCGCGTGTACATGGCATGACCTTAGGCGATCCCTCGGCTGATGAGCAATCCGTGCATCCAGCACAAACGTGACACAACGCAATGGGGCGTGCTCCACGGCCACGTCGACACGCCTCTGCCTGGTAGGATCAGTTGCACTGGGAGCCTCGCTATCAGGTCGTTCCCACGCCAACATTCAGCAGACCGCCGTGAAGGCAACCACTTATCCCGCTCACGTCGGCTCAACCACAGCCCTTCTACCGGAGAGTGATCGCGACTTGCCCCAGTTAACAAGTCAACTGTTGTGACATTTTTTAAGATCCTGGGTCAGGGAAAACAGGGAGTTACGCCCCTAGCTGTGGAACTTCGGTGCGTGAGGGCATCGACCGGCCGCAGCCGGTCAGACGGGTGACGATTCCCAAGCCCAACGGTGGCGAGCGTCTGCTCGGCATCCCGACGGTGATGGACCGCGTCATCCAACAAGCCATCGCGCAAGTCCTGGGGCCGATCTTCGATCCAGCGTTCTCGGATGCGAGCTTCGGCTTTACGCGCACCATCCATGGCGCGCGCCCTTCGGGTCCGCCTACGGCGGCTCAAAATCGCTCCCGGCGATTTGGTCGGCCAGGGCGCTCCGCCCATGGAGCATTGAGGCGGGTACAAGCCCCTATCGGTGACGGCTACCGCATCGCGGTCGATCTGGATTTGGCGAAATTTTTCGACACGGTCCAGCACGACGTCCTGATGGCCCGTGTGGGTCGGAAGGTGCGCGACAAGCAGCTGCTGGCATTGATCGGCGCGTCTCTGCGGGCACATCACCCGCTGATCCTCGTGCGTAGCCACCGCGCCGGTGGACGGGTCATGGCGAGGGTGACTCGCTATCTGACTAGAACGCTCAAGCTGGTGGTCAACGCGCACAAGAGCCGTGTGGTCAAGACCGACCACTGCGAGTTCCTGGGATTCACGTTCCGGGGCAAGAAGCTGCGTTGGTCCGAGCGCGCCTACCAAGACTTCCGCCACCGGCTGCGCAAGCTGACCGGCCGGAGCTGGGGCGTATCGATGGACTATCGGCTCAAGAAATTCTCCGAATACGTCCGTGGTTGGATGGGCTACTTCGGTATCTCGGATTACTACCGGCCAATCCCGGAGCTGGACCACTGGCTGCGGCGGCGCATCCGGATGTGCTACTGGAAACAGCAGCCCTTTAAAGGTCGGCCTAACACGTTGTAAATTCTAGGCATCTTCTGGCGACCCTGGAGCTGATGCGCGAATGT
>JAAAOQ010000087.1 GCA_009908845.1 Gammaproteobacteria bacterium
GGCTCGCATGCTCCTCGACCGAGGCCACCATCGCCAGCAATTCGGTCTCGGAGCAGGCACAGCCGCCGGGCAGCACGACCACATCGGTGACCAGCAGGTCGCTGTGCGTCAGGGTCCCGGTCTTGTCGAACACCAGGGTATCGACCGCGGCCAGCGCCTCGATCGCCTCCCCGCCCTTCATCAGCACGCCGTGCTCGGCCGCGCGCGACATCCCGGACTTGAACGCCACCGGCGTGCCCAGCTTCAGCGCGCAGGAGTAGTCGACCAGGAACACCGACTGCAGCCGCGCCAGGTCGCGGGTGAGCGCATAGACCACGGCGCCGGTGCCGAGCGTCAGGTAGACGCGCTTGTCGGCGAGCTTGTCGGCGACGCGCTGGGTTGCCGCCTGCTCGGCCAGCGACGCCTGGATGAAGCGCGAGACGCGCGCCGTGGTGGTGTCCTCGCCGACGCGCGTCGCCTCCAGCCGCAGCCGCCCCTCGACCAGCACCGAGCCGGCGATCACGCGCGCCGGCGCCTCCTTGCGCACCGGCACGTCCTCGCCGGTGACGCTGGCCTGATTGACCAGCGCCAGGCCGTCGAGCACATGGCCATCGACCGGCACGGTCTCGCCGATGCCGACGACCACGGTCTCGCCGAGGCCGACCTCATCGCCGGAGATCTGCACCAGCTCGCCGTCGCGCTCGACCCAGGCCATCGCCGGCTCGGGTCGCAGCAGCCGGCGCAGCAGGCGATCCGACTGGCGCTGGGTGCGCCGTTCCAGAAACGCGCCGAAGTCGAGCAGCAGATCGGTCACATTGGCCGTGAACAGCTTGCCGTTGGCCGCTGCGAGCCCGACCGCAAGCGCATCCAGCACCTCGACCTTGATCCCCTCGTGGACCAGGGTGTCAGCGCCCTTGGCCAGGGTCGAGCCGACATTGGCGAAGGTGAGCACCACCCGCAGCGGCGGCGTCAGCAACGGCAGGACCGCCAGCGTGAACAGGGTGGTGATCATCGGCGCCACCTCGGCCTCGCGTACCCCATCCTCGCTGTAGCCAGGGATCGGCTCGGTCGAGAAGCGCTCGAGCCGCCGTAGCAGCGCCGCGCGGGCGTCGGCGCCGCCGCGATACTGGATGACCAGGGTCCGCGCCGAGCGATTGGCGCGCACCTCCTGCACTGGCGCTGCCGCATCCATCCAATCCTCGAGCGCCCCGGCCTCGCAGCCCGGCTCGCCGAGGGCCGGAATCCGCAAGCGCAGACGCCCCGGCACCTCATGGACGATACGGTAGTTGGTCAGCGCCACGGCAAGCGGTCAGGATGCTGGGATTGCGAAAAGAGGCTCGCGCGTATGCTTCGGCTTAGGCCCCAACCTGTTCGGCCCAATCAGGGACAATGGCGAGGGATAGGCTTGAGGCCGACCATGGACGCAAGCGTCCTCAGGCCTCCTTGTGCGACTCCGACGCCTGCAGCTCAGCCTCGGCGTCGTGGAAGCGTTCCTTGAGCTCCTCGACGCCGCCCTGGAGTCCGCCCCAGAGCTTGACGGCGCCCTTGATCGCGGTCCGCTGCACGCTCTCGTTGGTCAGCAGATAGGCGGCCGCAGCCCCAATCAGCAGCCCCTTCAGGAAGCGATCGTTGCCGAGATTGAAGAATGATGATTGCGCGGCCGGCGTCGGATAGCCGCGGCCCGGGATCGCCGCCGCGGGCGCTTGAGCGGCCATCGGCGCTTGCTGATAGGCCGGATGGTAACCGGCCTGATAGCCAGGCTGATAGCCAGCCGCCTGCATCATCCCCGGTTGCGGGTGAGCCATCTGAGCAACGCCCTGCAGCGGCGAAACCGCCTGGGGTTGCTGAGTCGCATAGGGGTGGGAAGGATAGGCATGGGATGCATAGGGCTGGCCAGGCGGCATGGCCGCATGCGGATAGGCGTCATCACTCATGATCGCGTACTCACAAAATGGATCTCGGAAACAGGCCGAAAGGGGCGCGGCGCGGTCCAGTTCGACCGCGATACGGGGGCTGGTCGCGTCGAATCAGGCCGTCCTAGATCAGGTCCCCCTGAATCAGGTCGCTCTGGATCTCTGGATCAGCGCTTCTGGATCAGCTCTTGCTGGATCAACTCTTCTGGGGTGTGCCCGCCCCCAGCGGGCCGCTGTCCTCATGCTTGGACTTGGCGGCTGGGTTCAATGCATACATCGCCGCGGTTCCCGTCACCAGGGTCGCGGCCAGCGCCAGGGTCGGGCTGCGGAATTGGCTCGCGACCAGCGTCGCCGCAGCGGTGGCGATCCCGGAGGCAACCCCGGTACGCACGGTGTTGAGCGCGGCATCGCCGGCCTCGACCTCGCCCTGCTGCAACCGGTGCAGATTGGCGGCCCCAGCCCCGGTAAGACCGATAACGGTGCCGAGCTTAGCCATCTCGAACAGCGCGTTAGGGTGAGTCGGCGCGGCTGGACGAACAGAGGGGCTACCGCTGGGGCTGACATTGGCGCCGACGGCCGCGGGTTGATACCAGTATCGATCTTCGTATTGGCTCATGGGATTTCGCTTCTGGGGATTGGCTTCCGGGGTAGACTTCCAGGGAATGGACTCCAGGGGGAATTAGCTTTCGGCCGGACTGGAGGTGGCGGGTTCGGATGCGGACGCAGCTCGGTCGGCAAGCAAGGCATCGGCCTCCGCGCGATCGGTTGCCAAGGTCCGCTGCTGCCGGCGCTTCAGCCACTGGCCGACCAGCACCACCAGAGCCGCGCCGACGACCACACCGCCGACGCCTTCGGCCAGGTTCTTCGCAACGCCGTGGCGCTGGCGCTGCATCCCGTGCTCGGTACGGCTCATGGGTCCAGACCTCGTTCAAGATACCGTTGAATCCCATACATTACCGCGGTTCCGCTCGCGAACAGCACGCCGAGCCGCACCAGTCCTTGCCCGCTGACGGCGCTTGCAGCGGCGCCGGCCACCGCGCTCGCGGTCGCAGTCGCCAGCGCCGCCCGGCCGGTGTCGGCAAAGGCACCAAGGGTATCGACCTCCTGGCGCTGGAGTCGGCGGATATTGGCACCAGCGGCGGCTGAGCCACCGATCACCGCGCCGAGTAGCGCGAGCTGGGCCAGGGACGCGCAACCATCCGCGGCCGGCGGTGCAGGCTGGGGAACCGTCGGTAGAGCCGGCGCATAGGGCACCGCAGGCACATAACTTACATTCGGATCACGGGGAACGGCGGGATGATAGGGGGACGCTGGATCGTAAGGGCTCGGAATCGACATCGTGCGCCCCTCAGGAGCCGCTCTCGTCATCCGCCGCGCCCGAGACGCGCTCCTTGAGCTTGTCGGCACCGCTCTTGACCGCGTCCTTGGCCTTGGCGCCGGACTTGAACAGGGCATCCTGAACCTGATCGTTGGTCAGCAATAACACTGCCGCCGCGCCGACGAGGGCGCCTTTCCAGAACTCGGTATCGTCGAGACTGAGCATCTGCGACAAGGTATTGAGCCCGTTGCCGCCCTGGGCGATTTCCTCGAACAGCTGTTGCATCCCGGCCTGCGGCCCGGGGCCGGCTCCGCCCCCCGCACCAGCGCCCATCGCAGCGGCACCAGGTCCCGCTCCGAAGCCCGCCGCGGCATGGCCGCCGACAGGCCCGCCGCCATGACCAGGGATGGCCGCGCCATTCGCCATCATCCCAGGTGGCTGCGCTTGGAACGCATGCGGCGGCTGGCCGGCAGCGCCGGCATAGGCGCCCGGATAAGGACCAGCATAGGCACCGGGATGTCCGCCCGGATAGCCCCCGTAGCCGGCCTCGAAACCAGCCGCGCCTGGGTACGCCGGCGCGGTCGGCTGGCCGTAGCCGCCAGCGCCAGCCCCCGGGTGCGGTGATGGATAATGCGGCGGGTAGTCGGGCTGCTGGTAATGAGGCTGATACGGCTGCTGAAGCGGAGGCTGAGCATGCAGCGGATAACCGGCCGGGTGCGGCGGCGGATAGACCTGCGGCTGCCCTTGATACTGACCCGGCACCGCGCCAGGGGCCGCGACGCCAGCCGGCAGCGCACTGCCCATGCTTGAGGCCGCGCCATAGGGAGATGGCCCAAAGGCGGGATGCGCGTGATCATCGCCGCGCTGCGAAGGGTGCGGCGATGCCGTCCCGTGCGTCGGCTGCTGAGAATGAGCCGGCTGAGACTGGGCCGCGTGCGCCTGCTCCGCCCAAGCTGACTGAGCGCTCGCTCCCCCTGGCGAGGCCCCATGCGAAGGATCATGTTGCACGTTCGAGCGTGCCGACGCCTGGTCGGCCGGTCCGTACCCTGCTTGCTGCGCCCTGACGCCACCGGACGCTGGTCCACCACCCGCCTGCGGCGCTTCACCCGACCCTTTCGGGTCACGCTCGGCTTCGCTCATCTCGCTTCTCCTGATCGGCTCACGGCCTGACTGATTTGAATCGTTATGATAACTGCTCCCATTCGCTCACGCCAACCAGGCCGCGCGCCTCGGCTCGCTCAGCGATCCATCACCGAGGTCAGCCACGATGGCGGTTCAACCGCCTGCAAAGCCGACTGGGCGCCCGCATCCTGTGGCGGTACAACCCAGAGCATCGTCGCCAGTGCCAATGCAACGATGAGCACCGCCGGCATCAATCCGACCGATCCGGCGCGCAGAACCGTCCCGCGCAGCAGCATCCCGGCGAGCCGCCGGCGGCGGCGCTGGTTCCTGCCAGGCGGTTCGGATTGCGGACCTTTCTTCGCATATCGCATCGCGAGTCTCCACCGTCTCATCAAGGTTTTCAAGTGCGATCCACCAAGCCCTGCAATGTCACCTCAAGCGGCCCGGGTCGCTCGCGGCGCGCGTTCGATGCCCAGGCTGATCGGCCCCGAGGCGGCCTGTGAGTCCGGCGAATCGGCCAGTGCCGACAGCGCTTCAGCGAAGGCGCCGACGCTCGAGCGCGAGACCAGCACGCAGGGTTTTGCCATCCGCTTGCAGAAGCGCTTGGTCAGTGCATAGGCGTTGTGGCTGACCGCATCGGCCGGACAGATCACCGCATCGGCGCTCGCCAGCACGGCCTCCAGCCGCTGGCGGTTGTCCTCGAGCCCCCCATCATGGCGGATCAGCTCACCGTTGCAGCGCTGCACCAGGTCACGATACCGCGGCGCGAGGTCACTACGTCCGCCGACACAGAGGATGCGCTGCCCGGCGAGGTCTAGGTCGAGGACGCGATCAGGATGCGCATTGCAACTGCAGCCATCACAATCGTCGCCGGCACAGCCCTCGGGGGCGGTGCCCATCCCGACTAACCGCTCCAGCGCTTCACAGGCCCTGGTCTGCTCCTGGACCTGGGCGGTCAGACTCATCACCTCGGCTTCGGCCGCCTCTAGCCCATGCTCCAGCGCCTCAGCGCGCAGCTCGGCATCGGCCAGGCGCCGGCCCTGGCGATCGTTCTCCTGCTCGAGCTCCGCGACCCGGGCACGTAATCTCCGCAGCTCGCGGCCGTCCTCGAGCTCCCGCAGGCGCTCGCGCGTCTCCTCATAGGCCTGCTCGATGCCTTCCAAGGTCGCTACCCGCTCGCGCAGCTGCTCAACCTCCTCGTTCTTCTTCTGGAGACGGCGTGCCTGGCGTTTGCTCTCGGACTCGGTCTCCTTGCGTAGGTGCGAGAGTGCTTTGCGCGCCTCGGCCAACGCGGCCAGATCCGCGCGAAGGCCAGCGCCGATCTGGTGCGACAGCATATGCACATCCTCGAAAGCCTGGGAACGCAGCTCGACATCCGCGAACGCATGGGTCATCACCGCCCAAAACGCCCCCTGTACCTCACCGTCAGCGAGCGCGCGGTGCCAGAGCGCGCGGAGCGCGTCGGCCGACTTCGCGGCCGCAAAGCGCTTGACGCTGCGTGCATAACGCCGCTCCAATTCCTTCTGCACTGCGATCGACAGCGGATTCTTCTCATCGGCCGCCGCCACGAAGCTGACGTGCACCTCAAAGTCGCTCTTCGCATCCCGGAGGGTTGGGCTGCCGATCTTGCGCGCCAAGCGGCGCAGATCCTCCACCTCGAGACAGGTCCCAATGATCGGGCAGTGATACTTGTGCCAGAGCTCCCACAATCGGCGCCTGCGGTTGGCGCCGCGGCGCGCACCAGTCGCCTCACTGTCTGTCGGGGTTGCGAGCTCGGCAACCGGTCCAGGATCGACTTTCGGCAAGGCGGGGGTCGCCATCGCCTTACGCAGTTCCGTGTTCGCTGGTGTATTCAATGATCGACACATCGCGGCGGCCCTCAGCTGGTCAAGGCATTCATCAGCGTCGTCCAGAGACGTGCGGCATCGGGACGCCAACGGCCGCGCGGCCGGTCGGCCGGACCCGCAGACCCATCGCCAGCCTGCCGTCCGCAGCTCCACGGATCAGCGCCAGAGGCGATCACCGCAATGGCCCGACCATCCTCGTCATAGAGCCGCAGCGAGCGATCATCGCGCTCGCCAGAGCGCCGGCCGATGACCCAGGCGCTATCGATCGCGCGGACATCGAGCTCGAGCCGCACGGCATCGCCGCGCAAGGCAAGCTGGCCGTCGACATAGGCGTGACCATAGACCGGCTGGACCGCGCGGCTGACCCAGCCCCTGCTCCCGCTGCTCAGCGCCAGCGGATACACCTGATCGGCCAGCGTCTCGAGCGCGCAGGGCACCAGCGAGGGATCGACCGCGACCGCTTCGGCGCCCGTGTCCACTGTGATCTGGCGCAGCTGATCGGGCTGCAGGCTCAGACGCCCGCTCAGCTCGGCGACGTCTCGGAACCCCCACTCCGGACCGAGCGTCTCGCAATCGCGCTGTAATCGGCCGACGGCATGCTGCTCCAACGCGGCGATCGGCGCCTCCTGCCGGCGATGCGGGGCCGGCACCACAGATCGACCCTGGGCGCCAAGACTCGACAAGAGCACGCGCAATGGCAGCGGATGGCTCCGCGCATCCAAGCGCAGGCTCACCAGTGGCTGACCACCGAGCTCTTCGATCAGCAAGCCCTGCTCGTCATCGGGGGCGCGCAGTGCATGACAGGCATCGAGCAGGAGCCGCACCTGATACTCAGGGGTATTCAGATAACCGACGAGCCCCCGCACACGCAGGCCGGTGAGCCGCTGGCGCTGGATGACCCGTAGACCAGGCGCCTCGGTCTCGATCCAGACGCTGCCCAAGAGCCCAAGGTCGCCCAACAGCTCAGGCCAATGACCGAGGTAGCGCACCTGTCCGGAATCCCCGTGCGCCGAATGTGCCGACACCGGCCTCGATGAAGGCTGAGTCGGGGAGACGGATCGGCAGCCGTTCGCCATGCCTACGCTGAAGTCGTTCAGATACGGGCTCGCCATCAGAGGACTCCGGCTGGAACCTGCCCAGCGTCGTCGTCGAGACGGCCGGTAGCGAGTGCAGCGAGTCCACGCCAATGGTGCGCGCCCCGGCAATAGGCCGCGCGCTCATCGAGGTTGGCCGCAAGCTCTGGATGCAGCGAGAGCGCCTGGAAATAGCGCACGATGGTCTCGGCCACCGCCGCAGTCCCTTGGTTGACCGCAGCACGGATCAGGTCCGCCAACCGCGCCCTAAGCAGATCGGGTGGCAGATCGGATGGCAGGTCGAGGGGCAGGATCTCGAGAGCAGGAGTCGGGTCGGTCGTCGCGTTTGCGCAGGGAGTGGACATGCCTGTGTCTCCGAGGTTGGGGCACGGGGGCCCGGTTTGGGTTGGAAACATCCGGCTGGCCATCGGTCTCGACCGAAGGGCTGGCTGGCGAAACATCTAAATTGAGAACAGTTCTCACTTAGATTAACAGGCTTCTGCAGTCCGTCAACCCCCGATCGTGATCATGCGCCGCGCTTTGGGTCGTAAGCGCTCTGCGAGTAATTTGCATTTGTGCTCAACTATGCTAGCTTCCGGGCTACCCCGATTTGCCCGAGAACGACCCGATGCCAAACCGAAACGAACTCCAGCAACAAATCGGTAACAACGAGGCAGGCCCAGCTAGGGCCGATGCAGGAATGGCCAATGCAGGGGCCGGCGACCCATCTCGACAGCCCTCTCGGCGTGCGCGGTTCAGCCGCTGGCTCTGCCGCGAAGTACTCGGCGGCGCACCATCACGGCGAGGCCAGCGCTGGGCGCTGCTACGGGAGCTGCGACGAGAGCTCGAGCAGGACTGAGCTGGTGCATCGCGTCAGAAATGCCGAGACCCTGCTCCTGCCATCTGGCTCTCAGCGCTGTAGGAGCCCGCTTGCGGGCGAGCAGGCCGCGCTCACGGCGGCGAAAATCGCCCGCAAGCGGGCTCCTACCCCACGACCATTGCCGGCAGCGACCATCGGTCTCGGGATTCCCGCTGTCTTGCACTAGACCGTAAGCGGCGGCATACCGCGAAGCAGCGCTGGCTGCCTTCAAGTCCAATGATGCTAAGCCGCCATCCCTTCGATGATGACTCGGCTCACATCGGGCGGCTCGCTGGCGTGCTCGAAGGTGATGGCGCAGATGTTCCCTTGTGCATCGAGAGCGATCAGCGTGCGCTCATCGAACTCATCCGTCCTGACGATGCCATTCTCACGGAAGCGATATAGAGGTTCAATCGCACCGGTGCGGACTCGACGAGCGTGCGGTCTCGATGATCGCCAACGCACAGGCGCTGATCGCCTCGATCACGGCCGCGGCAAAACGGACCTCGGCCGGGGAGCCGGCCTGAAGCTGACGCAGATAGACCTCGACACCGACATAGAGCGGACTGGTCCCGCACCAGACCGCCTCCGGCAGCTCGGGTCGCACCGCGGGCCAGGTGGCACCATCCAGGCCCACTAACCCGGCCTCGCCCTGGCTCCCGACCAAGCGGACGCCTCGCACCTGCCCCTGAACGGGCGTGTCGAGCCGGGCCCCGGCCTGCTCGATGCACTGCAGCAGCACTGGCTCGGCACAGAGGACGTCGGCCGAGCACAGGCGTTCATCGAAGCCGGTATGCAGGTCGATCAGGACCCGCTGCTCGGGCTGCAGGTGCTCGAGGATCTGGCGATAGAGCTCGGCATGGCGCCGGCGATAGCTGGCGAGCTGGTCCGGGCCGGGACGCTGACCTGAGATCCCGGCCGGAATGCGCAGCAGACCGATGTGCCGGCGATCGAGCTGTTCGGCGACGGCTTCGCCAAACGCCAGCTCCTCACGGTGCGCGCCGATCACGAGCAAGACCGGTGGCCGCCCCTGCACATCACGCGCTTCGGGCTGCCCGAACAGGAGGGAGCGACTGAACAACGCGGCCATGAGCAACTCTCAGGAGCGCTGAATCAGGCGTTGGCCTGACCAGGCACCGGCGCTCGCCCAAGACGCCGATCAGCGCCAGCCGAGCCTTGCGGCGTCTCGGGCGTAATCAACGCGACGGCGATCAGCCCATAGAGGCCGGTGAGCGCGACCAGCAGCAGACTCGGCGCGATGTTCAACAGGCGCAGTCCGCGGCGCCACAGCAGCAGCCAGGCGATGATGAGCGCAACCCCGATAGCCGGCAATGCCAAGGGTCCGTGGACATCCAGACTGAGCCGGAGATAGCGCCCGTTCGGGTCGTGCAGATCGAGGCTGAACGGCACCAGCGCCTCCCAGACCCGATCGACGAGGCGCGGCTCGGCCATGGCCATGGTGCGCGAATAACGCGCGATGGGCTCGAACTGGCGGTCCATCGCGACGGCCGTGATCTCGCGCTGGTCGGAGTAGATCGCGGTGCGATAAAGCGGATTGAACAGGATCTTCAACTCCATCGTGTCCGGATCGTAGCCCGGCAGCGCGAGCGGGATCAGCTCGGCCGCGGTGCGTCGGTCCTCATCCTGAGCGAGCAGGAAGAGCCGATCATCCTCGCTCAGGATCAAACCGAGAGAGTCGCCGCGCTTGTTCTCGGCCACCTTCAGATGGCGCACCGCGAGCCCGTCGGGCAGCGGCACAGGCGTTACCTCCGGCGCGCCGTCGACGCGGCGGAGCTGGAACAGATCACCGGTGCGATCCAGCAGGAAATAGCCGGCGTCGAACGCCTTCAGGATCGAGACCCGGCCGAAGCTGGCCTGCACCGGCCAGGCGAATCCGGCCTCAGTCAGCGCCGCGGTGAAGACGCGGGTCAGCTCGGGGTCGATGCGGTTCGCGTCGCTGTTGATGAAGGTCAGCCGGTCGCCGGGGCGCATGATGTCCTCCGGGAAGCGCAGCCGGGCCCGGCCGGGATTGGCCTCGAGCAGCGGGAATAGCTGGATGCGCGGCGCATGGCCCGGCAGCTCGACCGGCTCGAGCTCGAGCACCTGACGCTCGGCCTGGATCTGCGCCTTGTCGAACGTCTGCCCCGCCAGCCTCAGTGGCAATCTCCCCCACAGTTCCATGTTCTTGTAGTAGATGAACGGGATCAGGGCCTCGAAGGTCTCGCGGTCGTAATCAGTGCCGTCCTGGTCGCGGTAGATGAATTGGTGGCCCTCACCGAGCAGCTCCTTGTAGACGAAGCGCTCGATCACCGGACTGTAGAACAGGTCGGTCTTGCCGTAGCGGTACTCGAACAGCAGGTCCTTGAGCAGCGGCCACCAGACCGCGAGCAGGAAGATGGTCAGCAAGAGCAGGGACCAGCGGGCGAGACGAGCGGTCACAGCGATTCAGCTCCGGTGGCGATAGCGGTGCGCGGGTAGGATCACCGCCGGGATGAACAGCAGCGCGATCGCGATTAGCATCGGCAGGACCTGATCGTACTCCTGATAACCGCGGTGCTGGAACAGCAAGGCGAGAAAGGCGGCGCTCAGCCCGAGATAGATCAGGCGGCGCGATGCCGCTGGCTCCAGCAATGCCAGGGTCGCACCGAAGTAGCCGATCCAGCCGCCGAGCAGCCAGGGCAAGGCCGTGCGCACGGCGCTGACGGCTGCCTCATGCGGAAACCACTGACCGACGATCCAATACAGCGCCAGTGCATCGAGCAATGCCAGCACCGCTCCCATCAGCGCGCCGAAGGCCACCCAGCTCCAGACCAGCAGATCGCCGCGCAGCGGCAGGTGCAGAGACAACCGAAAGCGCCCGCCGATCATCTCCGGGCCAAACTGCGCGGCGGCGATCAGCACGCCGGAGATCAGCGGCAGAGACTGGATCGGCTCGTACAGCAGCCGGCGCAATTCGAACGCCCAGTACCAGATCATCTCCGAGTGCTCGACCCGAAACTGGTGCCGTAGCACGAGATACAGGTAGAGCAGCATGCCGAGGTGCAGCACCGACAGGCCCAGCCAGACCCAGCGGACCTTGAGCCACTCTTTCAGGAAGATTGCGAACAACATCATGGCCAATACCCCTTCGCGGAACGTCCCGTTCTCAGTACTTGCCGGTCAGGCCAATGAACGCATCCTCGAGCGTCAGCGGCTGCTCGTCGCCGAGGCGGACCTGCGGCCAGTGCGTCTCGAGGTGCGCCGCAAGCTGCGCGGGCTCGGCGAAGGTATAGAGGCAGGGCGCGCGGCCGTGCAGATCAACGTTCTCGATCAGACCGTCCGCCTGCGGCGGCGCGTTGCCGTCGACCCGGAAGCCGAAGCAACGGAACTGACGGCGGAATTCGACTAGGGGCAGTTGTTTCACCGCCCCGCCCCGCTGCAGGAAGATCACCTCATCGACCAGCGCTTCCATATCCTGAACCACATGCGAGGTGACGAACACGGTCTTGCCGCCCTCGTCCAGAAAGCGCCGCAGATAATCCAGGAACAGCCGCCGATAGCCCGCGTCGAGCCCCATCGAATAGTCGTCGAGGATCATCAGGTCCGGGTCCTGGGCGAAGATCAGCCCCAGCACCACCTGCGAGCGCTGACCGCAGGACATATTGCCGATCTTGTGGTCATGCGACAGTCCGAGCCGATCGACCAGGTCGTAGTACAGCTCGCGCCGCCAACGCCGATAGAACGGCCGATAGAAGCGCTCGATCTGCGCGATGCTCATGAAGTCGTAGGCCAGATGGCCCTCGAACAGCAGTCCGATACGCGCCCGCGTCGCCGGCGAGAGCGCATGCGACGGCTCGCCGAGCACCCGGCACTGCCCGGCGCTCGGCCGCAGGAAGCCCATCAGCAGCCGGATCAGGGTGGTCTTGCCGACCCCGTTCTTGCCGAGCAAGGCGACGACCTTACCCTCCGGAACCGCGAAGCTCAGGTCCTGATAGATGAAGCGTCGGCCGTAACGATGCGCGAGGTGCTCGACCCGAATCGCTGCGTTCATCTCGCGGCCGTCAGCTCCCCGCCTTCATCTTGGGCCTTCATCTCGGGCCGTCATCAGGAGCGCTTGCGGATGGCATCGACCGAAACGCAGCTCTCCGCAGGCGCCTGATCCTCCATCTTGGCAATGGAGCGGCTGACCGCGCAGCCGCCCTCGCCGCCTTTGGCACAGCCCCCGCACGCGCCGCGCTTGCGCCAGAATTGCCGGTAGAGGTACCAGAGCGCCAGCCCCAGGATCAGCGCGATGATCCCGGCGTCGACCAGGGTCACCGGCGGCGAGGTCTGGACCAGCGTCTCGGCGTCCCGCCCAGGCTCCGGCTGAGCCACCAGGCCCCCTGGCAAGCTTTCTCGCAGGCTCTCTGGCGGGCTCTCTGGCGTCGCTGGTTGTGCTTGCGCGTCTTGGTCGGGCTCGGCCATGTCTCATCCCCTCTGCGTTCAGATCCAGATGGCGTGTCGCGCTCGCCGCCACGCGCTTGCTTCAGCTCGGGGCAAGGTGCTTAACCTGGCGAGAACCGCTGCCGCAGCAGCCGGCTCGCCTTACGGTCACTGAGCAGACCAACGATCAGCAGCAGCACGAAGGCGCCCCAGTAGACCGCCGACATCGCCTCGATGCCGGTGGCGCCGACCGCGTTGCCGATGCTGTAGACCGCGCTCGCCACGCCCAAGCCGAGCAGGGTCGGGAAGATGATCGCAAACGCCATCCACTTGTAGGAGCCGGTCTGCACCTTGACCATGATCGTGGTCGCTAGGCAGGGCGGATAGAGCGCGAAGAACAGGATCATCGACACCGCCAGCAAGGCCGTCGCGCCGCTCTCGCGGGTCGCCTCGCCCATCCGCTCCTCGAGCGAGGCGTTCTCGTCGTCGTCCTGCTGGAACAGCACGCCCAGGGTCGCGACGCTGCTCTCGCGGGCGGCGAACGAGGACAAGAGCGCGATGTTGATCTTCCAGTCGAAGCCGGCGAACTGGGTCACCGGCTCCATGCTGCGGCCGATGGCGCCGAGCACCGAATGGGTGATGCGCTCCTCGCGCATCTGCTTGCGCAGCGCGCGCCGCTCGTGCGCGAGCTTGCGCAACGCGCGCGCGGCCTGACGGGCATCGCGATCGCCGCCGCGCTTGACGAGCGGATAAAACGCGGCATTGCGTTCTTTGAAGCGCTCGGTCACCCGCTGCGAGCCGGCCGCGCCGCTGGCAGTCAGTTTGGCGCGCTTGTAATCGGTGTAGTAGTTGACCAGCGGCACCAGGTTCGCTCCGGTGGCGAGGTCGCGGTAGGGGTTCTCCGCCAATGCCTGCTCGAAGCGCTCGATCGCGGCCTCGGCCTCCTGCGCGAAATGGGCCTTGCGCTCGTCGGGCAGCCCTGGGAAGTGCAGCAGCACGAACACGACCACCGCAACCGCCAGCACCACGGTGCCGACCTTCTTGATGTACTGCCAGGTGCGCTCGAGCGCGCGGCGGGCGACGCCGTTGAACGTCGGCAGATGGTAATGCGGCAGCTCCATCACGAACGGTGAGGTCTCCTGGCCGCTGAGCACGGTCTTGGTCAGCAGCTTGGCCACCAGTAATGCGAAGATGATGGTCATCGTCGAGATGTAGAACATCATCAACGACTTGTGCTCGACGAAGAAGATCCCGAGCAAGAGCGTGTAGAGCGGCACCTTGGCCAGGCAGTTCATGAACGGCACGGTGAAGATGGTCGCCATGCGCGCGCGGTTGTCCGGGATGCCCTTGGTCGCCATCACCCCCGGCACCGCGCAGCCGCCGGCGAACACCCCGCCCAGGATCAGCGGCAAGGTGCTCTGCCCGTGCAGGCCGAAGCGGTGCAGGATCTTGTCGAGGATGAAGGCGATCCGGGCCATGTAGCCCGAATCCTCGACGATCGCGATACAGGCGAACACGCCCAGGAAGATCGGCACATAGTTGAGCAGGGTGTTGGCCGAATCGACCAGCCAGAGCCCGAGCGAGCGCAGATAGGGATCGACCAGGAAGTCCGCGGTCGGCAAGACGCCGGCGATCAGCTCGCGGCCCTTGGCGAGGAACGGCCAGGTGTAAGTGGTCAGCTCGTAGCCCCAGACGATCGAGACCTGATAGATTGCGAACACCGTCAGCAGCAGGAAGCCGGGCGCCAGCCAGCGATTGAGCACGACGCGGTCGACACGCTCGGTGAGCGTCGTGCGACCGGCGTCGGCGCCTTTGACGACCCCCTTGAGCAAGCGCTCGATCGCGCGATCCCGGCAGCCGACGACGTAATCGCTGATCTCGATCCCTTGACGCTGCTCGAAGGCGTCGATCAGCGCGCCGACGGCCTCGCGCACGGGTCGCGCCGCCGTCTCGCCAAGGCGCTCGACCAGGATGCTCACGGCCTGGGTATCGCCCTCGAGCAGCTCCAGCGCGAGCCAGCGCTGGGGCAGATCCGCAATGGCCTTGACCGGCGCGAGCCGCTGCTGCACCTGCGCGATCGCGGGCTCGAGCTGGCCATAGTCGACCGGCGCGGGCGGCGGCTTCGGGGTCTCGGCCTGACGCGCCGATTCCCCGCGGATGGCTTGGCGCAGCGCCTCGCGCCCCTGGCCTTTGCGGCCCACGGTGGCGACCACCGGCACCTGCAAGCGCTGCGCGAGTTGCGCCTGATCGATCTCGATGCCGCGGCCCTCGGCCACGTCCATCATGTTCAATGCCAGCACCGACGGCAGCTCCATCTCGAGAATCTGCAACGTCAGATGCAGTGAGCGGCGCAGATTGGAGGCGTCGACCACATTGACCGTGACGTCGGGCCGATCCCCAAGCAAGAACTCGCGCGCAACCCGCTCCTCGAGCGAGAACGAGGTCAGGCTATAGGTGCCAGGCAGATCGACGGTGTAGACGGTGCCGACGTCGTCGCCGTATTGGCCGTGCTTCTTGTCCACGGTCACGCCCGGATAATTGGCGACGTGCTGCCGGGCGCCGGTCAGCACGTTGAACAGGGTGGACTTGCCGGCGTTCTGCTGGCCGGCGAGCGCCACCAAGACCCCATCGCGCTTGCTCATGATTCGGATTCCTCGCTGGTCACCTCGATGGTGATGGCTTCGCGGCGTCGCAGGGTGATGTTCGAGGCCTCGAGCTTGAGCTCGATCGGATCGTTCAGCGGCGCGCTGCGCACCACGGTCACGACCACGTTCGGCATCAGGCCCAGGTCGAGCAAGCGCTGCCGCACCGCGCCCTCGGAATGATGGCGCCGGATGCGCACCCGCCCGCCGGGTCGGATGTCGTTGAGGGTGCGCGCACCACCGCGCGCAGGCATCTTGGGCATCGCTGGCGATCTCGTTTGGCTCAGTCCCTTTCGGGTTACCAGGCCGGCAACAGGCCAGTTCGGGAACCCGCTTGGGAACAGGACTCGCTGCTTCTCGGCACGCGCAGCCCTGTCAGTTCACAGTCACAACGATACACCAGATCAGAGCAGAAACACAAATGCGATTGTTTGTTATTTACATGCAATAATATCAGCGCTAGCATTGTGCCTTCGATTCGACATGCGGAGACATTCAATGAAACGAGCCCCGTTAATCCTTGCCGCCTCGGCATTCGCGCTGACCCTGAACGCGACATCAGCCCTTGCCCATACCCCATTGATCTCGTGCTACGACATGGGTGACGGCACCGTGCTCTGTGAAGGCGGATTCTCCGATGGTTCGTCGGCCGCCGGTGTCGCCATTCGCGTGCTCGACGCCAACGACAACGTCGTCCTCGAAGGCGAGATGAGCGAATACAGCGAGTTCGAGTTCGATAAGCCCAACGGCGACTACAAGGTCGTCTTCGACGCCGGCCCGGGCCACGACATCGAGATCGCCGGCAGCGATATCGTCGAGTAGCCGCCGGCGGCTCGCCCCCTTCCTCTGCCGAATCGCTCCGGTCCCTGGCGCCCCGGCGATGGGGTCTGCGCCCGGGGGCCTGTCGATGATTCAACCACCCTTCTCATGTCCTACAGGAGTCCCCAGCCGATGAACCGCCCTAATAACTTGTCTCGCCTTCTCTTGTCCCGCCCTGCCTTGTCCCGCACCGCCGCGGCCCTGACCGCGGCCCTGACCTTCAGCGGCGCCGCCCAGGCCCATTTCCAGCTGCTCTACACCCCGGAGATGATGCTCGAGCGCCCGACCGAGATCGAGCTCGCCCTGGCCTTCGGCCATCCGATGGAGAACAGCCACACCATGGACATGGGTCCGCCCAAGGAATTCTTTGTGGTCTTCAAGGGCGAGAAGACCGACCTCACCGACACCCTTGAGGCAGTCGAGTGGCAAGGGCCGGGCGACGAGCCAGCGGATGCCTACACCGCGACCTACCAGATCCGGCGCAACGGCGATTATCTCTTCGGCTTGGTGCCGGCGCCCTACATGGAAGGCGCCGAGGACATCTACATCCAGCAGATCACCAAGACCATCGTCAACAAGGGCGCCATGCCGACCGGCTGGAACGAGCCGCTCGGGCTGCCGACCGAGATCGTGCCGATGAACAAGCCCTATCAGGTCTTCGCCGGCAGCACCTTCACCGGCCAGCTGCTCTCCGAGGGCGAACCGGCCGCCGGGGTCGAGTGCGAGATCGAGTACATCAACAGCGACGTCGACCTAGATGCCAACAGCTTCAGCAAGGAGACCCTGGGGCCGGTTCCGAACAGCGCCATCGTCGCCATCACCGACGCGAATGGGATGTTCACCTTCGGCATCCCGCGCCCCGGCGTCTGGGGCTTCGCCTGCCTCGGCTCCGGACCGGACAAGGAGCACGAGGGCAAGGAGCTGTCTCAGGATGCGGTGCTCTGGATCAACGCGAGCGCGTTTGAATGAACAGCCTCGAAGCTGAACACGGTGAAGCTGAACCCGTAGAAGCTGAGCCGAAAAGGGCTTGATCGCATGACCCTGCTGCGAGCCGGATCGCCGCAGCAGGGTTCATCTGCAGACGATGAGGTATCTTCGACGCAGGAGCAGCGCAGTCCGCTCGAGGCGAGCGCGCAAGGTAACGATGCTAGCCCCCAGGCCGCCGAGCCGACGACTTCCACTCCCGAGCCGCTGAACCTGACCCCGTCAATGCTTGAGGCGGCGCAATCGGCACTGCGCGCGCGGGGATACAACCCTGGCCCCGTGGACGGGATCATGGGTCCCAAGACCGCGGCAGCACTCGAGGCCTTTCAGCATGATCGCGACCTCAGCGTGACCGGAAACCTCACAGCCGAGGTCGCCGCGGCGCTCGGCATCCGCTGAGGCGCGGGAGTGACCTAGCGCTCGTCCGCGAATCACCTGAACAGGACGCTCGTTACCGGAAGTCCGACCCGCCTTGATCGCCTCCGGGCCGGCTCCCGGTCAGCTCCCGGTCGGCTTCTGGTCGAAGCCGGTTGCGCGCGTCTTCAGCGTCTGTTGCGACATCTCAAGGCATCGTCAAGATAAAATGTAGAATCATTCTCATTATTTTACTGAGAGTGAGTATCGATGGCCCGCATCCGCCACAGCATCCCCGGCCGTCTGCGCCTGAGCATCGCGGCGCTTCGCCATAACCGGCCGTTCGCCGATGAAGTCAGTGCCGCACTCGCGCAGGTCGCCGGTGGCGTGCGGGTCAGGATCAATCCCGTCTGCGGCGCGCTGATCGTCACCTGGCCGCCCGATCGCCCGTTGCACACCGAGATCGAGGCGACGTTGCGCCCGCTGCTCGGCGCGCCGATCCGGCCAGCGCGTCCGAGCTGGCGGCACCAAGTCGCCGCGCTTGGTCCCGCTGGCGTGAACATCGGCGCGGACGTCGATGCTGACGTCGACACGAACGCAGACAGCGTCGCCTGCCGCGCCTGCCGCCAAACCGGGAGCAAGCGCCAGGGCCGGGGCCAGCGCGAGCGCGGCCCACGTCGAGCCTGGCTGTGGCGGCTGCTCGGCTTCGCCTGCCTGACCGGCTACCTCGGCTTCCTCCTGGTGCGCGAGCATCTGCTCAAGCGCCCGGTCGCCAGCGGCGCCCTCAGCCCGACCGGGCTGCTGGCGCTGGTCGCCGCGATCCCGTTGCTGCGCGACGCCTGGCACGAGACCACGGTCGAGAAGCGCTTCACCATCCACCAGTTCCTGGCCTTCTCATTGCTGCTCGCGATCGGCTTCGGCCAGGCCGCGACCGCCTTCGAGATCATCTATGTGCTCGCCGGCGGGCGGCTGCTGGAGCTGTTCGTCGCCGAGCGCTCGCGGCGTGCGATCCGCGGCATGCTCGCGCTCTCGATCAAGGATGCCTGGGTGCTGATCGATGGCAGCGAGGTGCGGGTGCCGGTCGCCGAATTGACCCCAGGGGCGCTGGTCGTGATCCGCACCGGCGAGAAGATCCCGGTCGATGGACAGGTCGAGGCGGGCCGCGCCGAGGTCAGCGAGGCGGTCATCACCGGCCGCGCCGAGCCGGTGCTCAAGGGCCGAGATGATCGGGTCTATGCCGGCAGCTATCTCGAGCAGGGACTGCTGCGGGTGCGCGCCGAATCGGTCGGCGAGCACACCTATCTGGCCCGCATCGCCGCCTTGGTGGACGCCGCGCTGGACCAGAAGGCGCCCTTGCAGGAGCGCGCCGACACCCTGGCCGCGCGCCTGCTGACGCTGGGCACGGTCATGACCGTCGGCACCCTCCTCCTCACCCGCAGTCTGGCGCGGGCCTTCACCGTGATGCTGGTGATGTCCTGCCCCTGCTCGACCATCCTCGCCGCCTCGACCGCGGTCAGCGCGGCCATCCACAGTGCGGCCAGGCGCCAGATCCTGATCAAGGGCGGGGTCTATCTGGAGCACGCTGGTCAGGCCGCCATCTGGTGCTTCGACAAGACCGGCACCCTGACCACCGAGGAGCCGGAGGTGGCCGAGGTGGTGGCCGCCGACGAGCGGGCCCTGCTGCACTGGGCCGGCTCGGCGGAATGGCACAACCCGCATGCGCTCGCGCACGCCATCGTCAGCCACGCCCAAGCGCTCGGCGTCGCTCTGCAGCCCCATACCGAGAGCGAGCATATCCTCGGCCACGGGGTCAAGGCCGAGGTTGATGGCGCGCAGGTGCTGCTTGGCAACGCGCGGCTGCTCGCCGAGCAAGGGATCGATCCAGGCCCCTTCGCCGAGGCCGCTGAACGCTTGCGCGCGCAAGGATTGACGCTGGTCTACGTCGCCCTCGATGGCGAGCTACAAGGCCTGCTTGGCATTCGCCATCGGCTCCGACCCGGCGCCCGGGAGGCCATCGCGCGGCTGCGCGCCGATGGCGTGGAGCGCATCGCGCTGATCTCCGGCGATGAGCGCCAGGTCGCCGAGGGGCTGAGCCGCGAGCTGGGGCTCGACGCCTGCTACGCCGAGCTGCTGCCGGAGGACAAGGCCGCGGTGGTGCGGCGACTGCGCGCCGAGGCCGATGCCGGCAAGACCGGCCGCTCCGGCTCCGGCATCGTGATGATCGGCGACGGTGTCAACGATGCGCTGGCGCTCTCCGAGGCCGACGTCGGCATCGCGATGGGCGCCGGCGGCTCGGAGGTGGCGCTCGAGGTCGCCGACATCGCGCTCGCCGACAGCGACATCGAGAAGCTGGTGGCCTTACGCGCGCTCAGCCGCGCAACCCTGCGCACCGCCGATCAAAACTATGGCCTTGCCATCGGCACCGACCTGATCGGCATCGGCCTCGGCGCCCTGGGGCGGCTCAGTCCGGCCATGGGCGGGATGATCCATATCCTGCACACCCTCGGCATCCTGGCCAACTCATCGCGTCTGCTTGCCTTCAAGCCGCGCCCCTAGCCTTCGATTCGTCCAGCCACTCGGTGACCTCCGCGCATCGCCAGCCACGACGGGCCGCTTCCACGCGTTATCGCTGTTTATGACCGACCCAGGAGCCGTTCCCGTGCATCCAACTACCCCGATCCTGACCCTGCTTGCATTGACCAGTCCCCTTATCGCCGCCACCGGCAGCGCGCGCGCCGAGGCGCCGCGCGCTCCCGGAGGGATCGCCGCCGACTCCGAGCTTGCCGCCGAGATCGCCCTGCCCACGGTCTATGTCACCACCGCCACCCGCACCCGCGAGGACATCACGACCGCCCCGGCGCCGATCCAGCTGATCGACGAGGCCGATGTCGAGGCCGCGCAGGCCACCACCCTGCGCGACATCCTCGATCTGGCACCCAACCTCTATGTCAGCCCGAGCGGTCGCACGCTGCAGATCCGCGGGCTCGGGCAATCCGACACGCTCTATCTCCTCGATGGCCGGCGCATCACCGGCGAGTTCAGCAACAGCTTCGAGCTCGAGCGCCTATCGGCGGCGATGATCGAGCGCATCGAGATCAATCGTGGTCCGGCCAGCGTGCTCTATGGCTCGGACGCCCTCGGCGGCGTGGTCAACATCATCACCAAACAGCCGGCCGAAGGCTTCGAGGTCGATCTGGATGTGCAGTACGGTGCCAATGACCATGGCCAGGCCGAACGCGCCAAGATCGCCGGCAGTCTGCGCGGCGGTGATCAGACCGTCGGTTACAGCCTCTACGCCAACCATCTCCAGCGCCAGCCGTATAGCGAACAGGAAAGCGCGGTCGTCGGGGTGCCGAGGGCCGGTGAGCTGACCCCACCGTCTCAGCATCCTCACCTCAAGGTCCGAGACTCCCTTCCGGATCGCTACCAAGCCAATGTCGATTATCGCGACCAAGCCCGTGTCGACACCCTCGGCGGCCGTCTCGATTGGGAGGTCAACGACCAGATCGCCCTCGGTCTGGATGTGAACTATGTGCAAGAGACGCGCGAGAACGCCTTCATCAGCAACCGTTATCAGAGCAACTTCCGGCAGCAGGGCAAGCCGGTCATGGTCGCAAACGTACCCGCGCGCCAGGAGAACGACAACCACCGCATCGATGCCGCCGCCACCCTGGACTGGTCCCCGAGCGAGCGCCTCGAATTCAGCTATCAGCTGCACTACGGCCATTACGACAAGGATCGCGAGATCCTCGCCATCCCCTATGCCGACCTCGGCTATGCGACCCAGGGCGACTCGGCCAGCTCGATCAACCAGACCACCATGACGCAGTGGGTCAACGATCTCCTCGCGGTCTGGAGACCGACGGACGGGCAAACCCTGACGGCCGGGCTCGAGCATCGCGACAAGGCGATCGATTCAACCGCCTTCGACGCCGACAATCGCCGCTTCAGCTCGGCCTTCCTGCAACATCAGT
This sequence comes from Gammaproteobacteria bacterium, assembly GCA_009908845.1. Lineage (GTDB taxonomy): Bacteria > Pseudomonadota > Gammaproteobacteria > Chromatiales > Chromatiaceae > Lamprobacter. The sequence goes on from JAAAOQ010000087.1 coordinate 21,286, forward strand.
GGCAGATCTCACCACGGCTGAACCTGGTCTATGGTGGCCGTTACGACGATGACTCGGTCGGCGGCTCGAACCTCTCAGTGCAGGCCGGCGGCATCTATCGGATCGCGCCGCTCGCGCGCCTGCGCGTCAACTACGCGCAAGGCTTCAAGGCCCCGCAGGATCGCGATCTCTACGTCGATCAGGTCAATCCACGGGGCTTCCCGATGCTCGGCGCCGAGGTCATCGCGCCGGAATTCGGCAAGACCACCGCGCATGCCCTCGATCCGGAGAAGAGCGAGACCATCGAGGTCGGGCTCGCTGGCGACACCGCGGACTGGGGTTATCAGGTCACCCTCTTCCACACCCGCGTCGAGGATCGCATCCAACGCGTGCGCGAGGAACAAGGGCTCCAGAGCTACAACACCTTCCGCAACGTCAGCGAGACGCGCATCCAGGGCGTCGAGGCCGAAGGCTCGCTGCAGCTGACCGAGACCCTCCGGGCGCGCGCCTCGGCCACCCAGTTCTCGAGCGAGAACCAGGGAAGCGACGATCCGCTGCTGGAGACGCCCGAGACCCTCGCCCATCTGACCCTGGACTTCAGCCCGCGCCCGGACTGGCTGCTACAGCTCATCACCACCTACACCGGTGAGCAGCACTACGCCAGCACCGCCGGCATCGAGACTGCGGCCGGCTATACCCTGGTGAATCTCAAAGCGAGCTATCAGCCCGCGGGTATCGCCGGGCTCGAGCTCTACGCGGGCATCGACAACCTGCTCGACGAAGCGGTCGACACCGGCATCGGCTCGAACCCGGGTCCCTTCGGGTATCTCGGCGTGCGCTACCGGTATTGAGCGCGATTCCAAACCACAACGGCCAAGCAGCGCCGTCGATCCTTCCTTGCAACCTCTCAATTGGAGGCATCTCACGCCATGCGGCTTCGTCTAACACCCCTACTCGCGCTCCCGCTGCTCCTGACCCTCGGCACAACTCAGGCCGAGTCCACGGCCAGTCCGGGGCTCGCGTCCAAACGCCCGGGCTTCATGGTCAGTGAGCTGGTGACCATGCCCCACCCGATGCGGTTGATCCGCCGCGATCCGCAGCGCTTCGGCGTTACTCCCGAGCAGATGGAGCGCCTGCGCCGTGACATCATGGAGGTCTATCCGCCCCAGCTGCACCAACGCGTCCAGGCCGCTTGGTCACTGGAGCGCTCGATTCGGCGCGCGGTGCTCGAAGAGGGCAAGGATAGCGCCGCCGTTGCGGATCAGCTCGACGAGCTGGTGCAACTGAAGCGCGCGGCCACCGACATTCGCATCGAGGCCCTCAATCGGTTTCGCACCCTCCTCGAGCCCGAGCAATATCAAGCGGTGATGGCGGCGAGCGCCGAGCCATCAGGCTCTCGATGATGCCCTGAGGATTCAGTCTCCAACATCTCGCGTCCCCGCCGCTGCGATCTGTGCAGCAGCGGGGCCTTTGGTCTTCCTATAGCCCGCAAACGGAACACGCATGTTGGGGGAAGAGCGCTGGACATCCTTCGAGGAAAAGATTCATAATAAGAACCATTCTCGTTTGATTGGTCTTCCTGGATGCCTACACAACCTTCTTGGCCTGTGCAAGATCGCGCCAGAGCCCATCACCCTGTCTCGAGAAGAGCGGTCAAGATCACCTTGGGACAAGTCGACGAAGCGCAACGCATGTCAGATTCGATCGCGCTCCAAGGACTCATCGATGTCCTTCTCGCCACCCTGGACGCCCGCGATCCCTACACCTACGAGCACTCGTTTCGCGTCGCGCGTTACGCGGAGATGATGGCCTGGGAGCTGAAGCTGCCGTCAGCGAGCTGCCATCGTATCCATGTCGCCGCACTCCTACACGACATCGGCAAGATCGCGATGTCCGATCAGGTGCTCAACCGCGCCGGCCGGCTCAACCGCGAGGAGATGCTCGAGATCCAGCGCCACCCCCGTATCGGCTTTAACATTCTCGGCCGCCTGCCGAGCTTCCAGGGCATCGCCACCATCGTCCTGCACCACCATGAGCGCTTTGACGGCGATGGCTATCCGGACCAGCTCGCCGGTGAAACGATCCCGCTGGAATCCCGAATCATCGCCGTCGCCGACAGCTTCGACGCCATGACCTCCAATCGGCCCTATCGCAAGGCGATGACGCTCGATGCAGCCCTCGCCGAGGTCTCCCGACACGCCGGGGAACAGTTCGACCCGGCCATTGCGGCAAGTCTAATACGGCTTCGCAATGAGGTCGGGAAACACCTCAGCACAAGCCAGGCGCCGATCAACGGCGGCCATCACGCCTATGTGGGTCATGAGGATCTGATGCACTCGCGCATCGTGCACAGCTCTGGGTTCTTCATCGAGGACGAACAGCCCAGACGCCACGTGATTCCGAACACCCTGTTCGGGCGCGATTGGACGCGCAACCTCTACACCCGCTATCACGCCCTGCAGCACAAGGCCCATCGCAAGGGCATCCCCTTCCAATGGAACCGTTTCGCCGATTTCCTGACCGCGCTCGCGGTCGTCGCCCCGGACGACTACCACCCGAGCACGCACCGTTTCAGCTTCGACCTGAAGCGCACCGATCCCCAGGGCCAGCGGCTGGGCTACTGCCAGGAGACCATGAGCCTCAAACCGACGCGCACCAAACAGCCGGGATCAAAACCCTCCACAAAGGCCAAGCAGCAACCCAAGTCGGAATCCGCTCGCGCTCCGCACCGATGCGCCTAATCATCGAGGCAACCGGCTGGACCAGCGCATAAAGATCGACGGGGTTGACAGCATCGATGCGAGCGCGATACCAGAAATGAGAATCGTTCTTGTTTTCAATATTCTATTCTTCTGTCTCGCGTGAGGGTTCCTTATCATGAAGAATCGATCCCTGTCGTGCGCGGCCCTACTCGCGGTCGCGAGCGTCTCCGCCGAGGCTGCGTGCGACTTCGAGGTGCTGGTCAACGACTCGATGCAATTCCAGATCAAGGAGATGGTCGCCGACTCCAGCTGTGACACCATCACCGTCACCCTCCAGCATGAAGGACAACTGACGAAGAAGGTGATGGGCCACAACTGGACCCTCTCGAAGACCGAGGATCTCCAAGGCATCGCAATGGACGGGATGAACGCCGGGCTCGAGAACGACTACATCAAGCCCGGGGATGAGCGCGTGATCGCGCACACCAAGATCATCGGCGGCGGCGAGAGCGATACGATCAGCTTCTCGCCGAGCCCGCTCACGCCAGGCGGCGACTACAGCTTTTTCTGCTCCTACCCTGGCCATTGGTCGGTCATGCGCGGCACGTTCGTGCTCAAGTAAGCGGAGGCTCAACGCGATGCACAAGATCGGATTGTTCTATGCCAGCATGACGGGCGCGACCCAGGAGATCGCCGAGCGCATCCAAGACATCCATTTCGAGCCTGGGCGCGTCGATCTGTATGCGTTCGAGGACGCCGAGCCCGAGGATCTGGCCGCCTACGATGCCCTGATCATCGGCACCTCGACCTGGGGCGATGGCGAGTATCCGGACAGCTTGGAGGCGTTCTTGCCGCAATTGGACGCGATCAGCCTTGAAGGCAAACGGATCGCCCTGTTCGGCCTCGGCGATCAGTTCGGCTATCCGCTGGAGTTCGTCGATGCGCTCGGCCTGCTCTACCAGGCGCTCAAGGAACGGGGTGCTATCCTCATCGGGGACTGGCCGAGCAACGGCTACGCGTACCAGGCTTCCAAGGCCGACCTGGGCGACGGCCGCTTCTGCGGACTGGTCCTCGATCAAGACAATCAGCCCGAACTGACGCCGCATCGGCTCGCTGCCTGGGTCGATTCCATCCGGGAGGTCTTGCTGCAACGGCAAGCCGCATGAGACAGCGACGCGCTGATCACCGCCCCGGAACGCTCGATCGGGCTGGGGCGTGACAACCGCAACCGGGGCGCAAGCGCCGCACCCCCGCTTGCACCAACGGCCGCCCCGCCGGTGGGCCGCCAACCGTGCCGGCAGGTGCAGGACGCCATGACCATGCAGATCAAGATCGGCACGAGGCTCACGCTCGCGACGCTACTGATCATCGGGCTCAGTTTCGCGCTCTTCAGCCCTTTGCTTCGCGGCGACGAAGACGAACTCGGCCTCCTGCTGATCTTCTCCCTGTTCACGATCGTCGTCAGCCTGGTCCTGGTTCCTTTGCTGCTGCCTTGGATCTGCACGCGCGACCTGCATCGCATCCAGGACGCCATCAACGGCATCAAGTGCGGTCATTACGACCTGACCCTGCCGATCGGTCCCGAGCCGGCCGATCCCGGCGATGAATACGAGCTGAACCGCCTCAAACGCGATATCCACTGGATGCAGCGTGCGATCGCGCTACGCGAAGAGAATGCCTGGCAGCAATCCAGGCGCATCGCCGCGCTCAACGAGACCTTGCGCATCGAGGCCATTACCGACAAGCTGACCGGGCTCTACAATGCGCGCTATTTTTGGGACGCCATCGGCGAGTGCTTCACCCAGCATGTGCAGAGCGGCGAGCCCTTGACCTTTGTGATCCTCGATATCGACTTCTTCAAGCGCATCAACGATACCTATGGCCATCCCGGGGGCGACCAGGTGCTCGCGCAGTTCGCGCGAAAACTGCGCGCGAGCACGCGCGAGCAAGACCTAGTCGCGCGGATTGGCGGAGAGGAGTTTGCGTTAATCCTGCGACATCTCCCATCACCAGAGATCCCGGCCTGCTTGAAACGGTTGCATCGCGAGCTACGCGAACATCACATCCAGATCAGCCCCGAGACCCGGGTCCAGATCACCGTCAGCATTGGCTACTATGTGATCGAGCGCCAGCACCTCGCATCCTCGAGCACCCTGACCACCACCGCCAAGGAAGTCGTCAAGCGCGCCGACGATGCCCTGTACTGGGTCAAGAACCATGGCCGCAATGGCGTCATGGCTTGGCACGAGTTGGATCACGACTACCGCGAGCAACGGCTCAAGCTGGAGGCGGGCCATGCGGACTGATGGCAAACGACAGGGCGGTTGAGTATTGGAATAAGAAGCAGTCGCGCTTATATTCTGATCCGCACGTTCCCCGCTTCCAACGTTACCTGAGGATTCAAGATGCTGAAACGTTGCGTTACTTCTGCGGCCGCCTTGCTGTGTCTGCTCGCCAGCGCCGCCCAGGCAGAGAGCACGTCTGATGGTGAGGTCAACCTGTATTCGTCGCGCCACTACGATAGCACTTGGTTGAGGGGGCCGACGGGGATCTGATAGCTGCGGGTGGCTTCAGCTCGGGCTTGGGCCTGTGCCACGGATACGGGAGTCAGGGCGAAGGCGACACCCGGCAGCAACAGGTGCGCGGACAAGGCCAGTGGTCGGAGGCTGGCGAGTCGGCCTCGGGCAAGCAGGGATTTAGGCGAAGACACAGTTTGAACCCGATGAAATCGGGATCAGTATCATCTATGTTCTCAGCTACCGCAATGCGCGTTCAGCAGCGGCCCGTTTAACCTCGGGTGCCCCTGGCAACTCAGAACCCGCGAACGGCGCCAGATTGGCTCCTGCGGCGGGGGTTTCGACGACGGCACGCAGAGGCGTTCCAAGCCGCCCTAAGGGTCCAGGCCGGGCCTGAAACAGGGCAAGCAAATCATTCTTTTGGCAGTGGGTTGACTACCATCAAGTCCGGGAAGCGGGAGAAATCCCGGTCCGCGGACCAGAGTACACGCACCCCGTGAAACAGACACAGCGCGGCTACCCGGGCATCGTGCACGATGGCACCCTGCAGCATGGCTGGCCGCGCAATCCGTTCGAGCACATCCAGGTAGCCCTCACCCTCAGCCAGGAAGCCGCCGGACAGACTCGCGAAAGATGCGGGGATTCGAAACCACGGCTAGAAACTCGTGGGCGCAGGGCCAGGGAACGCAGACCGGTTCCGGCGCGGCGACCGCCTCGGTCAGCACCTGTCGAGCACGATCATGAAAGGGCATGTCCGGACGATGCGCATAGACGAGAAGGTTTGTGTCGACAGCAATCACGCGCCCCGTTCTCGATAGATTTCATCGCGAATCCGGCTCCATGGCGCACCCTGGAGCTCGTCAGTGAGACCGCCGCCGCCGTAGCTCGGAAAGTCGAGCTGGCGGCCCGCCGCCTGTCGCCGGGCCTTGAGGCTGCGCTGCAGACCTTCCTCGACCAGCGCGCGGAGCGTTGCGCCTTCGCGGTGGGCTACACGTCGCGCCTGCTCGATCAACGCGTCGGAAAGTTCAATGGTGGTCTTCATATGGGCCTCCCATATCTTCGATACGGCTCAACCGTCGAGTATCTTCCCGCCTCACGCAAGAGGAGGCTTTGTCGGTCTTGATCCTATTCGGCGTTTTGGCAAGGGTGACACGGAACGACTGCCTGCCCCCCTGGCCGCGTCTTGAATACGGGCCGCGATCCGGCGCAATTTTGGGGTTGAAACGCTCGGGACCCGCTTGACGATACGTAGCGATGCCGACCTGTCTCCAGTCCGGTGTTGCCTCCGGCTGCGCGGTGTTTGGGCGCCGTCTGGCGAGAGGGTGAGGCCGCGCGGCGCGTCTCGGGGCGTTTCTCGGCACGACCGCGCGACGGGACGGCCGAAAGCTGTCGACTTGTTCCTGTTCACGGTCCGTTCCCTCGCGCTGACCGCCACCGGACAACGCTTGGCGCAGGAGCCGCGAGGCGGGGGTACCCTCATAACGCGCCAGTTCACGAACGGCCGCAAGCAGGTCGTCGTCGATGTCATACGCCGTCCGGCGACGCAGGCGAGGGCCTGCTCAGGTTGGCCGGCCCGCAACTCCCACACTGCGCTGAGGGCCGGCCCGCGTTGTCCAATCCGCAGCCAGCCAAACTGGATCAGCTTGACGACGATGATCGTCAGGACGATGAACGACATCGCGAGCAGGATGACGACGACCGGGCCACCGAACTCCAACGCCGATTGCGCCCGTTGCAGCGCCTCCGCGACCTGTCCACTCGGCTATCCAAGCGTCCGCTGCAGGAGTCTCCGCAGCGCTGCTTGGCTTCCTGCAGCGGCTCGGTTCGCTCATTGGTGTGTTTTCAGCAGAGGTTGCAGCAGCCGACCATTGGCTCGTGCTTGATACCATCGGGACCAGTGGGCACTGGCAGATTGACCAGATCGCAGAGCGCGGCGATGTCCCGCAGCACGAGCTCTCGACCCCGGCCGCTCACGAGTCCGACTCGGCGGAACCTTTGCAGTTGCCGAGATAGCGTTTCGGGCGTCATCGCGAGCTGGCCCGCAAGCACCGAGATTGGCACTGGCAGCAAGATATTGACCGGGCTGTCGACCGAGTTCTCGGCCCGATGCTGGCTCAAGTCCAGCATGTAGGCGACGAGACGCTGAGCAGCATTGTTCAGGCTGAGATGCTCGATGCGGTCGACGGCCTGGTAAAGACGCTGGGACAGCGCCCCCAGCAGCCTGCGCATCACACGCGGCGACCGGTCACAGAGCTCGAGTAAGGAATGCCGTGGGAAACTGAGCAGCCTGGCTTCACGGCTGATCCGGGCGGTGAGCGGATAGCGCGGTGGCTCCAGGAACATCGCGGCCTCTGCCAGCAGCGAGCCCTCACCGAGGATCTGAAAGAGCTTCTCCTCGCCCTGCAGGGTGAGGCGGTAGAGCTGCACCTCGCCGGCGACGATTGCGTAGAAGCTCTGGGCGTCCTCGCCGGATGCAAACACCTGTTTCCCGCAGGGCAGAGTGACCGCCTTCGAGCCCTTGGCCAATCGCGACAGTTGCTCTTCGTCGGCCTCTTTGAATAGGGACACTCGGCCCAGCCAAGCGAGAATCGCGGTCTCGTTCATATCGAAACGCAGCTCGAGTCCTGAAGAATCCTTAATTTTATAGCAGATGCGAATCAGTCGCCATAGCGTTCATTGTCGGTCATGTTGTGCGCGCTTGACCGTCTCGTTTGGTAAACGCTGATCCAGGGGCCAAGCCCCAGCCACGTCCGGCTAGGTCAGGTCGTTACAGCGACGTGGCTTACGATGTGCGCGGAATAGTTATCATTCCTAACATATGTCATGAGCCTTCGATGCATGCTGGGGTTAGCGTGTGACCCACCGGCAAGAACGGGGCGAGGCGCATGGCAGCGCCCTGTTCGCCCATCGACAGCACGTTATGAACCTGCAGCGAGGGCCTTCATGAGCACCAACACAGTCGAATCGACCCCCTTACCCGGGGAGGAACTGGACGCGGCGAAGATGCCTGGACACTGGCTGTTGGCCCGGATGGGCAAGCGGGTGCTGCGCCCGGGGGGCATCGAGCTGACGCGCCTGTTGTTACAGGGGCTGGAGATCACGCCGGCCAAGACCGTCGTGGAGCTGGCGCCGGGCCTGGGCGCGACGGCCCGGCTCACGATGTTGTCCAATCCCGCGCACTACATCGGTGTCGAACGTGACGAAGCGGCGGCGCAGCGCGTCGCCAGGATGCTCCGCGGCGAGCAGGACCGCTACGTGGTCGGCAGTGCGGTGGCAACGGGGCTTGACGCCGAGTCCGCCGATATCGTCTACGTCGAAGCCATGTTGTCGATGCAAACCGCGACCGAGAAGTCGCGCATCGTCGCCGAGGCATTCCGCGTGCTGCGACCGGGCGGCCTGTTTGGCATCCACGAGCTGGGGCTGCAGCCGGACACCCTCGCAGACGAGATCAAGGACGCGATTCGCATGGAGCTCTCGAACGCGATTCACATCGGTGCGCGGCCGTTAACGTTGTCGGAATGGGCCGAGGTGCTGCACGCTGGGGGCTTCGACGTCGAGGCGCCGCGCCAACGCACGGCGCCGATGCATTTACTGGAGCCGCGACGCGTGGTTCAGGACGAAGGACTGCTCGGGGCGATGCGCATCGCCGCCAACCTGCTGCGCATGTCGGATGCCCGGCGACGCGTTTTGCAGATGCGGCGCGTCTTTCGCCGCTACGCGGATCACCTGTGCGCCGTGGCGCTGATTGCATCAAAGCCTGTCGCGACGCCAACGATTCCCGCAGCAATCGACAAATAGGGGAAGGCGATGCGCAGGTTCCAGCCGTTACGAGTCTCGAGGCAGGTCGCCTTTGGTGCGGGACTATCCGTCGCCAGCCTGCTGCTGGGGCAGACCGCCTTGGCACAATCGGCGCAGCCGGGGTCGGTGGTGACGCTCGATCCGATTACCGTTACCGCCGAGGTCGATCGCACAACGGTCGCCGAGGAGCTGCGCGAACGCTTCGCGCAAGCGCCAGGGGCCACGGCGGTGGTCGGTGCCGAAGAGATCGAGGACATCCCGACCCCCACCTTTGCCGAGGCGATGATCGGCGTCCCCGGCGTGGTCGTGCAGGAGTTTTTCGGCGGCAATGACCAGGCGCGCTTCCAGATCCGCGGGTCGGGCATGCAGCAGAATCCGACGGAACGCGGGCTCTTGGTGCTGCGCAACGGGATGCCGGTCAATCGCGCCGATGGATCTTACATTGCCGGTCTTGCCGCGCCGGGGCTGGCCGAGGCCATCGAGGTCTGGCGTGGCCCGGCGGCACATCGTCTGGGCGCCGCGGTGCTCGGCGGCGCCGTCAACTTCATCTCGCCCACTGCCATCACCGCGCCGGGCTCCCGACTCGGCCTCGGCGGCGGCAGCTTCGGGCGCTTCTCGGCATCGGGTCAGACCTCGTTCCAGGGAGAAAACGCCAATGGCCTGCTCCAATTCGAGTGGGACCAAGGCGATGGCTATCGCGACGAGAACGACGAATCCAGCCGCGGGGTGATTGCCGGTAACGCCGAGATCCTGCACGGTGACGGCATCGCCACCCAGCTCTTCCTGTCCTTCACCGATCTTGAATTTCAGATTCCCGGCCCGCTGCCCAAGGTTGTGCTGGAAAGCGATCCAGAAAGCGTGCACCCGGGGCCGACGATCGTCATGGGCCGCCTGGTCAATCCTGGCCCGAACGTGCCGCGGGACCAGCCGCGCCGCGAAGCGACCCAACTCCTGGCCGGCGCGCGCACCACCATCGACCGCACCGATCACCTGTACGACCTTGGCTTCAGCCTGAACCAGGCCGACGACAGCTTCCGCTTTCCGATTCCCGCCGGCGAGCGGGTGACCGATGGGCTCGATGGCACCTTGTCGGCGCGCTATGCCTTCCGCCCCGGTCATGTCGCTGGGCTGCCGATGCTCGAGGCAACGCTTCTCTATGCCCTTGGCGAGGCCGACCGCGAGAACTACCACAACACCGGCGGCGAGCGCGGTCCGAAATTCGGCGACAGCGACCTCAGCGCCTCGACCTTATCGCCCTATCTCGGGGCCAATCTGCCGTTGACCGGGCAGCTGTTCCTGTCGCCCTCGGTCGGCTACACCTGGGCCAAGCGCAAGAACGACGACCGTTGGACTGCGCGCACTCGCCCGACTGTCGGCTACAACCCGATGATGCCGGGCATGCGACTTCCCGACGGGGCGGTGCCCGCTCAAGACAGCAGCTACGATCGGGATTACAACGGATGGAGCGGGGCCTTGGCGCTCACCTGGAAGCCTGCACCGCGCCAGACGGCCTGGATCTCGCTGGCCCATAGCTTCGAGCCCCCGACCAACGACGACCTAATCGGCGCGGTCAACGGCACCCCCTTCTCCGGGCCGGGCCGACCCAATCCTGGCATGCCCAGCTCGAACGCCGCGATGTTTGCCACGCCGGATCTGGAGGCGCAGGCGGCGGACACGATCGAGCTCGGCTGGCGTGGCACCTACCCTGGGCTCGGCTGGGACCTGACCCTCTATCACTCCTGGATCGACAACGAGATCCTGTCCCTGCGTGACTTCACGGGGGCTCAGCGGGCATCATTCAACGCCGATGAGACCTTGCACACCGGGATCGAGCTGGGGCTGAGCGGCGCGCTTGGCGAGGCCCTCACCGGGCGGCTGGCTTTGACCTGGCAGGATTTCCGCTTCGACGATGATCCAGTGCGCGGCGACAACCGCCTGGGCGGCTCGCCCCGGAATCTGATCACCGCCGCGCTGAACTGGACCCCGATGAACGGCCTGAGTCTGCTCGGGACCCTACGCTGGGTCCCGGATGAAACACCGGTCGACAACATGAACACCCTCTACGCAGACCCCTATGCGGTGGTCGATCTGAGTGCCAATTGGGCCATCACGAAGCACTTCTCCGTTGTGGCGCAGGCCACGAACCTGTTCGACGAGACCTATGCGTCCTCGACGCTCGTCGTGGATCAAGCGCAGCCAGGTCAGGCCGCCTTCATCCCGGGCGAGGGGCGCGGCTTCTATTTGGGCGGACGGGTCTTGTTCTAAGAAACGGCCGGGGTCAGGTCCCTGTCCCGGCTGACGATCAATCGTCGCGAACGGAATCATGGATACTTCGAGCGTCCCGATGAACAGACTAAAGAATCTCCCGAGCGCATCCACGCAGAATCTGGCATCGCTGATCGATGCCAAGGCCCAGCAGGTGGTCAGCATGGCGCTGTCGAGCTCCGACACGGTGCAGGTGTCGCTGTTCACCTTCGCCGATGGCGAGATGGTCAGCGAAGAGTCGTACCCGGGGGACACGTTTTACCTGCTCGTCGAGGGCGAAACCAAGATCACGCTCGGCGACAGAGAAATTCCAATGGTCGCCGGCGATATCCTGGCCGTCGAGGCCGATCGGCTGCATGCCATCGGCGGCGGTACCGGTTTCAAGGTGCTGCAGGTCACCATCCATGCCTAAGGAGGCGACGATGACAGAGCAACTGATCGGGAACATCGAACATTCCAGGGTCCACGCCCTAGCCGATCTGGTGGCCTATCAGGCGGGAAAGGTCGCCAGCTTGACCTTGGCGCAAAGGCGCGGCGTCGGGCTGACGCTGTTCGCGATCGACAAGGGCGAAGGACTCGGCACCCATTCGGCACCCGGCGATGCCTTGGTGCAGATCCTGGACGGCGCAGCGGAGATCACCATCGACGGCGTGCCGGAAATCGTGAAGGCAGGCCAGGCCATCGTCATGCCGGCAGAGGTCCCTCACGCGCTGAAGGCGATCGAGCCCTTCAAGTTCCTGCTGACCGTGGTCAAGAACGAGGAGAAGAAGTACCGCTGGGAAAAGGGATAGTGTCGTTGCGGGGCAGGTCGCGGTCAGTTGGATGACCTAGCTCTCACAACGAACGGACTGCGCTGGCAGCCCTATCGACGAACTCAGCGGACCGGCGCCGGCTCGATACCGGTGAAGTGCTGCCGCATGAGCGCGACACCGGCCTCAGCGCCCAGGCCGGTGAGGACATTCAGCACGCCTGATGGTGCGGCGGCGGCGACGATTCCGAGCAGCTGCAGCAATCGGACAGGCAGGTGCTCGGCGTTGCGATAAAGCAGCAGCACGACCAGGGTGCGTCCGTCGTAGAGCAGCGGCAGCAGCGTTTGGAACAGCTCCGACGGCGCCGCGTCTGCGGCGCAGGCCAGTTTGACGACCGCCGGTGACTGCGATGGCGACGCCGGACGCTGCCGGCCCACTGGCGGCGAGGGCAGCGTGCGGACGATATCCCGCACGAGCGAGGCTTGACGCTCGGCGCATTGCAGTTCGAGTCCCGGCGCGGAGTCTCCTTGATCCCAGTTCTGATCCCAGTGCTCGGCCATGGCCAGCATGACGGCCTGTGCCGCAATACGCGCGGGGATTTGCCCCAACTCGGCCCGGCGCACTGCCCGCCCACGGCGCACCCAGTCGGCGCTCGCCAGTTGGGCTGCTGCACAAGCAGCGACGATGTCCTCTGCAGTAGCGCGGGCGACGCTGCCACCGAGTCCGCCCCCGGTCTCAGACCCCTGTGTTAGGTACCGACCTGCGGCCGGCGGACACCAGCCGCCGTCAATGTAGTGCTCGAACATGAATCGCTCTTGCAGCATCGGCTCGCGCCGGACACCTTGATAAGGAGGCCTCGGCATGACGTCCTGGCGCTGGAGCGCATGTGAGATCTGTATCAGCTCCAGCCAGTAGTCGAGTCGGCGGCGCACGTCAGAAGGCTCAGCTGCCATGCCGCCTATGCTGTTCCCAATGATCCCCGAGTCGCGCGCGCGTATCGAGCAGGATCAACCCGCCTCGTCCCCGTCACCCTGCTCGACGATGACGGTCGCGGCTTGATCCTTGCCAAGATAGAGCCTGAGCCCGTCCTCGCTGGTGACGACGAGGCGCTCGCCGCCCTCGTCGCTCTCGCCGGAGACGGCGTCAGCCGGGGTGATGTGCTCCAGCACCAGGACGCTGCCTGGGTGGATGCCGAGGGCCTCGACCTGCTGCCGCGCAGTCCGGCCGCCGAGGATCGCGGTCACGGTGAACGGATGGTCGCGGCGGGCGTTGGCAAACTGGATGGAGCGACCTTGCAGCTCGCCCCAGAGCTTGGCCGCAACGCTTTCGGTAAAGTGCAAGCGCTGATGCGCCCCGAGCCGGGCACTGTAGCGCATCGGCGGGATCGTGCGCAGCAGCTGCACCCGCCCGTCCTCGTAAAGGCCCAGCGTCGCGAGCCCCTGCTCCAGGCCGGTGCCGCTGGTGAGCCCTTCGATGTGGCCCGCTTCGCCGGGCCGCATCTCGATGATCGGGGTCTTGTGGCCGTCGTCGTGGTGCACCACGACCTTGGCGGCCATGCCCGCGGACAGGGTCACCTCGCCCGCGGGGCCCGCGACGCGCACCGGTTGCAGCACGACCTCTTCATCCTCGCGACGCAGCAGGCAGCCGCGGTAGAGCCCCATACGCTCGAGCCGCTGGCCGAGGACCTGGTGCATCACCGCGAGCAGCCGCAGCGACCGGCCCACCGGCGCTTGATCAAGCGAACTCTGCATCACGTGCCTCCGCATCTTCGTCGTCGGACTGCAAGGAGGCGGCCGCCGCCCTGCCCTCGAGCCGCGCAGCCGGCCCCGCGCCGGCATCCTGCAGCGCTGGGGACGCCGACGCCGACTTGAGCCGCGCGAGCGCGGCGTAGCCGAGGATGCCGACGGTGCTGCCATTGTGAAGGGTCGCCGAGGCGACCGGCGGCAGGATACCGGCGACCGCGAGCGCCATGGTCGCGGTATTGATGCCGAAGGCGCCGAGCGCGGCCCGTTTCAGGACCTGCTGGGTGTGCCGGGCGGTGGCGACGGCGGCGACCAACGCGCTCAGGTCCGAACGCATCAGCACCACCTGAGCCGCCTCGCGCGCCAGGTCGGCACCGTTCGGCATGCTGATGCCGACATCGGCGCTGACCAGCGCCGGCGCGTCGTTGACGCCGTCGCCGAGGAACGCGATGCGCCGCCCTTCCGCTTTGAGCTCGCGCACCACAGTGGCCTTGTCCTCCGGCTTCAGCTCCCAGTGCACCGCGTCGATGGCGGGCAATGCGCGGCCCAGCGCCCGGGCGGCCTCGCGGTGGTCGCCGGTGAGCACGACGACGCGGGCGATGCCGAGTCCTTTGAGCTCGGCGAGCGCCTCCTCGGCGTCCGGGCGGATGTGGTCGATGAGGGCGATGAGGCCGACGAGCTGCCCGTCCTGCGCCACATAGAGCAACGATTTGCCGGCGCCATAGAG
>JAAAOQ010000084.1 GCA_009908845.1 Gammaproteobacteria bacterium
GCCAAGCTCGCGGACCTCTGTCGGTCCGCGCCAGTGAAACTCTCGGGTTCTTTGCTCGCGCAGGATCCCACGCACCCCGGTGGTCAGCTCCTGGCCGAAGTGCTCAGCGCGCCTCGCGAGCCAGCGGGCGATCACCATGACGACCAGGATCAATACGAGCACGATGCTCAGCACCCGGCCGATCAGGGCATTGCGGAAGCTCGCGATCGGTGACGGATCGACCGGCCGTCCGACCCAGAGCGGCCGGCCGTTCTCGGTGAGGAACATCGGCACCCATAGCAGCGGCGGGCCATGCTCGGGCTTCCACAGCGCGAGCTTGCCTTCCTCGAAGATCGATGCCAGGCCCGGGAAGTCGCCAAAGGCGTCAGCCTTGTCGCTCAATGGTTCACCCGGGCGCAGGTAACGGCCGTCATCGGTAACCCAAAGTGTTTCCCGGTAGAAGTTCGCGAGTCCGCCGACGTCGATCGTCATCAACAGTAGACCGAGCGGTTGCTGCTGTTCGTCGTCGCGCTGACCGACTGGACTCGCTAGCTGGAGCGTCATCAGTTGACGGGGGTCCTCACTAGCGGCGAACGAATTGACGCGGATGCGGCTGACGATGACCTCCCCCGGCTTGAGCTTGAGACCGGCATTGGTAAAGCCACGGCTCGGCGGGCTCGGCGGGATCTCGGTTGGCCGCCACTCCCGGGTTTGGGCATCGCGCTGGAGCCAAAACCGCTCGTTGCCATGGGAGTCGACGAAGAGGATCTCGATCAGGTCGGCTTGATCGCTGAGCATCTGATTGATCCAACCGGTATAGCGTGCCCGAGCGAGATCGATCGTCTCCTCGTCTCCCGCCTCGCCCAGGATGATGCCCGGCTCAGGCAGCTTGGCGAGCAGTCGAATCATCTCGTGCCGGCTTGCCAGATGCTGATCGAGATCGCGAAAATCGGCCCGCAGGTTCTGCAGATAGGCCTTCTGATAGAACATCGCGGTCCGATCGAGTACCAGTGGAAGGTTGATCAAGACCGCGATGATCAGCGGCACCAGCCCGAACGCGAGCAGCAATAGCAGGATGTAGTAACGCAGTTTCATAAGCAGATGCCGCTGGTGCAGATGCCGCTGGTCAGGCGATGCTGAACGGTTACGCGGTAGAGTGATCGAGACGCACCGGGTGTGATGATCAACGTCACCGGCGCCCTGGGCTGCCTAAGACGCCCATCAAGATGCCCGCCTAGCGTACACAAGCTGCTGAGTTTCAGGTCGTAGAGGGCATTCTGTTAGTGCTTGTCAGTCTCGTTGACCGTCCAAGACGGACTGCCCGATGGCGGGCTGAGCGCTTGCGCTCGGTTTGGGCGCGGCTACAGGACTGATCTCGAGGCCATTGTCTCGGCCAGCCGCGAAAGAACCGCCGGGCGCATTGCGTTGATCACAACGAGTGGAATCTACCGATGAGCTTCTGGACCAGCCTACGCCGCGAATGGGGCGTTGCGCGATCGATTCATCATCGCTTTCGGATCAATCATGGCCGCTGGCGTGATCCCCTGCTCGCGCAGTTCGTTCGACCGGGCGATCTGGTCTTCGATGTTGGGGCGCACGTCGGTGATTGTATCGCGAGCCTGCGCCGGCTCGGGGCGCGCGTGGTCGCGGTTGAGCCCCAGCCGGCACTGCACCGGGCGTTGAGATTCCTCCATGGTCATGATCCGCAGGTCATGCTCGAGCGCGTCGCGCTCGGTGAGTGCTGCGGTCAGACGGAACTGCACCTGAACTTGTCGAATCCGACGGTCACCTCGGCGTCCAGCGCCTTCATCGATGCCGCCGCCGGTGCGGCAGGTTGGCACGGCCAGCGTTGGGAGCAAGCGATTCAGGTCCCAATGACCACGTTGGACCGGATGATCGCTCATTATGGCGTGCCCTCATTCTGCAAGATCGATGTCGAGGGCTTTGAGATTCAGGTCTTGCGTGGCCTGAGCGAGCCGCTTGCAGCGCTCTCCTTCGAGTTCACGACCATCCAGCGCGCCGTTGCGGCCCAGGCCATCCAGCTCTGTGAGCGTCTGGGTGATTATCACTACAATGCCTCGCTCGGCGCGAGCGGCCGGCTGGAGCACGCGAGCTGGGTGGATGCAAGAGCACTCGTCGCCTGGCTCGAGTGCCTGCCGCATGCAGCCAATGCGGGGGACATCTACGCGCTGCGGCGCTGATCCCGAGGGCGATGCGATGACGAAACCGGTCCGAGCACTCGCCTACTGGCTCGTCGAGCCTGGTCGTGGCGAATTGCGCGAGGAGGTGCTGCCTGAGCTCGAGCGGGGAGAGGTTCAGGTTCGGACCCTCTACAGCGGGATCAGTCGCGGCACTGAGACCCTTGTCTTCCGCGGCGAGGTTCCGCCCAGTGAATGGCGGCGAATGCGAGCGCCGTTTCAAGCAGGCGAGTTCCCGGCCCCCGTCAAGTACGGCTACAGCAGTGTCGGGCGGATCGAGGCCGGTGGCGAAGAGGCCGGTGACGAAGGGGATACAGGTCGGCTGGTGTTCTGCCTCTTTCCCCATCAGTCCTGCTATCGACTGCCTGCGACGGCTGTGCATCCGATCCCGGAATCGGTGCCTGCGGCCCGGGCCGTGCTCGCTGCTCAGATGGAGACCGCGGTCAACGGGCTCTGGGATGCTCAGCCGCGTATCGGCGACCGGATCGCGATCGTCGGGGCCGGTACCTTGGGCTGCCTCTGTGCGTGGCTTGCGGCTCGTATCCCCGGCTGCGAGGTCGAATTGATCGACACCAATCCGCGCCGCGCGGAGATCGCCGCGGCGTTTGGTGTCGCCTACGCCGCTCCAGAGCAGGCGCGGCCAGAGGCCGATCTTATTATCCACGCCAGCGGCACGGGCTCGGGGGCCACGACGGCCCTCGCACTGGCCGGCTTCGAGGCCAGGATTGTCGAACTGAGCTGGTTCGGTGCCAGGCGCGTCGAGCTCCCGTTGGGCGGTGAATTCCACGCCCGTCGGCTGACGCTGCGCTCGTCACAAGTCGGCAATCTACCATTGGAACAGCGCGGTCGTTGGGATCATCCGCGCCGTTTGCGGTTGGCGTTGTCGCTGCTCGATGACCCGGTATTGGACCAGCTGATCACCGGCGAAGACGCGTTCGCAGACCTGCCTCGGGTCATGGCGACGCTGGCGAGCGCACCGAGCGATACCCTGATGCACCGCATCCGTTACGATAGCGATGCCTGAAAGATCATCACGAAGCCAGCACGGGAGCCGGGATGTACAGCCTTTGCGTCCGCGACCACATCATGATTGCTCACAGCTTCCGCGGTGAGGTCTTCGGGCCCGCGCAGCGGCTCCACGGTGCGACCTACGTGGTCGATTGCGAGATGCGTCGGGCTGAGCTCGACAACGACGGACTGGTCGTCGATATCGGCCGCGCCTCGATGCTGCTGCGCGAGGTTCTCAGCGAGTTCGATTACTGCAATCTTGATCAGCATCCAGCATTCGTTGGCCAGAATACGACCACCGAGTTTCTCGCCAAGGCGGTATTCGATCGTTTCGCGGCCCGCATCAGTGCCGGCGAGCTCGGCGAAGGCGGGCGAGGGTTGTCCGAGCTGCGCATCCTGCTAAGCGAATCCCATGTCGCCTGGGCCGCCTACGAAGGGCCGATACCCGTGAATCAGCCAGATGGTTGAGACCGGTATGGCTGAGACCGATCTGGCTGAGACTGATCTGGCTGAGCGCGATTCGGCGCATCGGTTCCGGGTCGCGCTGCACGATACCGACAGCGCCGGCGTGCTCTTCTTCGGTCACCTTTTCCGGCATGCGCATGATGCCTATGAGGAGGCGATGATGCGGATCGGCTGGCCGATCGACCGGTTGATCCGCGATGGCGAGCTCGGTTTGCCGTTGGTGCATGCGGAGGCCGACTTCCTGCATCGGTTGCGCCATGGCGACAGCGTTCGTGTGTCGCTGGCGCTGCAAGCGCTGGCGCGGAAGCGTTTCGTGCTCGATTACCGGTTCTGGCGCGGGGGCGAGCTCGCGGCGACGGCGAGCACAGTGCATGTCGCGATCGATCCGCGCACTGGCCGCAGTCGGCCGTTGCCGGCGGAGCTGATCGAGGCCCTAGGGAGACTCGCGGACGGCTCGGTGGGTTGAGCGGCGAAGGCTGCCATGCGAACGCTGGTCACTCAGACACCGCTCGCACTGTCGAGTGCAGCAGCCTGGCGCTCGATGGCATGACGGTCGCGCTTGCCGGAGGCGAGTCTCGGCAACTCCGCTAATCGCACGAATCCGCGCGGACGAAGCTGGGACGGCAATGCCGCGCGAGCCCACTGCTCGATCCCGGCAGGATCGCAAGAGCCGGCGTAGACGGCCACCAGCCGCTGCCCCCAAGCTGGGTCCGGCAGGCCAACGACGGCAACCTCGGCGACACCCTCGAACGCGGCCAGGCGTTGCTCGACCTCGGCCGGAAGGACATTGACACCACCGCTGATGATCACATCGTCGGCGCGGCCGAGGATCGTCAAGCCGCCTGCATGCTGCTGGCATGCAAGGTCGCCGGTCTCGAGCCAACCATCCGTCAGGCCGGTGCCGGCGCTGCGCAGCGGGTTGGCATAGCCGAGCATCAGCATGGGCCCGCGCACCCGCAAGGGCGCAATCTGCTCGGTTCGATACCGATGCTCGTTCGGGCGCTGCAACGGAGAGGACGGCATGTCAGACTGGTGCGAGGCCGTTTGCATCGCTGGTGATGCATCGGCTTGATCGTGGGTGCTCCGGCCCTTGGGTGCGCGTTGCGGTGCCTGCTCGGGTGCCGTTTCGGATGCTTGCTCGTGCTCGGGCCGAGTCTCGGCACAGCGGGGCGCCTCGACCTGCACCCCATCGAGCGGTTCGAGTCCACCTAGAACAGTGCCGGCCTCATCGATCCAGGCCCCTGCGATCTGCGAGAAGGTCTCGGTCATCCCGTAGCCGAGATAGAGCGGCCAGCCGGCCCCGACGCCGCGCCGCGCCAAGCTCGGGTCGAGCGCTTGGCCGCCGAGCAAGACGACACGCAGTCCCGGCGGTGGCGGGCGACCCTGGTCAAGCAGACGCTGGAGCATCGCCGGGACCAGCGACAGGTGCGTGACCCCGTGCTCGTCGAGGGCGCAAAGCACGGTTGCCGGATCGAATCGCTCGCGCACGATCATCGCTGCGCCGGCCAGCGCACAGCGATAACCGATTGCGAGCCCGCCGACGTGTTGTCGCGGCAGCACGCAGAGCCAGGCATCGCCCGGCCCCACCGCGAGGCGTTCATTCACTTTGACGCAAGAGGCGGCCACGTTGGTCGCGCTCAACATGGCGAGCTTTGGCCGGGCACTGCTCCCGCTGGTCTCGACCAACACGAACGGCGAGTCATCATCCTGCTCGACAGGATCGGCGCCACCGCGGGCACCAGTGCGGAGCAGCTGGCCGTGAGTCTCCAGCTGCCGATCCGCCGGCGCCCAAATCCATTCGGCGCCGCTCGTCTTGATCAGCAGGTCACGCCGCGCAGCTGAAAGCCCGTGACGAACGGGCAGTACGGCGGCGCCGAGGCGTGCCAGGGCCTGCTGCATCAGCATCGAGTCCAGCACGGGTGTGGTCGGACAGAGTACGACGTCGCCGGCCTGAAGGCCCTGGCGGCGCAGCCGCGCGGCCCGGCGCTCACTCAGCTCGGCGAGCTCGGACCAGCGCCATGCGCCGTCACCGACCCGGAGCGCGGTGGCCTCAGGATCAACCTGGGCCGCATCGCCGGGGACTCCCGCCAGGCGGCGTCGGTCGTGGCTCGGGAGCGCCCCATTCATTCGGTCAGGCGTTGGAACCATTGCTACTCAGCAGGCCATCTCCGTGAGATGCACAGTCAATCCAGTGGGCGCGGCCGCCGCGCATCGTTGTCGCCGCCCACCCTTAGAGGCCCTATCAAAATGCCCGCTTAGCCTACACAAGCTGCTGAATTTTCGAGCCGAAGAGGGCATTCTGTTAGGACTTCTTCGGACTATCACAGGACATTCTGGCGTGCGGGTCAATCGAGCTCGCGGCCATCCAGTGCTTCACGATGATCTCGCTGATCATCATCGGTTGCAGCAAGCAAGGCGCCAGAGGGGCTGCGAGCGCGGAGGATGTCCCGCTGAGCCAGCGCAAGCAAACGGATGGTTTGGCTTGACCAAGAACCAGCGTCGCAGCTAGGGTTTCGCGGCCGTCGTGCCCGCTGCGATTTCCGCAACTGACCAGGTTTTTCCGACTATGCCGCTTGCCTTCCCGTTCTCCGCTATCGTCGCTCAAGACGAGATGAAGCTCGCGATACTGATCGCGGCCACGGATCAGAGTATCGGCGGAGTGCTGGCGTTCGGTGACCGCGGTACCGGCAAATCGACTGCGATTCGTGCCCTCGCCGCGCTCCTGCCCGCGATGCGGGTGGTCGATCGCTGCCAGTACAACTGTGATCCGGAGGCTCCGGACTCGGGCCTTTGCGAGCAGTGTCGCGAGCGCAAGGCGACTGGCAAGCTCAAGGCACGCAAGGCCCAGGTGCCGGTCGTGGACCTCCCGCTGGGCGCCACCGAGGATCGCGTGATCGGTGCGCTGGACCTGGAGAAGGCGCTGACGCGCGGCGAGAAGGCCTT
The DNA here is from genome assembly GCA_009908845.1 of Gammaproteobacteria bacterium. Taxonomy (GTDB): domain Bacteria; phylum Pseudomonadota; class Gammaproteobacteria; order Chromatiales; family Chromatiaceae; genus Lamprobacter. The sequence continues at coordinate 6,594 of JAAAOQ010000084.1, forward strand.
CGAGCCAGGGCTGTTGGCACGTGCTCACCGCGGGTTTCTCTATATCGATGAGGTCAATCTGCTCGAGGATCACCTGGTCGATGCCCTGCTCGATGTCGCAGCGAGCGGCGAGAACGTGGTCGAGCGCGAAGGTCTGAGCGTGCGCCACCCGGCGAAGTTCGTCCTGGTCGGCAGCGGCAACCCCGAGGAAGGCGAATTGCGACCCCAGCTGCTCGATCGCTTCGGCCTCTCGGTCGAGATCAGCACCCCACAGGATCTGAAGTCACGGATGAAGGTGGTCCGCCTGCGCGACGAGTTCGAGCGCGATCCGCCGGCCTTCGTCGAGAAGTACAAGCGCAAGGACGGCAAGGTCCGGCGCCAGATCCTCAATGCCAAAGACCGTCTGCCCGATGTCGAGGTGCCCGATGCGGCGCTCGAGCGTGCTTCGGAGCTCTGCATGAAGCTCGGCACCGATGGCCTGCGTGGTGAGCTGACGCTGATCCGGGCCGCGCGCGCATTCGCGGCGTTGGAGGGGGATGACAGCGTGACCGATGAGCATCTCAAGCGCGTCGCACCGCCGGCGCTGCGCCATCGATTGCGGCGTAACGTGCTCGATGATGCCGGCTCGACGACCCGCGTCGAGCGCGCAATCGAGGAGCTCTTCGGCGAATGACCGACGGCAGTGCCGGACTGCGGCCCGGCTTGGAGTCCTGTCAGGAGCCCTGTCAGTTGAAGAAGCGGAGCGCCGGGCCTGCCGGCCATTGGCTGCAGCGCCATGAATGACGAGAATCACGTAACGCTGCCCGACAACAGCGCCCGCTGGGACGATGCCTGTCTTGCTGCCGCGCTGTTCGCGGTTGATCCGGTCGGTAGCGGTGGGATCGCGTTGCGAGCGCTACCCGGACCGGTGCGCGAGATCTGGGTCGAGCTATTGCGCGAGCTGTTGCCGGATGAGGTGCCGTTTCGGCGCATCCCGCTGCATGTCGCCGATGGCCGTCTGCTCGGTGGCCTCGACCTCGCCGCGACGCTGCATGCCGGTCGCCCGGTCGCTGAGCGCGGTCTGCTCGCCGAGGCCGATGGCGGCGTCGTCCAGCTGGCGATGGCCGAGCGCGTGAGTCGTTCGACCGCTGCCTATCTGAGTGCGGCGCTGGACAACGGCGAGGTCCAGGTCGAGCGCGATGGGATCACCGCAAGGACCCCTGCCCGGATCGGTGTTCTGGCGCTCGACGAAGGCGCCAATGAGGAAGAGCAGGTCCCGCACACGCTGGTGGACCGGTTCGCGTTCGTCCTCGATCTTGGCGATATTCGATTGCGCGAGGCGGTGCCCTCGGATATCGACCCGGAACAGGTGGCACAGGCCCGGCGCCATCTTGCGGCCGTAACAGTCGATGAGAGCGCGCTCGAAGCGCTCTGCGGAACCGCGCTCGCGCTCGGCGTCGATTCGCTGCGCGCCTCAGTCGCAGCCTTCCGGGTCGCGCGCGCCTCGGCCGCGCTGAACGGTCGTGACCAGGTGGCGGCCGAGGATGTCAGCGCCGCTGCACGGCTGGTTCTGGCGCCGCGGGCGACGCGGCTGCCGATGCCCGAGCAGCCGGAAGAGGAGATGCAGCAGGAGCCGCCGCCACCCGAAGACAATCAGGACGAGCAGCAGGATCAGGAGCAGACCCCTCAGCAGGAGATGGACAAGCCGCTGGAGGAGCAGGTGCTGGAATCGGCCGAGGCCGCGATTCCACCGAATCTGCTGGCGATGCTGCAAATGGGCGCGATGCGGCAGCGCTCGAAGTCGAGCGGCAAGTCCGGCGCGATCCAGAGCGGTTCGCTGCGCGGACGTCCGGCCGGCACCCGTCGCGGTGAGCCCGGCGCCGGAGCGCGGCTGAACGTGATCGATACGTTGCGTGTCGCCGCACCCTGGCAGCGTCTGCGGCGGCAGGAGCGTGCCGAACAGGGCAAAGACTCGAATGTGCTGGTCGAGGTCCGCCGTGATGACTTTCGGATCACCCGCTATCGCCAGCGCTCCGAGACCACCACGATCTTCGTCGTCGACGCCTCGGGGTCGGCCGCACTGCATCGGCTCGCCGAGGCGAAAGGCGCTGTCGAGCTGCTCCTCGCCGATTGCTACGTGCGTCGAGACCGGGTTGCGATGATCGCCTTCCGCGGGCCTGGTGCCGAGATCCTGCTGCCGCCGACGCGCTCGTTGGTGCGCGCGAAGCGCAGCCTTGCCAGTCTCCCAGGCGGTGGCGGGACGCCGCTGGCGGCCGGGATCGATGCGGCAGCGGCGCTCGCCGACGGGGTGACGCGGCGCGGTGGGACCGCAGTGGTGATCCTGCTCACCGATGGGCGCGCCAACGTCAATCGCGACGGAATCGGCGGCCGTGGACAGGCGGCCGAGGACGCCCTGGCCTCGGCGCAGGCGTTCCGTGTGGCCGAGCTGAAGGCGTTGGTGGTCGATATGTCACCGCGTCCGCGTCCCGATGCCGAGACGCTCGCGCAGGCCATGGGTGCGGTCTATCTGCCGCTGCCCCATGCCGATGCCAAGGCGCTCTCTGGGGCCGTGCAGGCCGTCTCGTGAGCCAGCCCGGGCGCATGCCGCGATGACCTCGTCCGCGGTCATGAACGACAAGCCGGTCTGGAGCCGCGACGGGGCTGGCTGGCCCAATCGCGAGCTGAGCCGCTTCGTCGAGGCAGCTGGGCTGACCTGGCATATCCAGGAGGCGGGTCAAGGGCCGACGCTGGTGCTGGTTCACGGGACCGGCGCCTCGAGCCATTCCTGGGGCGGCTTGCTGCCGCTGCTCGCTCGGCATTATCGGGTCCTGGCGCTGGATCTCCCCGGACATGGCTTTACCTCGGCGCCTTCGCCGAAGAACCTTTCGTTGCCGGGGATGGCGGGCGCGCTGGGTGGGTTGCTCGACACCCTCGAGCTCCGGCCCGTCTGCTGCATCGGACACTCC
>JAAAOQ010000017.1 GCA_009908845.1 Gammaproteobacteria bacterium
GTGGTGTTCTCGATCATCGCGAGCGGAATCGCCCTGCCGCCGGGCGTTTCGGGCAGCAGCGAGACCCTGAGATCACACCAGATCACCTCGCCATCCGCGCGCAGGTAGCGCTTGGTCAGCCGGTAGGTGGCGCGCTGGCCCGCGAGCAGCTCCTCGAACGCCTGGATATCGCTCTGCTGATCATTGGGGTGGGTGAACTCCTCGAAGCGCATCCGCACCAGGGTCTCGGCACTGCGACCGAGGAGCTTCACCATCGCCCGGTTGACCATCAGCGGGCGCCGGTCGTGTCCGATGAGCGCGATGCCGATCGGGGCGTTGTTGAAGATCGCGCTCATCCGGGCCTCGCTGCGGGCTAGGCGCTTGAGCGTCAATTGTCGGTCGGTCACGTCCTTGGTGATGCCGCGATAGCCAATGAACTGACCACCGGGTGAGAGGATCGGCGCGCCGTCGGTCGAGAGCCAGACCAGCTCACCGGTACTGGACCGATAAGGGGCGACGAAGTCCTGGAAGGGCTGGTGCTCGGCCAGCACATCGGCGGCCCGGGCCGTTCGGCCAGGCTGCTCCTGCTCGACGATCAGACTGGTGTAGTGCCGCCCCAGGATCGCGTCCGGGGGGAGACCGATCACCGACTTGCAGACATCACTGATATAGGTGAAGCGGCCCTGAGTATCGAGCTCCCAGGCGATCGTGCGGCTCTGGCGCGCGAGGGCGTCGTAGCGATCGTTGCTCTGCTTCAGGGCCGCGATCGACCGCGAGCGTTGCTCACTGGCGGCAAAGATGTTCGCGAACAGCTGCAGGAAGTGGATTTCGACGGTGGTCCATCGGCGCGGCTGCCGGGTGGTCTCGATGCCGACGAACCCGAACAGCTCCTCCTCGAGCCGGACCGGCGCCAGCAGCAGCGACTGCACCTGCTGTCCCTCGAGGAGCCGGCGTTCAGCGGCCCAGTCGTCGTCGAGCTCGGCGACCTGCTCGATCGAGACCGGCTCGCCGGCGTCGAGCGCCTTCAACATCATCGGGAAATCGGCGAGCGGCACGTCCAGATTCCGCTCCAACATCGACGCGATGTCCTCGGCGGTCCATTCATGGCTGTTGGTCACCGTGCTCGCTCTAGGGTCGAGGCGGAACAGATAAGCGCGATCGGCGCGGACGAACTCGCCGACCCGGGCAAGCGCCTGATCGATGGTTGCATCCAGGGTCTCGTCGGAGACCCGGACGAAGCCCGTCGCCAACGCGAGCAGTTCGCTGACCATGGCCTCGCGCTCGGCCAACGCGGACTCGGCCTGCTTGCGCTCGGTGATATCGCGGCCGACGCCGATCACGCCGGCGATCTCAGCGCAGTCGTCCAACACGGCGGTCTCCGACCATTGGAACCAGCGCCAGCCATGGATGGTTTGAGCGCGCTGCTCGATGGTGCAGCGATAGGGGGGCGAGCGCAGGGCCTCCATGGCCGCCGCCGCCGCGGCGCGGTCGTCCGGATGCACCAGCGGCATGAAGGCGCTGCCGATGAGCTCGTCCTCGGTCTTGCCGAAGGTCTCGCAGTAGGAGGGGCTAACGAACTCGAACCGGCCTTCGGTGTCCATGCGGACGATCAGGTCCCCGACGTTCTCGATCATCAGCCGATAGCGGGCCTCGGCATCGCGCAGTTGGGCCTCGCTGACGCGGAGCTGCTCCAGGGTTTCGATCGCCTCGGTGACGTCCTGCTGGACGGCGATGTAGTGGGTGAGCTCGCCATCGCGGTCTCGCATCGGCGAGATGTGCAGCGAGTTCCAGAACAGGCTGCCGTCCTTACGATAGTTGCGCAGGATGACGCTGCAGGCATCGCCCTGCTGGGTCGCGGTCCCGAGCTGCGCGCGCGCCTCTTGGAACCGGTCCTCAGCTTGCAGGAACCGACAATTCCGGCCGATGGCCTCGTCCGGTTGATAACCGGTCATGGCCGTGAAGCCGCTGTTGACATAGCTGATCAGATCGTCGCCGTCGGTGCGCTCGGTGATCACGACTCCGGTTTGCGCTTGCGAGAGTGCATCGATCAGCACCTGATGCCGGTGGCGCAGCTGCAGGGCTTCGAAGGCGACGCCGGCGAGCCCTGCGGCGACCTCCAACAGCTGGCGAGCGAAGCCCCGGTCGGGCTCGCTACCGTCGTGCTCGCCAGCGGCGCCTGCATGCTGATCGAAGGCAATGAGTACGGCGGTATCGTTGGCGACCGGCAGCACAAGCCCCAACCCCGGGACGCTGTCGGCGTGGCCGTGCGTTCCGAACTCCGCTGCATCCAGATCGAGCGATTGGAGCGCACCGCTTCTCAGGGCCTCTCGACAGGACTGGATCAATCCAGGCTGTTCCAGCAACGATGAGACGCTGCTCCGGATCGGATCGGCCTTGCGAGCAGCTGCTCCGAGCGGTTTGAGCCCTTCGTTCGCGGTCTGTCTGACCAGCAGGCAGGCATAACCTGGCAGCAGCCCCTCGACCTCGTCGCACAGGGCGTCAGCGAAGGTTGCCTCATCGGTCTCATGCGCGATAAGCAGTGAGAACAGTCTGGCCTGCAGCTCGGCGATCGCCTGTTGCTGGCCCTGGCGGTGCTTCTCCCGCTCGAGCTGCTCGAAGCTCGCGCACAGCGACTCCGCCATGCCGGTCATGTTCTTGGCGAGCTCTTCGGTCTCACTCACCGACATCGGCGGCAGCCGAGGCAGGATATGGGAGCCGGCGATCGCGTCGGGCAGCTGCTGGGTGGCCTGGACCAGCTGGCGGATCGGTTTCGTCAGCCAGGTGCTGAGCCGGGCCGCGATCGCGATCCCGAGCAGGGTCAGACCAAGCAAGGCCGCCAGCACGACCAGCGTATGGCGGCGGAGATCGTCGATCAGCGGGTCGGCGCTGAACGAGAGCGTCAGCGCTTGCGTTTCATCCGGCAATAGGGGCACGGGCAGCCGGATCTGGTAGACGGCTTGGCGCCAGAGACGGAGTGGGGCGGACCCGGGTTGCTCTGGACGGGCGATGAAGAGGCCCTCGACCTCGGTGGCGCGGGTTATCGGACCTCCGGGGCCTTCTGCCTCGGAGCCGGACGGCTCGGCAAGCGCGATCCTCGGTGCCCAATTCGCCGGGAGCTGCGCACGCAGTACCTGATCGAGGCCGGCCAGGGTCGCCTCGCGGTCGGCGGCGCCGATCTCATCGGTCCTGATCCGCTCCGCAAGCGCTTGGGCCAGACTGGTGCCCACCAACTTGGCGCGCAGCGCGTACTCGGTCTCCAGTTGCTGTTTGATGATCCGGTCCTGCCATGCGGCGAACAGCAGCGTGGGGACCAGCAGGGCCAGCACTAGAACGTTGAAGAGGATGCGGCCGAAGGTGACGTTGTGGCGGCCGTTGCGGAGGCTGGCGACCGTGAGCGTGATCAGCCCCGCGATCGCCGCATTGAGGATGCCGTTGAGCGTGTGCTTGATCGAGATCAGCCAGGCCGCGGGCCAGTCCAATCCGAGGACGAGACCATAGATGACCAAGACCAGTGGAATGCCGGCCACCAGCCAGTAGAGCGTGGCGAGGACCGCGAGTGGCGGCGGGCGCGGGTCTCGGCGCTGGGCGCGATGGCGCAGCCAGCCGATGACGGCGATCTCGGCAACGAATGGAAGGATCGCCTCCGGTTGGCCCCAGAACAGCCAGGTCGCGGTGCTGCCGATCGCGGCGATGAGGATGCCGGTGACCGGGCCCAGCCACATCAGCGCCAACAGGGCGGCGATGGAACCGAACAGGATGTTGACGCCGAAGAGCAGCGGTATCTCGACCGCATAGCCGAGAACGGCGAGCGGGGTGAGCGCCAGCAGCAGAAGGAGGCGCTTGCGCCGGTTGCTCAGCTGTGACTGGAGGGGGGCGGTGCGGAAGGGAACGCCTTCAGGTCGGGTCTGTTGCTGCAAGATATCCTCGAAGCGGAGCCTGTGCCGTGCTCGAACGGGCGCGGCGCGGCTCCTCGGTCGCTTTCGCGTCGCGGTTCAGCGATGCGTGATCAGAATTCCACCCATTCTGCCGTTGCGCCCTCGGGCGTCGAGACCTGAACGGCATGTCGGTGCGACTCCGATCGGATCGGGCGGATGTTCGTGCCGGGCTTGGCGTTCTGCTGGCCTGCTTCCGGCCGGGACCTGTTGCTGCTCGCCTGGCCTCTTTGGGGCTCGGCGGCCCGCTCTGCGGACCCGCCCTGGTCGAGCCTGAAGGCCGAGACCGCTGTCACCAGGCTCTGCGCCTGCTCATCCAGCGAGGACGCTGCCGCGGCTGCCTCCTCGACCAGCGCCGCGTTCTGCTGCGCGACCGTCTCCATCTCGGTGGTCGCCTGATTGACCTGCTCGATACCGGCTGACTGCTCCTTGCTGGCGGCCGAGATCTCGTTCATCAGGTCGGTCACCCGGGTGATCGAGGTTACGATCTCGTCCATCCGGGTGCCGGCCTCGCCGACCGAGCGGGTCCCCGAGTCGACCTTCTCGCCGGCATCGGTGATCAGACCGGTGATCTCCTTTGCGGCCTCGGCGGTGCGCTGCGCCAGGTTGCGGACCTCGGTGGCGACCACCGCGAACCCGCGGCCCTGCTCGCCGGCCCGTGCGGCCTCGACCGATGCATTCAGCGCCAGGATGTTGGTCTGGAAGGCGATGCCATCGATCACGGTAATGATGTCGGACATCTTCTCGGAGACGTCCGAGATCTCCTGCATCGTCGCCACCGACCGGCGCATCACCTCGCCGCCCTTGTCCGCGGCCTCCGAGGCCGTCATCGAGACCTGATTCGCCTGGTCGGCGTTCTGGGCGTTTTGCTTGACCGTCGCGGTCAGCTCTTCCATGCTCGCGGCCGTCTCCTGCAGGCTCGATGCCTGCTGCTCGGTTCTGGACGAGAGGTCTTCATTGCCCGATGCAATCTCCTTCGAGGCGGTCGTGATCGACTCGGCGGAGCCTTGGATCTGGCCGACCAGCTCGCGCAGCCGTGCCACCGTCTCATTGATCGTCATCTTGGTCTCGCCAAAGACGCCCGGGTAGTCCTTGGTGATCGTCTGAGTGAGGTCGCCTTCGGCGATGGCCTTGGAGACCCGCATCACATCGACGAAGCCGACCTCGCAGTTCTCCATCAGCTGGTTGAGGTCATTGAGCATCTCGCGGAACATGAAGTCGTAATCATCGGCCCGGCCGCGGTTGGAGAAATTGCCCTGTGAGCCCGCGCTCGCAACGGTCTTGATCTCCCGGCTGACACTGACCAGACCCTGCTTGACCCCGCCGATCGCCTCGGTGATCTTGGCCTCGTCACCGGGAAGCTGCGGCATATCGGGGGCGAAGTTGCCGCGAGAGTAATCGGTGATCACGCTGACCATTTGCGTCTTGGTGTCGATATGGCCGCGAAGGAGTTGGTTGACCTTTTCGCCAATCTCGCCGTAGGCACCTGGGTAGCCTGAGGTATCGATGGTCTCGTTGGTCCAGCCTTCCTGATGCCGTTCGGTCAGGGCCAGCAGGTCTGAGATGAAGGCCTCAAGGACATTCTGCAGGCCCTTCAATGACGCCAGCAGGCTCGTCTCATCGCCGTCGCGCAGCGCGATCGGCGTATCGAGGTGGCCGGCCGCAATCTCATTGACCCGATCCGCGGCATAGGCCGGCTCGCCGCCGAGCTGGCGGATCAGCTTACGGGTGATCCCGAATGCGATCAGGATGGCGACCACGAGCGCAAGGCCGCCGACCAACATGATCATGGTCGTTGTCATGGTCGCGCGCTGACGAGCCTCTGCGCCGGCTTGATTCATCAGCTCTCCCTGATACTCGATCAGGGCGGCGGTATTGGATAGGTATTCGCTCTGCAGTTGCTGAATCTCACCGACCAGCAGTGCCTCAGCCTGCTCGATCTCGTTCGCGCGAACCAGCTCGATGAAGCGCTCGTAGTAACGCAGTTTTTCATCCCTGGACGCGATTAGCGCGTCGATCTTTTCCTTACCCTCTTCGGTCGTAATCAATGCCTCGAGGCGTTGCATATTGCTCAATGCCTTGCGCTTTTCTGCTTCAATCGCGTCGAGCTGTTGCTGTCTTCGCCTCGGGTCTTGGAACAAGACAGCCTTGCTCATCGCCATCGAGATCGCGTTGGTCGCATCGACGAGATTATTCGCCCAAACGGTCTTTGGAAACTTATCGTTAGCAATGTCGTCGACGCTGTTCTTCAGGCTATTGACGTTGAGGATGCCGACGGCACCGACTGCTATGATGAATAGGATCATGACGCCGAAGGCGAGGATGAGCCGGGTTTTCGTTTGCATTTCTGAAACCATGATGTTGGTATCCTATTGAGCAATAGGATTGCCGATTGCAGGAGCAGGATAGATGTTGGGTGGAACGACTTGTGGTCGTTGCCATTTGACCCCCTTTGCGAAATGTCAACGCATCATGGGCGAAAATCTCAGCAGGCGGGTCCGACGGCGAGGCCGCGCATGATGTAGGCTACACCTACAGACCCGCGTCCTTGGTAAAGACTTGTTAAGGACGGGGTGCGCTGAAGGGGGCGGCTCGTTAAAACGTCGAGTGGGTCACAGATTGCGCTTGCTCGTTGAAGCCGCTGCGGAAGGTCGCGCCGGAGGCGGGAATCCGTTCTGCTGGCGCGCGGAGGCGCTCTAATCCTGGTGGTCGGCGTCGGGCTCCAGCGGCTCGTAGCGTAAGCGGTAGCCAAAGCCACGTACTGGCGTGATCACGAGCTCGTCCATCGCTGCTTCACGCAGCTTGCGGCGGATATTGCCGATGTGGACATCGATGCTGCGGTCTGACGCATCGACGGCGCCGCGGTTGCTGAGGCGATCCCGACTGATCGCGCGGCCGTATTGCCGAAGCAGGATGCCGAGTATGCGGGCCTCGGTGCCGGTCAGCGTCAAGCTGGTGTCCTGGCCGCCGTTGCGATGGAGTGTCTGGTTGGTCGTGTCGAACTGGAATGGGCCGAGCACGATGGTCTCGGCCGGGTCGCTCTCGATCGCGCGCCGACGCAGCACTGCGCGGATGCGGGCGAGGACCTCGTCGATCACGAAGGGTTTGACGATGTAGTCGTCGGCACCGGCGTCGAGTCCGTCGATCCGATCCTGGAGTTCTTGACGACCGGTGATGATGATCACGGCGGCGGAGGTGGTCGCGATCAGCTCGCGCGCAAGATCGATCCCGTCCTCGGCGCCGAGGTTGAGGTCCAACAGCACGAGCTGCGCCTGGGTGCGGCGATAGGCGTGGCGCAGCGCCTGGCCGCTGTCGACATGCACGACCTGATAGCCGGCCCGGCTCAGGTTGCGCTGGAGCGCGAGCCCCATGCGCTTGTCATCCTCGACGACGATGATGGTTGCGCCTTCGTCATTGCTCACGTGAGTACCCGGATACGTTGGCAGATCGGATGCTGTCCCGAAGCGACCCGGCGCCGTGAATCCGCCCGCGAGCGGCGAGACGTCGCGCCGAGCAAGGGTGGCCGGCGGCTCGAGTGCGATTCGCGCGACCGCGGCCGAGCCTCGGCGTTTCGAGCCCGACGAGGTGGAGCGTTGCGGGCGCAAGCCCAGTCATGGGCCGTTTGCACGAGGCCCTTCGGTTGGTCCGGAAACCGCTCACGACGGTCGGGTCAGGGGCGTTCGGTTGGCTGCAAAGAGCGCGCCTGATCGGCTAAAAGTGTAGCGGATGCTGGCCGAGCGGTCCGGCGGCCCGCGCTCGGAATGTGGAGCGGATCACAGAACAGGCGTCCCATGGTTGACGTCCTGAGCGCGCTGCGATCGCTCGGGCACCGATCCGCGGTGCCATTCAGGTCGGGGTAGGGCCTTGCTCGGGTCGGGGTTGGGTCTTACTCAGGTAGAGGCGCTCGAAGTCGCTGGCGCAGACCGGGCGTCCGAGGTGGAACCCTTGCCCGGTCTCACAGTGCCGAGCGCGCAGGAATTCGAGCTGCTCTGGCTCCTCGATCCCTTCGGCGACGACCTGAAAGCCGAGGTTGCTGGCCATCGCGATGATGCTCTCGGCGATGACGGCGGTGTTTGTGCGCGCGGTCAGGTCCATCACGAACTCCCGGTCGATCTTGATCCCCGAGAAGGGCAGGTCCTTCACCAGCTTGAGCGATGAGTAGCCGGTTCCGAAGTCGTCGAGCCAGACCTCGAAGCCGGCCGTGCGCAGCGCGCTGATATTGTCGCGCGCCTGGGCCTCGTTGCGGGCGATCGCGGTCTCGGTGACCTCCAGGTGCACCCGCGAGGGCGCGATCCCTTCCTGGGACAGGATCTCGTGTAACCGCTGAGCAAGGTCCTCCTGGCTGAGCTCGATCGCTGACAGGTTGAGCGCGAACGGAAGCGAGCTGAGTCCCTGATGGTCCCAAGCGCGGATCTGCTGACAGAGCCGGCGGAGCACCCAGGCGCTGATCTCCGCGATCTGTCCCGTGCTCTCGGCAACCGGGATGAAGCTGGAGGGCGGGACCGGCGTTCCATCGCTGGTACTGAGCCGTAGCAGCACCTCAGCGCCGGCGAGCTGCATGTCGGCGATGCGGAAGAGCGGTTGGAAGTGGAGCCGGAACAGGCTGCGCTGGAGCGCTTCGTGCAGCAGGGACTCGGTGCGCAGATGCGGTGAGGTGGACTCACCCCAGGCCGGGTCGTAGAGGATAGCCCGGTTGCGGCCCAGCGACTTCGCGCGCTTGAGTGCTGCATCAGCACGGCGCAGCAGGGTTTCAACGCCAACCTCTTCGCCGCTTGGTCTGGCCGCGGCCAAGCCAATACTGACCGAGAGGTAGAGTCGGTGAGCCCCTTGATAGAAGCCTTCGGCGAGGTGCTGTTGGAGCTCGGCGGCCGCTTGCAGCAGCCGATCCGGATGACGCAGGTGGCCGATGGCCACTCCCAGCTCATCGGCGCCGGTGCGGGCAAGACAGAGGTCGCTCGAGACGCTGCCGAGCGCCTGCAGGACATAGGGTGAGCGCAACGTCGTCTCCAGCCGGTGGGCGAGACTGCGCAGCACCTGATCGCCGACGATGCAGCCCAGCTCACGATTGACGCGGTGGAATCCGTCGATATCAAGCAGCATGACACCGACGCTGTGGCCGATGAAATCCCCCTGGAACGCCTGTTTCAGCGCCTCGAGGAACTGCGCCCGTGGTGCCAATCCAGTGAGCGGATCGGCGGCAGCTGCAGGGAATCCGTTCGCTGCGAATCGCTGCTCGTCCTGATTCGGCTGGGGAGCGAGCACGCTCGCGCCCGGCTCCGCTAAGCGGTCGAGTCTCAGGGCCGCGAGATCGGCGATCGCACCGAGCGCTTGATGAAGCGATTCCGGGATGCGCGATGCGATCCAGAAGGCGACACCGTGAACGAAGCGAGGTGAGGCCAATTTGATGAACAGCCAGACCTCGCCCTGCCGATCGGTTCGGTACAGGCCCTGCTTAATGGCGAGGCCGACCCAGCCGGACTCGATTCCCTGCTCGGCGTCTGCGGACAGGGCCTTGGCAGCAGGCTCGGTTGGATCGGCTCGCTCGCAGGCGAGCTCGAGGCAGCCATCGCGCTGTCGCAGCATGACGCCGCAGCGCGCCTGCGGGATCAGCAAGCGGGAGGTCGACTGGAGCTCGCGCAGGGTCTCGGGCGCGGTCGTACAGCTGTCGAAACGGCCGATTGCTTCGCGCAGCACATCGAGCGCAAACGGCTGGTGAGACGGCGTGGCCTTGGGCGCCGCGGTCGGTGTCTCGGTCACGGGATACAACAGCGGATCGGGCAAAGTGGCATTCAGAGCTCGAGAAAGGCAGAGACGACATCCTGGGTCGTCCTCAGTGTCAGCTCGACGACTGGGCGAAGGTCATCGACCTCCAGCCCGGTGCGCCGCCAATGTGTCTCACTGAGGACCGGGACGGCGCGGGTCCCACTGGTCCCGATGCGGAGACTGTTGGCGATGATGTCGGCGACGTGCGTGGCGCTGGTCTCAAGGCGATAGTCGTCCTCGCCGAGATCGTGGTGGCGACCGGCGGCCTCGCAATAGACGGCCGGGATCTGCCACTGTGTCAGCAGCGCTGCGCCGACCTCGGTGTGCGTGGTGCCGAGCATCTGTGCCTCGAGTGTCTGCAGGTCGGCGCGATGCTCGCGATGCGCTTGGAGAGCCTGGCCCATCGTCTCCGGCTCGAGGAGATAGAGCGGGAGTCGGCCGATGTCGTGGAGCAGGCCCGCGAGATAGAAGCGTTCAGCGCCGGTCTGCCCGAGCCGACGAGCAATCGCGCGGCTGGCGACGCCGGTTGCGATGCTGTGCTCCCAGAACGACCGCATCGAGACCGCGCCGAGCGGGATATCGCGGAAGACCGAGACGACACTGGTTGCGAGTATGATCCGGTGGACCTCTTCGGTTCCAATCATCGTCAACGCGCGCGGCAGGCTCTCGACCTTGGCGACGAGCCCGTAGAGGGCGCTGTTCGCGACACGGAGGATGCGGGCGCTCAGCGCCGTATCCGTCTCCAAGACGGACGCGACTGCGTCTAATGAGCCGTCGGGTCTTTCGAGCGCATTGCGCGCTTGATGGTAGATCGCGGGGAGTGAAGGCAACTCATCGAGCCGCTCGAGCAATCGCTCCCCGCTTGGCTGCATCGCCACGGCCTAGTGCTGCTGCAGGGCGCGCTCGAGACAGATCTCATAGAGTGCTTGAACCGCCGGATGCTCGCGGTTGCTGAGCGCGAACTGGTTGTCAAGCATCTCGCTGAGTGCCTCATGAGAGCGGTGTCTTGCTGCCGTTGCGGTGTCCGGAGCGCCCGAGAGGCTCACCGGCGCTTCGGTAATGCCCCAACACTTGAGCGCCCGAATACTCCGCTCATTGATCAGGGTGCCTGCCCGCAGCAGCACGAGGCCATTGGGGTCGTAAAGGTCGGCCTCGAGCACCATGCCCGGCTGGATTTGATCCAGTTTCTTGGTTGGCAAACCCATCGCTGGCTGCTCCGGTCGTTGTCCATCGTCGTCGGCCGATCGCCTTGGACACCGGGAGGGCTGCATTGGCAGTGGCCAGAGCGCAGCTCGAGAGTCACTCGGCCGAGGTCGCCTAGCGGCGGCTGAGTGCCGGACATCCGATGCCTCATAACCGGATGGTAGCAGATTTCATCTTGCGTTCTAGAGACGTTTTGAGATGGACCCCAACGGGGCCCGATGGCCTCATGCATAGACCGGCTGAAAGTCGGCTGGCTGACCATCCGTGTCAACCGCGGGCCGGTCCTGATCCCAGTATGGCGATAGCTTACGCAGCTGTGCGACGACGGGCGGCACCGCCGCGATTACCCGCTCGATCTCGGCAGGGGTCGTGTAGCGCGAGAGCGAGAAACGGGTGGTGCCATGCGCGGCGGTGTAGGGGATGCCCATCGCGCGCATCACATGGCTCGGCTCCAGCGAGCCCGAGGTGCAGGCCGAGCCGCTGGAGGCGGCGATGCCGAGCTTGTTCAGCAGCAGCAGGATCGCCTCGCCCTCGATGAACTCGAAGGCGATGTTGCTGGTGTTCGGAAGCCGGTTGCCGGGATCGCCGGTGACGAAGCTGTTCGGGACCACCTCGAGGAGGCGCTGCTCGAGCTGGTCGCGCAGCGCGGCCACCTGCCTGCGCTCGGTCTCCAGATGGGCTTGCGCGAGCTCACAGGCCTTGCCGAGCGCAACGATCGAGGCGCTGTTCTCGGTGCCGGCGCGGCGGCCACGCTCCTGATGACCGCCGCGCAGCAGCGGGCGGAAGCGGGTGCCGCGGCGCAGGTAGAGCACGCCGATGCCCTTGGGCGCGTGCAGTTTATGGCCCGAGAGCGAGAGCATGTCGATCGCGGTGGTCTTCAGGTCCATCGGCACCTTGCCGACCGCCTGGACCGCATCGGTATGGAAGAGGACGCCGGCCGCTTTCGCCATCTCGGCCATCGCCTCGACCGGGAACAGGGTGCCGGTCTCGTTGTTGGCCCACATCACCGAGACGATCGCGACGCGCTCGCTCAGCACCGCCCGATACTGATCGAGATCGAGCCGCCCCTTCTCGTCGACGGTCAGGTAGTGGACCTGATAACCGTCCTTCTCGAGGTGCTCGCAGAGGCTGAGCACGGCAGGGTGCTCGACCACGGTGGTGATGAGCTCGCGGCGCTCGGGCTGGGCCTTCAAGGCCGAGAGGATCGCGGTGGAGTCGGACTCGGTGCCGCAGGAGGTGAAGACGATCTCGGAGTCGAGCTCGGCGCCGAGCAGGGCCTGTACCTGCTGGCGGGCGGTCTTGATCGCGCGTCCGACGCGGTCGCCGAACTGGTGCATGGACGAAGCATTGCCGAACTGCTCGGTGAAGTAGGGGAGCATCGCCTCGACGACCTCCGGCGCCACCATCGTGGTGGCGTTGTTGTCGAGGTAGATGCCTTGATTCTGGTCGCTGGGCATGATGGTCGGTCTCTGGCTAAAGCTGAAGGTCGTCCACTCGGCCATTTTATGAGTGGTGCCAGACGCAGGCGCTCAGGCGCTCTTGGCCATGGCCTGCGCCGGCAGCACCCGGACTAGCTCGCCGAGGTCCTCGCAGATGCGCTCCTGAATCCCGCCGAGCGTGACCGAGGCGAGCTGACAGCCGGAGCAGGCGCCGGTCATCTTGACGAAGATGTTCTTGCCGTCGATATCAATCAGCTCGACATCGCCGTGGTCGCGCTGCAGGTTCGGCCGGATCGCTTCGAGCGTCTGCTCGATGCGCCGGATGCGCGCCAGATTGCCGAGCTTGGGCTTGGCCTCGTCGGCCGGCGCAGACGCTTGCTTGTGTGTCGGCATGACCGGCATCCCGACGGCAACGCGCTGGCGCTCCGGTGCAGGAGCGGGTGGCGCGGACGGCTGGAAACGGCGCCCCTGCTCGGCGAGGACGCGGGCAAGGACCTCCTCGATGCCCTCGTGGCAGGCCGAGCAGCCGCCGCCGGCCTTGGTGTAGTGGGTCACCTCCTCGACCGAGCTGAGACCGTTCGCGCGGATGGTCTCTTCGATCAGTACCTCGTCCACGGCGAAGCACTTGCAGACCATCGCGCCCTCTTCGTGATCGTCGGTCCAGACCTCGCCGCGGTAGTTGGCCACGGCTGCCTGCAGGGCCTCGCGGCCCATCACCGAGCAGTGCATCTTCTCGGGCGGCAGGCCGTCGAGGTAATCGGCGATGTCCTGGTTGCTGACCTCGAGCGCCTGCTCGAGGGTCATGCCCTTGATGAGCTCGGTCAGGGCCGAGCTCGATGCGATCGCCGAACCGCAGCCGAAGGTCTGGAAGCCGGCGTCCTGGATGGTCTCGGTCTCGGGATCGACCTTGAGGGTCAGACGCAGCGCGTCGCCGCACGAGAGCGAGCCGACCTCGCCGATCGCGTTGGCCTCAGCGACGGCACCGGCATTGCGTGGATTGAAGAAGTGTTCTTTGACGGTCTCTGAGTAGTCCCACATGGTTTGGCTCCGAACAGGTTATCGATTGCGAATCGTCATTACTGCTCCGAAGCAAATCCCGGGCCTGTTGCCAAATTTTTTTAGATCATTGAAAGAGATATGATTTTCGTGATTGCTAGAGAGGTTTGTCGCAGTTGCGACAAGCTCAAGCCGACAAGGGTGGGTCTGAGTCGTTGTCGCTGTCCTGCTTGCTCCGGTGCGCTGGGCTAAGCTATGCGCGCCCTGCGTCAGTCGGGCGCGATGCGAGCGAGGGGTAAGCTGCACGATGATGGGCGCTGCGCTGGCTGCACCGAGGCTGGAGAGCAACGATGATCAATGTGAAATCGAGCGGGGGAACCGATGGCGAAAGAGCTCTATCTTTCCGGTAAGGAAAGGGTGATGACCGATGATGAGATCATCGTCAGCAAGACCGATCTCAAAGGCCATATCACCTATGGCAACGACGTATTCTGCAATATCGCCGACTACAGTACGAAAGAGATCATCGGCGCGCCGCACAGCATCCTGCGGCATCCCGAGATGCCGAGATGCATCTTCAAGCTGTTTTGGGAACGGATTGAGTCGGGGCGAGAGATCTTCGCTTACGTCGTGAATCGTGGGAAACAGGGTGACCATTATTGGGTCCTGGCGCATGTGACACCGAGCTTCGATGCCAACGGCAAGATCACCGGCTATCACTCCAACCGGCGAAAAGCGACGAACGCTGCTGTGAAAGCGATCAAGGTACTCTATGCGACCTTGTTAGCTGAAGAGGCCAAAGCGAGCGACCGCAAGACCGGCTTGCGCAATAGCTATCAACGGCTGCAAGAAATACTAAAAGAGAAGGGTGTCGATTATGACGAGTTTGTCCTCGCTCTCTAGGCTCAAACTGACGCTGGTTCTGCTGTGGCTGCTGTTCGCCCTCTTCGCGCTGTACACGGCGGTCGCGCACGGCCTGATCTACGCGCCGATCGGCTTCGTGGCCCTGGCGACCGCGGTGTTGGTGGTCGCGCTGCGGGCACATGCCCGCCTCAGTGGATTCTTGCACGAGACCACTGAGGTCTGCGCGCGGATCAGGTCGGGCGATTTCGAGGCGCGCGTCATCAATCTCGACGAAGAGGACGCATTGCGCCAGCTCTCGGACAATGTCAATGGCGCGATCGACATCTGCGATGCCTTCGTGCGCGAGTCACTCTTGGCGATGCAGGCGGCGAGCGAAGGCCGCTATTATCGCAAGATCCGTCAAGAGGGGATGCTCGGCATGTTTTCTCACAGCGTCGAAGGCATCAATCGGGCGATCGATTTCTTGAAAGAGAAGGATGAGGCCGATGCGCGGAACAAGAGGATGGTCGCGCTGACGATCGAGCGGATCAGGCGGCTGGTCGAGAGCGCCTCGCACGGCAATCTCGATGAGCGCATCGAGAGCGATGGCTTCGAGGGCGAGTACCAAGAGCTGGTCACTAATATGAATGGGTTGATGGAGACGATCAGCGATCCGTTGAAGGAATCGATTCGCGTCCTCGAGAAGCTGTCCGAGGGCGACCTGACCGACGAGGTCAGGGAGCGGTACGAGGGCGTTTTCGATGACATCAAACAGGCGGTCAACAATACCATTGCCCGGCTCGAGCGCATCGTCGCCGAGATCCAGCTGGCCTCGACCTCGGTGAAGGATTCCGCGGACGGCATCTCGTCTGCGAGCCTCGATCTGTCACGGCGGACCGAGAATCAGTCGTCGAGTCTGGCGCAGACGGCCTCGGCGATGGAGCAGATCACCGCGACCGTCGAGCAGAATACGAGCAGCGCGCGCATGGTGAACGAGGTCTCGCTCAAGGCGAAGGAGGTCGCGCTGCAGGGGCGGCAGGTCATGAAGGAGGCGGTCGAGTCGATGTCCCTGATCAGCGCCTCGTCCGAAAAGATCGCGCACATCAGCCATCTGATCGATGAGATCGCGTCGCAGACCAACCTGCTCGCGATCAACGCGGCGGTCGAGGCCTCGCGCGCGGGAGAGGCGGGCCGGGGATTTGCGGTCGTTGCCGAGGAGGTGCGCTCGCTGGCGCGTCGCTCGTCGGATGCCTCGAAGGAGATCAGGGCCTTGAATCAGGAGAGCATGGCGCAGGTCAAGGCCGGAAACGAACATGTCGAGAACGCCGGCGACCTGCTCGATAAGATCGTCGGGTCGGTCGCGGCACTCACCGAGCGGATCACCGAGATCACTTCAGCGAGCGAAGAGCAGACCATTGGCATCAACGAAATCAACGCGGCGATCGCAAACATGGATCAGGTGACCCAAGAGAACGTCACCATGGTGAAGCAGAACAGCGATGCCGCAGGGTCGCTCACTGAGCTCGCCGACGATCTCAATCAGCTGATCACCTTCTTCCAACTCGATGCCGCGCGGGCGAGCGCGGCGACGGCCTAGCCGGGGGCTGCTCATCAGGGCTCCAGCTCGGGCTCGACGCCATCTGTCTGAACGGGCGTGCTCGGCACGCCCTCGCAGCGGGCCTGGCGGCAACGGTTGCGTCCGTCCCGCTTGGCTTGATAGAGGGCCTGATCGGCGGCCTCGAGCAACAGCGCGCGGTCACCGATTGGGGCCGCGGCAGCCGCAACGCCAATGCTGACGGTGACATGGTCCGCGGTCTGCGAGTCGGCGTGGGGTAATCCGGCCTCAGCGACCGCATGCCGTGCGCGCTCGGCGATGGTGCAGCCGCCTTGGGCGTCGGTATTGGGCAGCATCAACACGAATTCCTCACCCCCATAGCGTGCGACCAGATCGGCGGGTCGGTGCAACGCCCGTCGCAAGACCGCGGCGACCTGGCGGAGGCAATTGTCGCCGGCGCCATGGCCGTAATGGTCGTTATAGGCCTTGAAGTGATCGACGTCGATCATCGCGAGGGCGAGGGGCTGCTGGTCGCGGCCTAGACGCGCCCATTCTTGCTCGAACAACAGGTCGAATCGGCGTCGGTTCGGGATATTGGTCAGGCCGTCCAGTTGAGCCAGGTTCTCGAGCAGGTCGGTTTTCAGCTTCAGGCTGAGATGCGTCTTGACCCGCGCGCGCACGACCGGAATGTGGAATGGTTTGTTGATGTAGTCGACCGCGCCGACATCGAGGCCAAAGGCCTCATCCTCGATGCTGCTCTTGGCGGTGACGAAGATCACCGGGATGCTGCTCGTAGCCTGATCGGCCTTGAGCTGTTGGCAGACCTGATAGCCATCCATGCCTGGCATCATCACATCGAGCAGGATCAGATCCGGCGGGTCAGCGGAGCGCGCGATCTCGAGCGCCTTGGTCCCTTGGGTGGCGACGCGCACCCGATAGTCCGCTTTGAGCGCCTCGGCAAGCAATTGGATGTTTGCCGGGGTGTTGTCGACAATGAGCACAGAGGCCGTGGTAGACATCTAGTTCTGGTTCGCTGGCGGCACATCCGGTTGTAGCTGGGTGACTGGAATCGGTGAGGCTGCGGCGGGCAGCTCGTCAAGGACCCGAGCGGCTGCATCATAATCGAAGCGGGCAAGGGCCTCCTCGATGCGGGATAGCTGGGCTTGCGCCGCGGGGTCGGTTTGCGGGCGCAGGCGGGCGAGCAACTCGGGCGGAACATAGTCATTGTGCGCGATCGCGCGGCGCAGCTCGGAAAGCGCTTGCGGGTCGAGCGCGGACGTTTGCGCGGTTGCGGCATCCTGAGCCGCCTCGGCCCGCGCGGGTGCAGGGCGGACCCAAATTTGCAGTGCCGCGAGGAGCTGCGCCGGGGAGGCGGGCTTGGCGAGGTGGGCGTTCATGCCCGCGGCCAGGCAGCGCGCCTGATCGCGCTCAAGGGCGGCGGCGGTCAAGGCGATGATCGGCAGCCTCGGGTGTTGGGCGCGGATGCGGGTCGTCGCCTCGAGGCCGTCCATCTCTGGCATCTGCAGATCCATCAGTACCGCATCGGGCGCATGCTGCAACGCAAGCTCGACCGCTTCGCGGCCGTTCTCCGCGATGAGCACTTGGGCGCCGAAGCGCTGCAGCAATGCCTGGATCACGATCTGATTGATCGCGTTGTCCTCGGCGACGAGGATGCGCAGCCCCCGCAGGGCGGTCTCGTCGAGCGGGTGCTCGGGCTCGGCTGCGTTCGGGGCAGGGCAGGAAGCAGGATTGGGGACAGAGCTGCTGGCGACAGGCTGCACGGGGGCCGTCCGGGGCAGGCTGGCGATGGCCTCGAACAGCGCGGCCGGCGTGACCGGTTTGGTCAGGAAGGGCGGCAGCTCGCTGGCGGGGGCACGCGCGAGCAGTTGGGTCTGCTCGAGGTTGGTCACCATCAGCACCAGCGGTGTCGCGAGATGGCCGAAGGTCCGTGGCGGTTGCGCGGCACCGGGAATCGGCGCGGTTGCGGTCGGACAGGTGTGGCAATTCAGACAATGCTTGGCGTCGAGCAGCACTAGCTCGATCGGCGAACCGGCCGCCGCGGCGCTGGCGATGCGCTGATGGGCCTCGGCGCAACCGTCGGCCACGACCAAGGGAACCTGCCAGGAGCCAAGCAACGCGCTGAGCATATCGCGGGTGAACGGCTCCTTGTCGATCAGCAGGATGCGCGCTCGGGCGAGCTCGGCCGGAGGCGCGCCGATACGGGTCGTCGTCCCCTGTGGGAGCGGGAACCAGGCGTCGAAATGGAAGCGGCTGCCGTGGCCCTCGCGGCTCTCGACCTCGATGCGCCCGCCCATCATCGAGACCAGCCGCTGGCTGATGCTGAGTCCCAGGCCGGTGCCGCCATAGCGGCGGGTGATCGAGCCGTCGGCCTGGGTGAAGGCGTTGAACAGGTCTTCGGCGGTGCCGGGTGCGATGCCGATGCCGGTATCTTGCACGGCGAAGCGCAGCCTGACTTGTCCTTCGCGCTCGTCTTCCACCGCGATGACGAGCGCGACATGACCCTGCTCGGTGAACTTGACGGCGTTGCCGACGAGGTTGTTCAGCACCTGTCCCAAGCGCATCGGGTCGCCGATGAGCTCCCGCGGCACCTCCGGCGCGATGCGATAGACCAGCTCCAGGCCTTGCGCCTCGACTGCGGCCTGGAACAGCGCGGTGAGCTGATCGAGCAGATCGCGGAGCCGAAACGGTCGCGGATCGAGCTCGATCTGGCCCGCTTCGATCTTGGAGTAGTCGAGGATATCGTTGAGGATGCTCAGCAGCGCGCCCGAGCTCTGGCGGACCTTCTCCAGGTAATCGCGCTGCTGGGCGTCGAGCGCGGTGCCGAGGGTCAGGTCCGTCAGCCCGATCATCGCATTGAGCGGGGTGCGGATCTCATGGCTCATGTTGGCCAGGAATTCGCTCTTGGCGCGGTTGGCCGCCTCGGCGGCCTCCTTGGTGGCCAGCATCGCGGCCTCGCTGGCGCGCTGCTCGGTCAGGTCGAGCACATGCGCGACCGTGAACGAGAGCCCGCCCTGCTCGTCGCGCACGGCCGAGGCGCTCAGCAGCACGGGGATGCGATGCCCATCCTTGTGGATATAGTATTTCTCGAAGCGGACCTCGTCGGTCCGGCCCGAGAGCAGCGCGTCGAGATAGCCTAGATCCTCGTTCAACCCCTCTGGGTCGGAGATCGACTGGAAGTCGAGCGCGAGCAGTTCCTCGGCTGTGTAGCCGAGGATCGTGCAGAGGGCTTGATTGACCTGAAGCCAGTGGCCGCTCGCATCGACCAGGGCCATGCCGTTGGGGGCGATCTCGAAGGCGCCGCGGAACTGCGCCTCGCTGCGGGCGATGCGCTCTCGTGCCCGGCGCGCATCGGTGATGTCCCAGTTCACGCCGACCATCTTGGTCGGCTGGCCGTGGGGATCGCGGACGATGCGGGCGGCGGCGCGCAGCCAGCGGGCCTCGTCACCACGCAGGATGCGGAATTCGGCATCGAACTCGATGTTGGCGTTCAGCGCCTGGGCGACCTGCTGTTCGATACGTGGACGGTCCGCCGGATGCAAGGCCCGCAACCAGCGCGAATACGCCTGCTGATCGCCATCCAGCGGCATGCCATAGAGCTCGTCCATCTGCTCGTTCGTTGCCAAGCTATTGCTACCGATCGTCCATTCCCAGATGCCGATGCCGCCGATGCGGGTCGCGAGCAGCAGGCGCTCGTTCAGGGCGCGCAGCTCGGTGACATCGCGCGACATCGCGTACAGGACCTCACGGCCCTCCCAGACGGTGGTCTGCACGGAGACGATGATGTTCAGCAGCCGGCCATCGCGGCAGCGGTGGCGGGTCTCGAAATCATCCCGCCCGTGGCGACGGACCCGCTCGATATGGCGCTTGGCCGCTTCCGGGTCTTCGTAGGCGTCATAGTCGCTCACGCGCAGGGTCGCGAATTCCTCGGCGCTGTAGCCGAGCCGCTCATGGGCGACGCGGTTGAAGTGCAGCGGCAGAGTGGTCAGCGGATCGATGATCATGATGCTCTCGGGGGAGAGCTCGAACACCGTGCGCAGGAACTGCTCCGATGCGCGAAGGGCCTCGTGGGCCTGCTTTTGCGCGGTGATGTCGCGGTTGAGGCCACGATAGCCGAGGATCGCGTCCTGCTCATCGCGGATCGGGAACCCATTGAAGGCGAAGCAGCGCCGCTTGCCATCCTTGCCGATGAGGTCGTTCTCCTGGTTGCCGAGCGCTGTTCCTTGCGCATGGGCCTGCTCGAAGAGGGCGGCGATGCGCTCGGCCTCATCAGGCTCCATCAGCACAAAGGGTGTCTGGCCGATGAGCTCGTCCTCGCGATAGCCGAGCAAGGGCTCGAGCTGGCCGGAGAGGTAGGTGAAGCGGCCCTCCAGGTCGACTTCCCAGATGAAGTCGGCCGTGCAGGCGATCAGGTCGCGCAGCCGGGCCTCGCTCTGCGCGAGCTGGTGTAACGCGGCCTGGCGCTCGGTCACATCACGCTGGACGCCGAAGTGGCCAATGATGCGTCCCTGGGCATCGTAGAGGCAGCGATAGTCGCCTTCGATCGAGATCGGCGTGCCGTCGAAGCGCCGCTCATCGCTTTCCGTATGCAGACGGCCAGTGCCGAAGAGCTGCCGCCACAGGCGGCGGCCTTCGGCGAGATCGTGGGCGAAGAAATCGGTCGGGCTCAGGCCAAGCAGTTGTTCCGGCCGGGCAGCGTATTGCCGGCACATGGCCTCGTTGACCTGCGTCACCCGCTGGCGTTGGAAGGCCTGATCGAGCGCCTGCTCCTTGTCGATGTCCTCGTCCCAGCGCAGTGGCTCGTCGAGCAGCATGAAGAACATCCCGTCGAGTGACTGCTCGAACAGCAGGCTGAGCGGGGCTGCCGTTTCATGCAGCGTTAGCGACGCAGGGGTGTCGTGCTCGATGCCGGAACGCGCCCACCAGCCTGCGTTGTCGTTTTGCCGGAGCCAGCCGGCCGCGGCCAGGTTGGCGCAAAGCTCAGCACAGCACGTCTCTGGTAGGCCATAGGCGGCGGCGAGTGCAGGGAGCGGGAGCCCTGGATGCGTCAGAATGAATCCATGCAGCGCGCGTTCGGCAGGGGAGAGGCTAGACGACGACACATGAGCACCGAATCAGAACTGATCCGGCCGATTGAACCATAGATAGCGGTGAGGTGCGAATCAGCGCCTTCGCGGCTTGGCGGGCTCAGCGTCGTCTAGGTGGCTGGCTCAGTCGTCGTCGCTGAGTTCTGCCAGCACCAGGCCGGTCGCGCTGTCGAGATCGCGGGTGAAGCGCAGGCAGTGCTCGCTGGCGTCGATCAGGTAGAGGTTGAAGCCCTCGCATTGACGCACCGGCTCGATGCCGGCACTGATGTCGTCATCCAGGCAATAGGTGAAGTGATGCTCGGGCAGGGCCTCGCGCAGTGCTGCAACCGCGTCGTTGCTGAGGCCGGCCCGGTGGATGATGGCCTCGATCCGGTCGAGGAAGTCGGTCGTCATCATGCTGTCGACTCGGTTTCGTATCGCGATCTGCAACGGGCTCGCCACCGGGTAATAGGCGGCGACGCCGGCGGTTGGGCGCAAGCGTCGCCGCAGAGAAGCCGCGCTCGGTCTTTGCCGATTGCCACCGACACCATCAGCTCTCCTCGGCCGTGCGCTCGAAGCGGACGCGCGCGTCGGTTGCGGCCCCCATGATCTTCGCGAGCCAGGGCGGTGTCTTATCGGCGAGTGTCGCGGCGAGCTCGGCGATGTGCTCGCGGGCGTTGCCCATCTGCGGCCGCTTGATCGGGTGCACGTCCTGCTTGACGACCTTGGCCGCGGCGGGGCCGCCGATCGAGGCGACGTAGAGGATCTGGCAGTCGGCGATCAATGAGGCCCGATAGGCGTTCTTGTCATCCTGCATCGCGCCTGATGTGGGATCGATCTCGCGGCAGTCGATGAGCTTGAAGCCGTTCGCGGCGACTTGATAGACGAGGAAGCGGCGGCAGGAGCCGAAATGCCCATCGAGGAGCTCGCCGCCGTTCGAGGCGCAGGCGACTCGAATGGAGTCTGGCAGCTCGCCGTCGGTGTAGGACTCGGGCTCGGGGGCCGGCTCGATCTCGCTCGCGCCCTGGCCTTTGAGGTGGGCGAGCGCGTCCTTGAGCGAGGCGTTGTCGACATCCGCGAGCTCGCCATCGGCGGCCTGCTTCAGTGCCTTGACGGTCAGGCTATCGAGGCTTGCCGCGGTTGGCGGCAGTCCGACGGCATCAGCGAGCACGGGCAGGAGCCTGGCGGCGTCGGTGTCCGGCAGACAGCGTGCAGCGAGCCCGATGCGCAGCGCGATCTCGTCGGATAAGGTCGTTTGGGTCATCGGTTGCTCCTGATCGTGGTCCGGTCTGGTCTGGTTGACACCGAGGATTCGGGCCGAGGCACGGCGGAGGATGCTGCCGTGCGCCGGCAGAGCCAGCGGCTTGGGGTTGCGGAGGCTTCGGCTTGAGTGGTGGGAAGGTTTCGACTTGGGGACGAGGCTTCGGCTGGAGCGGTGCTGCGAAGGTTTTCGGCTCGCGGGGTGGCCGAGGCTGCCGGGTAGCGCCCGCCGGGGGACGCCGTGAATCCGTCCTTGGAGGCTCGAGCGCAGCATCCTTGCTGCGCACGCCCCCGGCGAGCGCCACCCGACAGCCTCGGCTTCGAACGCCGGCTGTTCGTCGACGCCGGTGTCGTGTGCTGATGGCGCGCCGGGGCCCTTTGACGTGATCATTGCCGGCTGTCCCGGGGCTGCGGGCTGTCCTGGAAGTGGCCTTGGCTGCCATCGACTGGTCTTGGAGCCTCGGCTTGTGCGTCCATGAAACACCGGCTGCGATCGTTTCGCGGTGGGGTGGCGTGCCGTCCTGATGGTTAGGCCGGGACGATGCAGTCGTCTTCCATGCAGACGTCCAGGCACTGCGGATCGGCATCGTCGCATTCGGTGCAGGTGTTGGCGTCGATCTTGTAGACGCCCTTGAACGGGGTGATGCTGTCGGTCGGGCAGACGGATTCGCAGTCGCCGCAGGCGGTGCAAAGGTCGCGGATGATTTGAAAGGCCATGTTTAACCTCCGGAGTCGGGGTTTGGGTTGGCTCGCGCCCCAGCGCTCGCATGGGGCGCAGGGACTGGCTGCGGGCGCGCCCGCATCAGCTGTCGGCGCGCTTGAAGCGGAGCGTGGTCGGAAAGGTCGGCGGTGGGCTGACCGGATCGATATACCAGCGCGAGCCGTCGGTCAGCTCGACGGAGCCACCCCAGGCGTCGCTGGTATCGGTCTCGACGCTGGCGATGGTCTCTTCCATGTCCTTCTTGGCGACGTAGAACAGCAGGCCGCCGTCTTCCTTCTTGCGGATCATCACGTTGGGCATCTTGTTATGTCTCGTTTTCGTCGTCGGTAGATGTCGTGAGCGGCAGGGTGTCAGGGCTCGTCGGACTGAGGCGGTCACCACCGCCTGATGCCGCTGTCAGCGGCGTCTATCGGCAGAACACGGATCACTGCGCTACTAGGGTTTACAGCCATGCTTCTGCTGGCCAAGGTCTCTCGAGCAGTAGTCGCGGCCTTGGCGCCCCGGTCAGCGGCGTCGATCGCCCGGATGGCGATCGCAGAGCCTCCAGGGACGGATTCACGGCGGCCGCTGACCGGGGCGCCAGGGCCGCGACGGGACCGTTGGCACCGAGCACGCGTTTCATGTCGCCTGAGCTCGCGATCCCCTGGGTTCGCGATCCCCTGGGTTCGCGATCCCCTAAGTTCGCGGTCTTAGGTCCCGACCCGACGAGAGGATGCAACCGCTCCGTCGGGCCGGGACCCACCTTCGCCCTTACCGGACCAGGTCGTAACCGAAGTCGGTCACGCCCATCTCGTTCGTCTCGCGGTCGAGCTGCTCGAGCACGGCGTTGACCAGCGTGGTTAGGATGTACATCGCACCCTCGTAGCCCATGGTGGTCATCCGGTGCAGGTGGTGCCGGTCAAAGATCGGGAAGCCGATCCGGATCAGTGGCACCTCGTGCGCCTTGCCCTTCTTCAGCGTGTCGCGCTGGATGAACTTGCCGTAGCTATTGCCGATCAGGAAGTCGGGCTTGTCGGTGAAGCACAGCGAGCGCAGGTGCCAGAGGTCCTTGTTGACGTAGACCGTGGCACCCTGGCCATAGGGCGAGTCGGCCAACATCGCGTCCATCGCCTTCTTCCAACGCTTGTTGGCATGGTGACAGAGGACGTGGGTCGGCTCGGCACCCAGCTCCAGCAGGAACTTGGTCAGGCCCATCACGAAGTCGGCATCGCCGTAGAGGGCGAACTTCTTACCGTGCAGCCACTGATGGCTGTCGGTCATCATGTCGACCAACCGGCCGCGCTCCTTGGCCAACGAGTCCGGGATCGCCTTGCCGGTCAGCTCGGAGACCTTCATCAGGAAGTCGTCGGTCCATTCCAGGCCCATCGGGATGTCGACCTTGGAGACCGGCTGGTGCCAGGTGGTGTCGATGTACTTCTTGGTCTTCGGCAGCTGCCAGGGCTGCAGGAGCAGGGTGTCGATCGCGTTCGGGGCGTCCTTGATCTCGTCGATCTTGGTGCCGCCGTCGTACATCCGATACTCGCCGTCGGCCGGGGTGTCGAGCACATCGGTTGGGTCGCTGAGCAGCGTGTAGCCGACGCCCATCTCCTGCATCATCCGGTGCAGCACGCGGAAGTTGCCGAGGTAGGTCTCGAAGCCCGGCACGAGGTTGATCTTGCCGTTGCTGCCTACGGCCTTGTTCTCCATCTCGTTGAGGGTGAAGTAGCGCATGGTCCCTTCGAACATGTTGTCCCAGCCGGTGGTGTGGCTGCCGACGAAGCTCGGGGTGTGCGCGAATGGGGTCGGGAACTCGGCCGGGATGTGACCTTCCTTCTTTGAGTTACTGATGAAGGCGTTGAGGTCGTCACCGATGACCTCGGCCATGCAGGTGGTCGAGACCGCGATCATCTCGGGCTTGTAGAGGGCCTTGGCGTTCTCGAGGCCGTCGAACATGTTCTTCTGACCGCCGAACACCGCCGCGTCCTCGGTCATCGAGTCGGAGACGCAGGCGATGGGCTCCTTGAAGTGGCGGTTGAAGTAGGTCCGGAAGTAGGCGACGCAGCCCTGCGAGCCGTGCACGTAGGGCAGGGTCTTCTCGAAGCCGAGCGCGCAGAGGACGGCGCCGAGCGGCTGGCAGGCCTTGGCCGGGTTGATGGTCAGGGCCTCGCGGGCGAAGTTCAGCTCTTGGTATTCCTTGGTGGTGGTCCACTCGAAGGTCTCGTCGAGCTTGGCCTGGTCGGCACGTTCTTCGGAGAGCTCGCGCTTGTTGGTGATGGTGGCCTGGTAGTCCTCGTCGAGGAAGAGGGGGTAGCCGGGCTTGATTTGGTCGACGGTCTGGGTCATCGGTGTGCTCCTGCCGCGCCGCTTATCTGCGGACTGACGGCCAGTGAAAACGGGTTCAATTGACGTCTGGCTGTGACTTCTCGCTAAGGCGCTGACCTTTGGGGGGCCGGTGCCGGTCTCACGTCCGGCGGCCGCCGTAAATCCGTCCTTGGAGGCTCTGCGATCGCCGTCCGGGCGATCGACGCCGCCGGCCGCGAGCCCGGCACCGGCCCTTGGGTCTCGTTCAGTGCTAGCCGATCAAGCGCTGGCGGCCACCGGGGCCTCGCCCTCGCCCGCGGCGGGCTTGAGCCAGGGCGCCTGCATGCTGTTCCAGCAGGGGTTGTTGATGGTCATGTCCATGTCGCGCGCGAAGATCGCGAAGCCGTCGTAGCCGTGGTAGGGACCCGAGTAGTCCCAGGAGTGCATCTGGCGGAAGGGCACACCCATCTTCTGGAAGATGTACTTCTCCTTGATGCCGGAGCCGACCAGGTCGGGCTTGACGCGCTTGGTGAATTCCTCGAACTCGTAGCCGGTGACGTCATCGTAGAGCAGCGTCGAGTCGGCCATCTCTTTCATCGTGCGGTCGTAGTCATCATTGTGGGCGAACTCGTAGCCGGTGCCGACGACCTCCATGCCGAGGTCCTCGTAGGCGCCGACGATGTGGCGCGGGCGCAGGCCGCCGACGTAGAGCATCACCTTCTTGCCTTCCAAGCGCGGGCGGTACTTGGCGATCACAGCGTCGTACTCGGCCTGGTATTTGGCGATGACCTTCTCGGCGTTGGCCTGGATGGTCTCGTCGAAGAACTCGGCAATCTTGCGCAGCGACTCGGCGATCTTGGTCGGCCCGAACAGGTTGTATTCCATCCACGGCACGCCGTAGCGCTCTTCCATGTGGCGGCTGATGTAGTTCATCGAGCGGTAGCAGTGGATCAGGTTGAGCTTGACCTTCGGGGTGAGCTCCATCTCCGAGAGGGTGCCGTCACCGGACCACTGGGCGACGACGCGCAGCCCCATCTCCTCGAGCAGGATGCGCGAGGACCAGGCGTCACCGCCGATGTTGTAGTCGCCGATGATCGCGACGTCGTAAGGTCCGACCTCGAAGCTGTTGTCGTTGTCGCGGTTGTGCACGACATGGTCGCGGATCGCATCGTTGGCGATGTGATGGCCGAGCGACTGGGAGACGCCGCGGAAGCCTTCGCAGCGGACCGGGATCACCGGCTTGTCCAGATCCTTGGTCTTCTTCTTGGAGACCGACTCGATGTCGTCGCCGATCAGGCCGATCGGGCACTCGGACTGGACCGTGATGCCCTTCGCGAGCGGGAATAGCTGCTCGATCTCATCGACGAGCTTGTCCAGCTTCTTGTCGCCGCCGAAGACGATGTCCTTCTCCTGGAAGTCGGAGGTGAAGTTCATCGTGCCGAAGGTGTTCACGCCGGTCATGCCGGTGTAGTAGTTGCGACGTCCGGCGCGCGAGTACTGACCGCAGCCGACGGGACCGTGCGAGATATGCACCATGTCCTTGACCGGACCCCAGACCACGCCTTTGGAGCCGGCGTAGGCGCAGCCGCGGATGGTCATTACGCCAGGCTGGGACTTGCGGTTGGAGGTGATGCACTTCTTCGATTGCTCGACGCTCGGGTCGTTGACGGCCAAGTGCTTGGCCCGGTCCTTCTTTGCCTTCTCGGGGTAAACCTCCAGGACCTCCTGGATGAGGGCTTGGGTCTCTTCGCGGGTCATTGCCATGTCGGCTTTCCTCTGATCGGCGCCGCTGCTAATCCGCAAGCGCGCGCTCGGTTGGGAACGGGAGCGGGAACGGGAACGGGATCGTGTCGACTGTCACGAGGCGCTCGGCCTTGCCGTTTGGCTGCTCCCGCTGCGCCCAAGGCACAGCGGGGCAGGGAGCGGGCATCGGCACTGGGCCTCGCCCTCAGGCGGCGGCGACCTCTTCGGTTGCAGACTTGCCGACGATGCTCTCGTCTTCTTCGTCGAGCAGGCCGAAGTCCATCAGCAGGTCTTCGAGGGCGTCCATCGAGATCGGCGTCGGGACTACGAAGTTGGTGTTGTCGATGATCTTCTGCGCCAGCTGCCGGTATTCGTCGGCCTGCTTGGCGCTCGGGTCGTACTCGATGACCGTCATACGGCGGATCTCGGCGCGCTGCACGACGTTGTCACGCGGTACGAAGTGGATCATCTGGGTGCCGAGCTGGCGCGCGAGCTCCATGATCAGTTCATCCTCGCGGGCGGTGTTGCGGCTGTTGCAGATCAGGCCGGCCAGACGCACGCCGCCGGAGCTGGCATACTTGACGATGCCCTTGGAGATGTTATTGGCGGCGTACATGGCCATCATCTCGCCGGAGACGACGATGTAGATCTCTTGCGCCTTGTTCTCGCGGATCGGCATCGCGAAGCCGCCGCAGACCACGTCACCAAGGACGTCATAGAAGACAAAGTCGAGTTCATCGTCATAAGCGCCTTCCTCTTCAAGGAAGTTGATCGCGGTGATGACGCCGCGGCCAGCGCAGCCGACGCCCGGCTCTGGGCCGCCGGATTCGACGCACTTGATGTCCGCGTAGCCGACGCGCAGTACGTCCTCGAGCTCGAGGTCTTCGACCGAGCCGGCATCGGCGGCCAGGTGCATGATGGTGTCCTGAGCCTTGGCGTGCAGGATCAAACGGGTCGAGTCGGCCTTCGGGTCGCAGCCGACGATCATGACCTTTTTGCCGAGCTCGGCGAGGCCGGCCACGAGGTTCTGGGTCGTCGTCGACTTGCCGATTCCGCCTTTGCCGTAGATGGCGCATTGACGCAGTGCCATGAGATTCTCCCGGTTGGATGCCCTGTCGGGCGGTGAACAGTGTTGTCGCTCGACAGGGGATAAGCACCGGGCGTGCCAGAATCCTGAAAAGTGATTAGAGGTCTGAAATAGAACGATAAATTGGGGAGGCGCCGGAGCCGGGATGTTGGTAGCATAGATAACAAGGCCCCGGTCTTTGTGTGTCTACCGACAGCTTGCGTACCAACTGCGACATGCCCCACTCACCCCCCTCTCTTCCGGCAGGCGCGCGCTTGTCGCTGAACCGCTGCAATCTCCCGGCCGTGATCCTTGGCGGGCTTACCTATCAGGCGCACCCGGTCGCGCTGGAGATCGATGGCATCCGCGCCTTCCACAAGGACCTGTTCGAGCTATTGGCGCCGATCGACGACGCGCGCGAGCGGGCCGAGCGCTTCGTCGATTACATCGCCGCCCACTTCTGCTTGGACGACCTCGAAGCGGCCGGCCTGTCACCGGAGCGGGTCAAGAAGTATCGGCGCAACGCCAACTATCTCCGGATGGTGCGCGGTTGGTCCTTCGACGCCGACGGGCGCGAGGGCGCCGTGCTCAAGCACTGGGTCGAGACCCGGTTCGGGCTGCTCGCCCGCTACCATGCCGGTGCGCTCGATGACAGCGACGGGGATGCCTACCACCACTACCTGGCCCAGGGCGCGAAGGGGCTCTATGCGACCAATGCGCTCGAGGCCCAGCTCGATCTGCTCTATACCTATTGTCAGTACGAGCTGGCCCGCCAGCATCCGAACCGGACCCATCTGACGCTCTACCGCGGCATCAACCGGATCGGCGAGCATGATCTGTTCGACGATCTCGAAGGCGTTTCGACCAGCCCGTTCAACGGCTACCCGCGGCGGGTGCTGCTGAACAACCTCAACAGCTTCACGAGCGATCGCGAGCGGGCCTGTGAGTTCGGCGATTACATCCTCGAGACCCGCATCCCGCTGCCGAAGGTCTTTTTCTACAACAGCCTGCTGCCGGGGATGCTCAAGGGCGAGGACGAGTGGGTCGTGATCGGCGGGGTGTACGAGGTGACGATCAGTTGTTTGTGAGACATCGCCCGGGTCGATGCGCGCGTTGACTCGCATCGGATCGATCGCCATGAGGTACGAGCGTTCCCTTCTGATCCGATCCGGCTAGCGGTCCCCAGGCTGTGCGATCAGCGCCTCGAGCAGGGTTTGCGCGTGCCGGTGGTTGAGCTGCAGATCAGGGAGATGGACGCCCGCCTTCAGGAACGCATCAGTCAGTTGGAGGTCAGCTTGCATCAGGCCCTGGCCGCACAAACCCGGTGGCTGATCGGGGGCTTGGCCATCCTCGGCGTAGTGCTGAAGCTGGCGGACTTGATGATCGGGACCTAAGAGGAAGCCGGCCGAGAGGCCGCGATACGGTCCCGTGGATGGCACCAGTGTGGATCGAGTCAAGGCGTCTTGAAGAACGCGATCACGTACATCGGTGGAAGATTCCAGAGACAGTAGTCGGACGCATGGCGAGGGAACATCGCCGCATGATCGCGTAGCTCCGGCGTGACCTGGTAGATCACGAACGCGGTATGCGGCTCCGGTTTGAGTGCTGCGTAGATCGATTCGATCAGGGGTTTCTTCTTGTCGGCAGGCAGGATGCTGAATGGGATCCCGGAGAGCACATAGTCGCAGTGCTCCCAGCCTCGCTTCTGCATCTCAGCGGCGAGTTCATTCGCTTCACCCTGCACGACCTCGACGCGCTCATCGTCTGCGAAGGCGGCCTTGAGGTGGGCCGCGAGATCGCTGTCGATCTCGATGAGCAGGAGCTTTGATCCTGCCGGCAGACGTTCTAGCAGGGCGCGGGTGTGGACGCCTTCGCCCGGGCCGAGCTCGATGATTCGGCGGGGCTCGGAGAAATCGAATTGGCGCGCGACGCGTTCGACGAGCATCGGAAAGCTCGGAATCACGGATGCGACCTGGTGTGGTCGTTTGAAGAAGCTCTTCAGGAAAAGCAGACTCATCGCTCTTGGGCTTAACGGATTGCACTCAGTGACTGTCCAGACATGAACTCCCGACCTAGGAGCGACCGGTTGCGGTCGGGTTCCTCAACGGCGGCTCGTATCGCGCGATAGGTCGACGACCGGGACCTTCAGGGGCGAGCGTGGTCTGAACGGCGGTTGTTGCGGTCGCTGTCGAAAGGGGTCGGCGAGCTGGTCGGCGAGCCACAGGCCGAGCAGGGCGAGCGGAAGCGGTGCCAGGAGCCAGACCGGAACCGGGAGCTGAAGGAGCATCGGGCCACCGAGCAGCGGCAGCGCATAGGTCCAGACCCTGCCGAGCAGCAGATTGACTAGTTGCGTCAGCGCGATGATCAGCAGTACGGCAAGCGCTGAGATCAGCGGTCGGCTCCAGTCGCCCCGCTGGATGCCGGCGAGGCTGGAAGGCTGCCTGCGCAGGATCTGGGTGCCCAGTGCGAGCATTACCGGTGCGGCGATCATCAGCCAGTACAGCGCATCGGGCCAGACCGGGTAAGCGCCGAGGCCGATGCCGGCGAGTCCGATCAGCAACCACCCGTCGGCTGGAGCGGCGGTGCCGGGGTCGCTCGCGATGCGCAGGCCTCGGTTGGTTGCAGCGAGCAACGATGGGAAGGAGGCCAGCCATTGGCGTAGGCTCAGCAGTGCGGGGAGCAGCGTTGCATAATCGAGCGACTTGCCGAGGGCGAACGGGACGGCCTCCTCGGCATTGGGATAGCGCCAGAGCCCGACGAAGAGGTTGAGCCAATAGAAGAACAGCCAGCCCGCGGTCAGGCTGAGCGGGAACAGCAGCAGGAAATAGCCGCGCCGCTGGCTCAGTAGGCTGCTGCCGGTGCGCCGCTCGGTATCGGCGTTGAACACGAGAAGCAGTGCGAGCGTGAAGAGCCCGACCGCGGCATTGCCGGCCCCACCATCGATTGCGATGATCATTGCGAGCAGGCAAAGCGGGGCGAGCCAGACGAATCTCGGCCAGGAACCCCGTCGGATGCTGCGATAAGCCGGACCGGGCCCCGGTTGACGGGGCCGGCTGAGCCAAACCAGCGCGATCAGCGCCAGCAGGCTCAGGCCGTACACAGACAAGGTGAAGGCCCAATCAGCCGGGGCAGCGTCGAAACCGCGCGCCTGGAGTGGAAACCGCAGCAGGTCTCCGACTGGCTGACCGCTGGCAACCGCTCCAGCCAGCGGGATCAGGGCGGTCGGCAGATAGACCGCAATCAGTGCCAGCAGGGGCCGCGCCATAATTCGCTCGCTGCCCTGTCCTCAGCGGACGATCTCAAGGCGCCGCAGGCAGCTTGACATGCTGCGCTCCAACGCAGCCTAGCGCCGGACGCGATCGATGAGGATACGGATTGTTTCATCGCTCGCGTTCGAGACCGGACCGATCTCGCCCTCGAGGTCGCCGGGGCGCGGCATCGCCTGACCACTCGGCGAGACACGGGCGCCGACGATCACCTGCGGAAAGTTCGACAGCTGCATCGCCGGCATCATCGCCATGCTGTCATCGAGCTGGACCGCGACCGGCAGCTGCCCGAGCGTCGTCCGCTGCACGGCCAAGGGCATCGGGGGGCCGGAGGCGGCGCGGGCGAAGATGAAGACGGTGGTGTTGGGCGGATAACGGCCGGCGAGCGCCGGATCGAGCTCGGCACGGACCTGGAGCCCGCTGCCGTCGGCTGCGCTCGTCGAGCCCTGTCCCTGTGTCTGGCCCGCCGACGCGGACTCCGCCTCCGCCGATGGTGCCTCGGCGGGGCGTTCGGCCGCTGCCGGATCGGCCGCCTGGCCGCCGCCGGGCGTTGTTGCCTCGGCCGCTGTTGTCGGCTCAGGTCTCTGCTCAGGAGTCGGGTCCGCATCTGGCTTGCCGGATGCCTCGGCGGCGGCCGAGCTGTCCTTGGTATCGGCCTGCGCGAGCTGTCGCGCCTCGGGCGGTACCCCGGCTCGTTGCTCGGCCTCCTCGATCAGCGAGCGCAGCTCGGCTGCCTCCTCGGTGGACGGGTCCGTCGCCTCCAATAGACGTTGCCACGTCGTCGCTGCGCTGCGGAACTGACCGCGCTGGAAGGCGACCATCGCTGCGAGCCACCGCGCGGTCGTGTTCTCGGGGTCGAGCTCCAGGGCCTCGGAGATCAGCTCGGCTGGCCGGCCCTCGAGCTGGTTGTCGTTGTTGGTCGCGATCGACTCGGCGTAGGCGAGCACGACCATCGGGTCTTCAGGATTGAGCTCGTACGCCTTTTCCAGGGCCTCCTGGGCGCCTTTGCGATTGCCGGTCGCGAAGTAGGTCCGGCCAAGCATCATCCAGCCCTCGGCGTCGTCAGGCTGTTGCTCAAGACGCTGCTCAAGGCGGGCAACGAGCTCTTCGAGCGGCGGCAGCTCGCTGTTGCTGCCGCGCTGGGCCGGACCGCTGCCGGCGGCGGCGATGCGCTCCAGCTCTGGGATGATCGACTGATTCCCGATCAGGGCATAGAGCGCCCAGGCGCTCAGTGGGATCACGAACAGCAGCGCAAGCGCGGTTAGGCGCGGGCCCGGCAGGCGACCTGCGAGCGACGTCGAATCCTGCCCGGCAGCGCCGGTGGTGAGCGGATCGCGATCGCCGAGATCGTTCAGCAGTTCGCGCTCGAGGTCACGGCGAGCCGATTCGTAGCCGGTCTGATCGAGTTTTCCAGACGCAAGATCGGCATCGAGCTCGGCCAGCTGCTGCTTGAACAGCGCGAGGTTCATCTGCGCCTGATCGGCGTCGGATTCATCCGTATCGGAGCGGTCGTCGGTGGGTTGCCTCAGTGCTTGCAGGAGGGGGGCGACGACGAAGAGGACCGCCAGGCCAGCGAGCCCGGCGGCGAGAATCCAGAAGGTGGTCATAGGGACAGCGTGTCAGGAGTCGGAGGGCCGGTCGCGATCGGCGGTTTGATCGGCGTTGAGGAGCTCATCGATGCGGGCACGGTCGGCATCGGTGACGGGCTGATCGGGGGTCGTCTTCTTGCTCAACAGGGTGCGAATCACGACGACGGCCCCGATCCCGATCAGCACGAAGGGGCCGAACCAGAGCAGGTAGGTCGAGGGCTTGAGGGGCGGATCGTAGAGCACGAAGTCGCCGTAGCGCGCGACCAGGAAGTCGAGGATCTCATCCTCGGACTGACCGGCGCGCATCATCTCGTAGACCTCGTTGCGCAGGTCCTGCGCGAGCTCGGCCTGCGATCCAGCCAGGGATTCGTTCTGGCAGACCAGGCAGCGCAGCTTGCCGATCAGGTCGCGGAACTGCTCTTGCTGGGCCGGGCTATCGAACTCGAATTCCTCGAGCGTGTAGGCAGCAGCGACGCCGCCGAAGAGCAGGCCGGATAACAGACTGGCCAGCAGCAGGGCGGTGGGCAGGAGCGGATGGGTCGGTCGGATCATCATCAGCCTTCGGCCTTGAGCTGTGCGATCAGGGGCTGCAGGGTTTCTTCCCAGACCTTGCGGTCGACGGGCCCGATGTGCTTGTAGCGGATGATCCCCTGCTGATCGACGACGAAGGTCTCCGGCGCCCCATAGACGCCCCATTCGATACCGACATCATTGTCGGGGTCATAGCCGATGCGGTCATAAGGATTGCCGGTCATCCGGAGCACGCTGAGCGCATCCTGCGCATCGTCCTTCCAATTCAGGCCGACGATCTGAAAGTCCGGATTCTCGGACAGCACCATCAGCGCCTGATGTTCCTGCCGGCACGAGCTGCACCAGGAGGCCCAGACATTGACCAGCGAGATCTGGCCGCGCAGGTCATCGTCGACGAGGGTGCGGCCGATATCGGTCAGCTCCGGCAGGCTGAACTCGGGGATCGGCTTGCCGATCAGCGGCGAGGGGACCTTGCGCGGGTCCTTGCCGAGGCCGATGACCAGGAGGATCACCAAGGCCCCGAAGATGATCAGCGGAATCAGAAAACGCCAGGATTTCGCCATCGTAGTGTGACTCGTGAGGGTTCCGTCGTTGCAGGCGCGCCGGCGCGACCCGTCGCGCCGGCGCTCGTCCAGTTCTGGTTCGTTCGTTTCGGGCGCGGCCGTTTCAGGCCCGTCTGTCTTAGGCCCGGGCCGTGGCGGCAGCGGCTGGGGCGCTGCTGCGCACGCTCGCGCTGCGATAGCGTCGATCGCTGACGGCGATGGTGCCACCAAGCGCCATCAACACCGCGCCAAGCCAGATCCAGCGGACATAGGGCTTGTAGTAGAGCCGCAGTGCCCAATCACCGCCGCCGACGGCCTCGCCGAGCGAGACGTAGACATCGCGGAAGAAGCCGGCGTCGATCGCCGCTTCGGTCATCGGCATGCCGCCGCCGAGATAAGACCGCTTCTCCGGATACAGCTCGGCGATCTGGCGATCGCCGCGGTAGACCCGGAAATGGCCTCGGTCAGCACGGTAGTTGGGGCCGTTGACCTTCTGCGCGCCGAGGAACTCGAAGCGATAGCCGGCCATTTCGTGGCTATCACCCGGGGACATGCGCAGATCCTTCTCGATCTGATGGTTCGAGACCATGGTCACGCCAACGATGAACATCGCGACCCCGAGGTGCGCGACGACCATGCCGTAGAAGCTGCGGCCGTTGCCGCTGAAGTCGGCCTTCAGCGCCTGCCAGGGCGGCTGCTTCTTGTGCTTGAGCCGGTCGCGCACGATGGTCAGATGCGAGAACAGTAGCCAGCCGGCCAGGGCGATCCCGATCGGCACCCAGAAGTCCCCGCCACTGATCGACTCGCGCGAGCTCAGCGCGAGCAGTGCGATGCTGAGCGCGAAGGCGAGCCAGAGCATCTTGGTCAGGCGCCAGGGCGAGTCGTGCTTCCAGCGGGCGGCCGGACCGATGCCGAGGAGCAACGCCAGGAACGGCGCCAGCGCGACGAACATCTTGTTGAACCAGGGGAAGCCGACCGAGATCTTGCCCAGGTTGAAGGCCTCGTAGATCAGCGGTGCCAGGGTGCCGAACAGGACCAGCACCGTGAAGGCGACGAAGATCAGGTTGTTCAGCATCAGCGCGCTCTCACGCGAGACCAGATCGAAGCGCCCGCCCTCGGAGACATTCGGCGCCCGCCAGGCATAGAGTGCCAGCGAGCCGCCGATCACCACGCACAGGAACAGCAGGATGAACAGGCCGCGCTCGGGGTCGGTCGCGAAGGCGTGCACCGAGGTCAGCACGCCCGAGCGCACCAGGAAGGTGCCGAGCAGGCTCAGTGAGAAGGCCGAGATCGCCAGCAGCACGGTCCAGCTCTTGAACGCCGCACGCTTCTCGGTGACCGCGAGCGAATGGATCAGCGCGGTGCCGACCAGCCAGGGCATCAGCGAGGCGTTTTCGACCGGGTCCCAGAACCACCAGCCGCCCCAGCCGAGCTCGTAGTAGGCCCACCAGGAGCCGAGCGCGATCCCGATGGTCAGGAAGACCCAGGCGACCGTGGTCCAGGGGCGCGACCAGCGCGCCCAGGCGGCATCGAGCTTACCGCCGATCAGGGCTGCGATCGCGAACGCGAACGCGACCGAGAAGCCGACATAGCCCATGTAGAGCAGGGGCGGGTGG
>JAAAOQ010000152.1 GCA_009908845.1 Gammaproteobacteria bacterium
CGCGCGTTCAGAGCAGGCTCTCGACCGCCTCTGCGACCGCCTCGGCGGTGATGTTGAAGGCCTTGTAGACGTCGGCCGCCGGGGCCGACTCACCGAAGGTGTCGATGCCGACGACCTTGCCGTGCATGCCGACGTACTTCGGCCACAGGCTTGAGACGCCGGCCTCGACCGCGACCCGCGCCTTGACCCTGTCGGGGAGCACCGCCTCCTTGTAGGCATCGTCCTGGGCGTCGAAGGCGTCCATCGACGGCATCGACACCACCCGCACCTTGCGCCCGGACTCGCTGAGCTGCTCGGCGGCCTGGACCGCGAGCTCGACCTCAGTGCCGGTGCCGATGATGATCGCCTCCGGGGTACCGTTGCAGTCACGCAGCACATAGGCGCCCTGCTCGATCGCGCGCATCTGCTCATCGGTGCGGCTCATGTGCGGCGCACCCTGGCGCGAGAACACGAGCGCGGTCGGCCCGCTAGTGCGCTCGAGCGCGAGCTTCCAGGCCACCGCGCTCTCGACCGAGTCGCAGGGACGCCAGGTCGACATGCGCGGGGTCAGGCGCAGGATCGAGACCTGCTCCACCGGCTGGTGGGTCGGGCCGTCCTCGCCGAGGCCGATCGAATCGTGGGTGTAGACGAAGATCGGGTTGATCTTCATCAGCGAGGCCATGCGCACCGCGTTGCGGGCGTACTCCATGAACATCAGGAAGGTCGCGCCATAGGGCTTGAAGCCGCCGTGCAGCGTCAGCCCGTTCATGACTGCCGACATGCCGAACTCGCGCACGCCGTAGTAGATGTAGTTCCCGCTGGCATCGTTCGGACCGATCCCCTTGGCGCCGGACCAGAGGGTCAGGTTCGAGCCGGCAAGGTCGGCCGAGCCGCCGAGCAGCTCCGGCAGCATCGGGCCGAAACCGTTCAGGGCCTGTTGCGAGGCCTTGCGGGTCGCGACCTTCTCGCCCTTCTCATCGACCGATTTGATGAACTCCCAGGCCTTGGCGTCGAAGTCCTCGGGCAGCTCGCCGGCCATGCGGCGCTCGAATTCAGCGGCCTCGGCCGGGAACGCGGCCTTGTAGGCGGCGAATCGCTCTCCCCAGGCTGACTCGGCGGCGGCACCCCGCTCCTTCGCGTCCCAGCCCGCGTAGATTACATCGGGCACCTCGAATGCAGGGTGGGTCCAGCCCAGCGCCTCGCGGGTCAGTGCGATCTCGTCGTCGCCGAGCGGGGCACCGTGGCACTCCTCCTTGCCCTGCTTGTTCGGTGAGCCGAAGCCGATGATGGTCTGGCAACAGATCAGCGTCGGCTTGTCGGTGACGGCACGGGCCTCTTCGATCGCCGCCTTGACTGCCTCGGGGTCATGGCCGTCGACCTTCGGGATCACATGCCAGTTGTAGGACTCAAAGCGCTTCGGGGTGTCGTCGAGGAACCAGGCCGGGACATCACCGTGGCCGCGCACCTCGCCGTCGATCGAGATGTTGTTATCGTCGTAGAACGCGATCAGCTTGCCGAGCCCGAGCGCGCCGGCCAATGAGCAGGTCTCGTGCGAGATACCCTCCATCAGGCAGCCATCACCGAGGAAGACGTAGGTATAGTGGTCGACGATCTCGTGGCCGGGCTTGTTGAATTGAGCCGCGAGCGTCTTCTCGGCCAGCGCCATGCCGACACCGTTGCTGATACCCTGCCCGAGCGGACCGGTCGTGGTCTCGATGCCCGGGGCATAGCCGTACTCGGGGTGACCAGGCGTCTTCGAGTGCAGCTGACGGAACTGTTTGATGTCCTCGATGCTCAGATCATAGCCAGTGAGATGCAGGAGCGAATAGAGCAGCATCGAGCCATGACCGTTGGAGAGGACGAAGCGGTCTCGGTCTGGCCACTCCGGATTCTGCGGATTGTGCTGCATGTAGTCGTTCCACAGCACCTCGGCGATATCGGCCATGCCCATCGGTGCGCCCGGGTGCCCGGACTTGGCCTTCTGGACCGCGTCCATGCTGAGCGCACGGATCGCGTTGGCGAGTTCTCTGCGTGAGGACATCTGCCCCTCCTGAGTTGAATTGTCGGATGACGGAATCTGTTCGTGGTCGGCTGCCAGCGCGCCTCGGCCGGAGAGGCCACGGCGGCAGGCGCGTCTGCGCCCTGGGGGTCGCCGTCGACGGGCGACAGGCCCCGAGCGCGAGAGCCGACGATTGAAACAAGGTCCTGCTTTGCCAAGGCTTTGCGTATCAGCGGCGAGCACAAAGCCCGGTATTCTCGCCGAAATTCGGAGTCGAAGCCAAGAAAGCGCCCGCGATCATGACGGCGACCTGTTATCAGATCCCAATATTAAGAATTACTTAACTGATTTCCGCAAGTCCTGCGTGCGCCGCCCGCTTCGCCAGCCCTCCCAGCACCTTGCCCAGCCGCCCTAGACTGGCCAACCGCCACAGCCCTGAGCTGGTGCGGGCCGTCTATGCCTCCCGCCATTTGATCGAGCAACCAATGCTCGGGATCTGGTGCTGCGGGCCTTGGCCCGTTTCCGCGACCTGCTTCATCGCTTCGAACAGATCGCGTCGCACCTCGGGTGGCGCCGTCTCCTTGCGGCTCTCATCGAGCCGGCCGCGATATTGCAATTCGAGCGCCTGGTTGTAACCGAAGAAATCCGGCGTGCAGATCGCACCGAATGCCTTGGCGACAGCCTGCGTCTCGTCCATCAGATAGGGGAATGGAAAATCGTGCTCGAGCGCGACGGCCTTCATGTTCTCGAATGAATCCTCCGGGTAGTCGGCTGGGTCGTTCGACATGATCGCAACACTGCCGACACCCAGTCTCATCAGCTCACGGGCATCACGCACGATGCGCTCACGGACGGCCTTGACGTACGGGCAATGATTGCAAATGAACATCACCAGCAGCCCATTCGGGCCGGCGCAATCATCCCGGCTCCAGGTCCGCCCATCGACACCAGGAAGCGAAAAATCCGGCGCCTTCAGGCCAAAATCGCAGACCGGCGTTTCCAATGAAACCATGACGTAAAGACCCTCCTAAGCACTTGGGTTTAAGATCGGCGTCATGGTAACCCAAGCGGGGCGCCCGGGGTCGAGCAGCGCTGAGAAACCGCCCAATTCAGCCGGCTTCACAAAACTTTTCGTGCCCGTTATTATTTCCTATAAGATTTTGTTTTGGTTAATTTTTATGGGTGCAGGCAAAGCCCTGATAGGGCCCGCAATGGCCTGGCCGACCCTGTAAACGGCCGGAGCAATCGTTTAGACTGGGTTGTTCTCGTCATCCAGATAAACCGTCCGCGCCCGCTGAGTGCGGCGTTCGCTGCTGCTCGCCGCGGACTCAACGAGAGACCTCATAACTATGTCCAAAGACTTCATCTTCACTTCGGAGTCGGTCTCCGAAGGCCATCCCGACAAGGTCGCCGACCAGATCTCCGATGCCGTCCTCGACGACATCCTGGCCCACGACAACAACCCGGACCATGCGCGCGTCGCCTGCGAGACCATGGTCAAGACCGGCGCGGTCATCG
This sequence comes from Gammaproteobacteria bacterium, assembly GCA_009908845.1. Classification (GTDB taxonomy): domain Bacteria; phylum Pseudomonadota; class Gammaproteobacteria; order Chromatiales; family Chromatiaceae; genus Lamprobacter. The sequence goes on from JAAAOQ010000152.1 coordinate 3,497, forward strand.
TCTCCGGCGAGATCACCACCGATCACTGGGTCGATTTCGACAGCCTGGTGCGCGGCGTGGTCAACGACATCGGCTACGATAGCTCCGATGTCGGCTTCGACGGCAACACCTGCGCGGTCATGTCGCTGGTGGGCAAGCAGTCGACCGACATCGCCCAGGGCGTCGACCGCAGCAGCCCCGAGGAGCAGGGCGCCGGCGACCAGGGCCTGATGTTCGGCTACGCCACCAACGAGACCGACGTGCTGATGCCGGCCCCGATCACCTATGCCCATCGCCTGGTCGAGCGCCAGTCGGAGATGCGCAAGGAGAAGGTCCTCGAGTGGCTGCGCCCGGACGCCAAGAGCCAGGTCACCATGCGCTACGAGAACGGCTTCGCCACCGCGGTCGATGCCGTTGTTCTGTCCACCCAGCACGATCCGGACATCGACCACAAGCAGCTGCAGGAAGCGGTGATGGAGCACATCATCAAGCCGGTGCTGCCGGCCGAGTGGATCCACAAGGATACCAAGTTCCACATCAACCCGACCGGCAGCTTCGTGATCGGCGGCCCGGTCGGCGACTGCGGCCTGACCGGACGCAAGATCATCGTCGACACCTATGGCGGCATGGCCCGTCACGGCGGCGGCGCCTTCTCCGGTAAGGACCCGTCCAAGGTCGACCGCTCGGCCGCCTACGCCGGCCGCTACGTCGCCAAGAACATCGTCGCCGCCGGTCTCGCCGATCGCTGCGAGGTGCAGATCTCCTACGCCATCGGCGTCGCCGAGCCGACCTCGATCTCGATCGAGACCTTCGGCACCGCCAAGATCGACGAGGACCGCATCGCCAGCCTGGTGCGCGACCACTTCGACCTGCGCCCCTACGCACTGATCAAGATGCTCAACCTGGTGCGTCCGATCTACCGCCAGACCGCCGCCTACGGCCACTTCGGCCGCGAGCTGCCCGACCTGACCTGGGAGCGCACCGACAAGGCCGCGCAGCTGAAAGACGCCGCTGGCATCTAGAGACGCTCCCCCATCCCGCGCGAGGAGCGCTGCAACAGGGCGAACCCCGTCCTGCCAGGCTCGCGTCAAGGGATGCCTCCGATCAACGGCGCTCACTCACGATACTCAGGAGCTGAATACCATGAGTGAGTTCAACGACTACAAGGTTGCCGACATCTCCCTGGCCGATTTCGGCCGCAAAGAGCTCGATATTGCCGAGACCGAGATGCCCGGCCTGATGGCCCTACGCGAGAAGTACGGCCCCAGTAAGCCGCTCAAGGGCGCGCGCATCACCGGCAGCCTGCATATGACCATCCAGACCGCGGTCCTGATCGAGACCCTGGTCGAGCTCGGCGCCGAGATCCGCTGGGCCTCGTGCAACATCTTCTCGACCCAGGATCATGCCGCCGCCGCGATCGCAGCGCGCGGCATCCCGGTCTACGCCTGGAAGGGCGAGACCCTGGAAGAGTACTGGTGGTGCACCGAGCAGGTGCTGAACTGGCCCGATGGCAAGGGGCCGAACATGATCCTCGACGACGGCGGTGACGCCACCCTGCTGGTGCACAAGGGCGTCGAGTTCGAGAAGGCCGGCGCGGTGCCGAAGCCGACCGCCGACGATGACGAAGAGTTCACCGCGGTGCTCGGCGTGCTCGGGCGCACCTTCGAGAAGGACCGTGAGCATTGGCACAAGATCGCCCAGGACATCAAGGCGGTCACCGAGGAGACCACCACCGGCGTCCACCGCCTCTACGAGATGTTCAAGAAGGGCACCTTGCTGTTCCCGGCGATGAACGTCAACGACTCGGTCACCAAGTCCAAGTTCGACAACCTCTACGGCTGCCGCGAGTCGCTGGTCGACGCGATCAAGCGCGCCACCGACGTGATGATCGCCGGCAAGGTCGCGGTCGTCTGCGGCTACGGCGACGTCGGCAAGGGCTCGGCCGAATCGCTGCGCGGCTTGGGCGCCAATGTCTGGGTCACCGAGATCGACCCGATCTGCGCCCTGCAGGCGGCGATGGAAGGCTACCGCGTGGTCCAGCTCGACGATGTCATCGACCAGGTCGATATCTTCGTCACCGCGACCGGCAACAAGGACGTCATCACCCATGACCACATGGCGCGAATGAAGGACCAGGCGATCGTCTGCAACATCGGCCACTTCGACAACGAGATCCAGGTCAGCTCGTTGAACAAGTACGAGTGGATCGAGATCAAGCCGCAGGTCGATCAGATCGTCTTCCCCGACGGTCATCGCATCACCCTGCTGGCCCGTGGCCGGCTAGTGAACCTCGGCTGCGCGACCGGCCACCCGAGCTTCGTGATGTCGAACTCGTTCACCAACCAGGTCGTCGCCCAGATGGAGATGTTCAACAAGCCGGAGGAGTACCCGCTCGGGGTGCATATCCTGCCCAAGCATCTCGACGAAGAGGTGGCGCGGCTGCATCTGGCGAAGGTCGGCGCCAAGCTGACCCCGCTCTCGCCGGAGCAGGCCGCCTACATCGGTGTCACGGTCGAGGGGCCGTACAAGTCCGATCACTATCGCTACTAAGCGCCACCCGGCTCTCACCCACGCGCGCACGGAGGCGCGCCGCCGCTCCGGCCATCGCCGGTGCCGCGTGGCGCGCCCCGTGCCTGCCCAACCACGGTGATCGAGATGACCCATCAATCTCAGAACGAACGGGTGTTGAGCTTCGAGCTGTTCCCGCCCAAGACCGCCGAGGGCATGGACAAGCTCAAGCTCGCTGTCGAACGGCTCAATAGCGTCGGACCACGCTATTTCTCCTGCACCTACGGCGCCGGTGGCTCGACCCGTGAGCGCACCTTCGCCACCGTCGGCTGGCTGCGCGAGCAAGGCATCGAGACCGCGCCTCACCTCGCCTGCATCGGCACCGAGAAGGCCGAGATGCGCGACATCGTCGGCCATTATATCGAGCAAGGGATCACGCGCCTGGTCGCGCTGCGCGGCGATATGCCCTCCGGCATGGGCCGCACCGGCATCGGCACCTTCCGCTACGCCAACGAGCTCGTCGCCTTCCTGCGCGAGGAGTACGGCGACCGCTTCACGATCGAGGTCGCGGCCTACCCTGAGTTCCATCCGCAGGCGCCCTCCGCACAGGCCGATCTGGAGAACTTCAAGCGCAAGGTCGAGGCCGGCGCCGACACCGCCATCACCCAGTACTTCTACAGTGCCGAGGCCTATCGGTATTTCGTCGACGAATGCCAGCGCATGCAGATCGATGTGCCGATCATCCCAGGCGTCATGCCGATCACGAACTACAACCAGCTCGCCCGCTTCTCCGACGCCTGTGGCGCCGAGATCCCGCGCTGGATCAGGAAGCGGCTTGAGGCCTTCGGCGACGACAAGGAGTCACTCAAGGCCTTCGGCCATGACGTCGTGCTCGAGCTCTGCCAGCAGTTGTTGGAAGATGGCGCCCCGGGGCTGCACTTCTACACGATGAACCAGTCCGGGCCCACGTTGAAGCTCTGGAACGAGCTCGGCCTCTCGCAGTGATGCGCATTGTGGTTTATCAACGCCTGGCGGGAGTCGGATCGTTAAGCTGAGCACCGGAACCATCCACTCCTCCTTTCGAATGGGCCGCTCCGCTGTTGCGCGAGCGGCTTTTTTTTGTGCGAATGCTCGCTAAAGCAGCCGCTCGATGACGAGACGGGAATCGACCTCCTCGACACCGGACAGATCGGCGGCGATCTTTTCCGCAACGCGGCGTTCCGCCGAGGATGTCACCGAGCCGCTCAAGGTGACGACGGCATCCTCGACAACGATCTCGATCGCGCGATCGTTCACCGTGGTATCGGACTGCAGCAGCGCCCGCAAACGGCTCTTGATCCAAGCATCGTCGCGTTCCACCTGCTCGGCCCGTCCCTGCTGCTCACGCTCGTCGGTGATCAAGGCCGGATCAATACTGAGGTAGTTGAAGACCTCGTCGACCCCCTCGGTATTCTGGGCCATGGCCGCCAGGCGGTCCTTCGTGGCCGAGGTCCCCACCTGGCCGTGGAGACGCACCACGCCGCGCTCGACCTCGACGTCGACATCCAGCGGGATATTGCTAACCTGCCAGCGCAGTCGCTGCCGCAAACGCGCCGCGGTCGTGAGGTCCTGCACCGCCGTGATGAGACCGCTTTCGGTCTCCGTCTCCGGCATCGGCGCGTCCAGGCGCAGGGCGGATTCGGCCTCGCTGTCTTCCTGCTCGGCGATCAGCTCGGCCAGCTGCAGGGCGAGCTCGACCTCGATCTCGTTGGCGACCGCGCCCTCGAGCCGTAACCCAGCCGCGCTGGGCTGCGCCTCGATCTCGTAGCCGCCGAGCAGCGGATTGATCTTGATGAGTACCTGAGCCCTGGCCGCGGTCTCGGCAGTTGCAGCCTGCTCAGCAATCGCCGACAGGCTCACCGCGCCAAGCGCGCAAGCCGCCAAGAAACGACCGATACGCATAACGTCTCTCGCAACATCGATGATGAAAAGAGAGCAAGCTGCCGACCAAAACAGAACGAAGGACGGCGGCTCACTGCGTGTGGGCGTTGAAACTCGATCCCGGCGCCCGGGCCCAGCCAGCTATCGAAGCTGACTGTCCCGAGCCGAAAGCCCAAACGGTTTAGCGCGCTTCCTCGATGGCTGCCTGAACACGCTCAGCAAGCTGTGGGTTGCGCTGCATCCCGGAAGCGATATCGTTATACTGCTTCACTGAGATCCCGTTGTCTTCAACCGCTTGAGCCATGTCTTGCCGGGCTTCGCTCTGCATTGATTGAGCCGATTCGGCGTTCTCGGCTTCTGCCATCTTCTCGGTGAGGTCGTCACTGATCTCCTGCACCGCCAAGAACGCATCAGCGAACCTCGAGACTGTATTGTCGTCGACGTTCATCGGCGCACTCGGCGGCGCCTGGTAACCACCGCCCGCAGCGCCGGCCCCTCCTTGCTGGGCAAAGCCGGTGCCAGTCGCCACCAGAAGCGTGATCATCATCAGGGCTGCAAACAGTTGGCTGCGTGTCATCTTCATCGTCATATCTCCTAGTCAGTAGGATCGTGAATGGCAGCCCCCTCCTACCAACCCTCGTGCCAACCTCAAAGAGAAAGACGTTTTCGCATTTTAAATCAACACCCTAGAGACGCTAATAGAGCGCGAGGAAAGGTTCCGAACGGCACGGCGGCGTGAGTCGAAACAATACATGTGTCATTTCGCTACGTAACATCCGAGCCCGACTCATCGAGCTTGCGATAGAGCGTCTTGCGGCCGATCCCTAGGATCTTGGCCGCCCGCTGCTTGTTGCCCTCGGTCCAATCGAGCACCGAGCGGATATAGCGCGCCTCCACTTCCGCCAGTGTCTGCCAGTCCGCATCCGAACGCAGCGCCGCCACCGAGCTGCCACAAGGCGCATTACTCGCGCCCGGCGCGCCGGCAGCATCACGCACGCGCTCGGGCAAGTCCTCGAGACCGATCACCGCCTCGGGCGCCAAGGTCACAGCGCGCTCGACCAGGCTCGTCAGCTCGCGCACGTTGCCGGGATAACGGTAAGCGAGCAGCGCGCGCCAGGCCTCGGGGGCGAAGCGCCGGGGCGGCCGCGCGCGCCCCACCGTCTGCGTCTGTAGGAAGTGCTGCAAGAGCACCGCGAGGTCCTCGCCACGGTCGCGCAGTGGCGGCACCCGGATGCGGAAGGTCTCCAAGCGATAGAATAGATCCTCACGGAACTGTCCCGCGGCGATGCGCTCGCCGAGATCACGATGGGTCGCGGCGATGATGCGCACATCGGTGCTGATCTCGGTATTGGCCCCCACCGGGCGCACCCGGCCGTCCTGCAGCAGCCGCAGCAGCTTGGTCTGCATCGCCGACGGCATCTCGGCGATCTCGTCCAGGAACAGGGTGCCGCCATCGGCCTCGGCGAACAGCCCGCGCC
>JAAAOQ010000124.1 GCA_009908845.1 Gammaproteobacteria bacterium
CGAGCCGCATCAGTGTGGTCTCGAGCGGATAGCTGGCGTCGGAGAGCCCGCGGTAGGCGTAGCGGGAACGGAAACGGCCGATCTCCGGCACCCAGGACTCGGCGAACAGCAGCTCCTGGATCTCGCTCCAAGAAGACGCAACAACGGATTCGGCGTGGTTCGGCCGCGCGATGGTCGGCTCGGTCATAGGGGTGTCGTCCTCCAGCGCCATGCGCAGGGCATCGGGCCGGGCGGCGGTGCGGTGAGACCGAGCCGGCTCTTGCCGGGGCTCAGGTGCGCCAGCGCGGGTGCGACCGGGGCCTGCTTGTGGATGGGATGGTCAGGCGCCGAAGCCGATTGCTGCGGCCTGCAGCGCATCGAGGTCATGGCATCTCGAGCGAGAGCGTGGCAAGGCCGTCCGGCGACGCCTTGGCGCGCTTCTTGAGCGTGGCCATCTGGCGGGTAATGGTCTCGACTTGATCCGCCTTGCCGACGCCGGCGGGTATCAGCATCAGCGCTGCGCTGCAGCGCAGCAAGGGCAGCCGTCGGGTGCTGAGATCGGCGCGGGCCGGTGCTTCGATATAGCCGCGCTCGCGGTCTTCGGGCTCGTAGAGGCTCTCGGCGTTGCACTCGAAATCGCGCAGCAGCTGCATGACGAGCCCGGTCACCTCGGTCTCCTCGATCCGGTGAAACCCGGCGAAGAAGTCGTCTCCGCCGATGTGACCGGCGAAGGTCGAGTTGGCAGGCAAGCCCTTTCGCAATAGCTCGCCAAACAGCTGGATCACGCGGTCGCCATGGCGAAAGCCGTAGCGGTCGTTGAAGGGCTTGAAGTGGTCGAAGTCGAAATAGACCAGCGCCCGGGTACAGTCCACAGCCTCGAGCGTCTCGCCGATATACGCCAGGATCTGCCGGTTGCCGGGCAGTCCGGTCAGCGGATTCTGCTCGCGCGCTGTCGCGAGCTTTTGTTGCTCGATGATCTGCAGTAGCGCCGCTTGAGAGAGAAAGCCGTGGTAGCGCCAGTCCTTGGTGACGATGACGCCCGGCGGCTGATCGCTTGCCGCATAGACCTCGAGGATCAGTTCTGCCGAGGCGCTGATGTCGACCGTTGGGCAGGGCGTCAGGAAATCGGCAAGGGACTTCTTCAGCGCGCGGTTGGAGAGCAACTCGCGCCCATAGCTGGAGTAGGTGAAGCGCTTGATGTCCCGCTCGCGCAGTAGGCCGAGCGGACGGCTGTGGGCGTTCAAGACCGGGAAATAGCTGTGCTCGATATGCTCTCTGAACCAGTCGAAGACCTGCTGCATCGGGGCGTCGACCGGGAGGGGCGGGGGTTGCTCGAGCTGCGAGCGGACCAGCTCCGGGCCAGCGTCATCGCGCCGCCGCATCTGCCGGTCTTCACCGGTACGCCCGCAGCGCAGCGGGATGCGCGCCGGTTCGCTCTCGGGGCTCGCGAGGGCTGGGCCGGCGACCAGGTCGCAGCCGATGTCCTGGCAGATCCGCAGCGCCGCGTCGTTCTGAATTCCGGATGCCCAGACCTTGACCCCGAGGCCCTGTAGCTGACGTACCGCATGCGTCAGCAGCAACCGCTTCTTCGGGTCGTGCTCGATGCCGTCGACCAGGAAAGGGGCGAGACGGGCCAACTCGGGTGCCTGTTCGTGCAGGAGCCGCAGTCGGAGGTCGTAGCTCAGTTGCGCGCCGATCGCGATCAGATGCCCGTCCCGGCGCAGCTCGGCGAGGAAAGCGAGCACCTGATCCAGCTCCGCAGTATCCCCGCGGCCCGCTACCTCGAAGACGAGTCGGGCCGGGTCGATGCCCGCCGAGCGCAGCCGTTCCGAGGTCTGGTCGAACGGCCAGCCTGGGATGCGCATCGCCGACAGATCGAGCGGCCAGAGCAGTCGAACGGCTCCAAGCTTGGGCGAGATCGACAGCGCATCGAGGGCGCTCATCAATCCATCCAGGAGTGATCGATGGATCATTTCCTGGGGCTGGTTGCAGGCCCCGTCGCTGCTCGACCAGCCCTCGAACGCATACAGGGAACCGCTTTGGCTGTCAAAGAGCGGGTTATAGCGCCGTGTTGCCGTGAAGGTTGTCGCGTCGGCGGCGTCCGCCGCGCCGTCGCGCCGCTGGAGCGGCCGCGCATCGGTTGGGGCTGGCATCGATCGAGGCAAGGCTGAGGCAGCGATTGCAGGGTACTGCGGCGACACTCAGTTGCCTGGGTCACCGTAGAAGACGTAGTTGGTCGAGTAGTCGCTGATCTCGAAATAGACCTTGCGCTCGTCGTTGTCGCGTTTCCCATTCAGGTTGTTGTCCAGCACCCCGTACGCAAAGCGGTAGGGCCGCGCCATGTCGCCGCCTTGTGTCGAGGTCGCGGTCGAGAGCTTGTCGATCTCGATGAAACGCTTGACCAGCTCGCCCCCAGAGTAGATCTCCAGCACGCCATTGGCGCCGGTCCAGTTCTGCAGTGAGCGGCCGATCTTGTTCTGCGTCTCCTGGGTACAGCCAGTCAGCGCCCCAGCAAGCACGCTGCCAAGCGCGATGGCAACCGCGATATCAATCGGGATGAGTCTTGTCGCAACCATGATGTTGGTTTCTCTTGAAGGTCGATTCAGCGAGCCGAGAACCCCGCCGAGGTCTCTATTATCCTAAGAAGCGGCAGTTGAACAGCCGCGAGGGGCGTTCTGCGTGCTTGACCGCAAACAGGCCGGCGACGCGCAACGAGGCGGACTCGCCGTTCTATTCCAACGCGCTGCCACGCTGCCGGGCGTCACGCCCCGTCGTGCACCTCGACCGGGGTCGGCTCGACCTGCCAGATGCGCTGCGCATAGTCGCGGATCGAGCGGTCGGACGAGAACTTGCCCATCCGCGTGGTATTCAGGATCGACATCCGGTCCCAATGATGCGTGTCGCGATAGGCTCGGTCTACCTCCTGTTGGCGTTCGCGGTAGTCCTCGAAATCGGCCAGGACCATGAACGGATCATGATGGATCAGGTTCTCGGTCAGCGGCCGGAACAGCTCGGCATCGCCGTGCGAGAACAGGCCGGAGGCGATCAGATCGATCGCCGAGCGCAGCGGCTCGTTGCGTTGGTAGTACTCCCAAGGCTGATAGCCGGCGGCTTGCCGCTGCTGGACCTCGGTGGCGGTCATGCCGAACAGGAAGAAGTTCTCGTGTCCGACCTCGTCGCGGATCTCGATATTGGCGCCGTCGAGGGTACCAATGGTCAGCGCGCCATTCATTGAGAACTTCATATTCCCGGTGCCGGAGGCCTCCTTGCCGGCGAGCGAGATCTGCTCGGAGAGATCGGCCGCCGGATACAGGCGCTGTCCGTTCTTGACGTTGAAGTCGGGCATGAACAGCACCCGCAGCGTGCCGTTCACCTGGGGGTCCTTGTTGATCACCTCGCCGACCGCGTTGATCAGCTTGATCATCAGCTTGGCCATGAAGTAGCCCGGGGCGGCCTTGCCGCCGAAGATGAAGGTACGCGGGGTCAGGTCGGTGTTCGCGTTCTGCTTGATTTGCTCGTAGAGCCAGATGATGTGCAGCAGGTTCAGGTGCTGGCGCTTGTATTCATGGAAGCGCTTGGCCTGGACGTCGAACAGGGACTCGGGGTCCGGCGCGTAGCCGGTGCGCGCGCCGAGCCAATCCGAGAGCTCGCGCTTGGCGTTGGTCTTGACCGCGCGCCAGCGCTGCTGCAGCGCATGATCCTCAGCGTGGGGCTCGAGCTCGCGCAGTGACTCGAGGTCGCTCACCCAGCGGTCGTTGCCGCAGGTCTCGGTGATCAGTGCGGCCAGTTCCGGATTGCTGACGACCATGAAGCGCCTTGGGGTGACGCCGTTGGTCACATTGTGGAAGCGCTCCGGCCAGAGATCGTTGAGGTCCTTCATCACCGTGCTCTTGAGCAGTTCCGAGTGCAGCTCGGCGACGCCATTGATCGCGCGGCTGCCGACGGCGGCGAGATGGGCCATCCTCACCTTGCGCCCGCCGCCCTCGTCGATCAGTGACATCCGCGCGACCCGCGCCTCGTCGTTGAGGAAACGGACCCGGACCTCGTCGAGGAAGCGCTGATTGATCGCGTAGATGAGCTCCAAATGCCGCGGCAGGAGCCGCTCGAACAGCTCGACCGGCCAGGTCTCGAGCGCCTCCGGCAGCAATGTGTGATTGGTGAAGTGGCAGCTGTTGCGGGTGATCGTCCAGGCCTGCTCCCAGCCCATCAGGTGCTCGTCCATCAACAAGCGCATCAGCTCGGCGACGGCAAGCGAAGGATGGGTGTCGTTGAGCTGCACCGCGAACTTCTCGCTGAAATGCTCGAGGGTGCCGGTGTTGCGCAATTGCAGCCGGATCATGTCCTGCAAAGAGCAGGAGACGAAGAAGAACTGCTGCTTCAGGCGCAATTCTTTCCCGGCCTCGGGCTCGTCGTTCGGATAGAGCACCTTGGAGATGGTCTCGGCGCCGATCTTCGCATGGACTGCGCCGTAGTAATCGCCGACATTGAAGGCGCCGAAGTTGAACGACTCCGGCGCCTCCGACCGCCAGAGCCGGAGCAGATTCACGTTGTTGACGCCGTAGCCCATGATCGGGGTGTCATAGGCGACGCCATTGATTTGCAGCTCAGGGCGCCAGCGGTGGCGCACGACGCCGTACTCGTCGGCATACTCTTCGCTGTAGCCGCCGAATCCGACCGGGAAGGCCAGCTTCGGCCGCGGGATCTCCCAGGGGTTGCCGTTGCGCAGCCAGGTATCCCCCTTCTCGACCTGCCAGCCGTCGACGATCACCTGATCGAAGATCCCGAACTCGTAGCGGATGCCGTAGCCGATGGCCGGGATCTGGGTCGTCGCCAGCGAGTCCATGTAGCAGGCCGCGAGCCGTCCCAGCCCGCCGTTGCCAAGGCCGGGCTCCTCTTCGCTCTCGAGGATCTGCTCGAAATCGAGCCCGAGCTCATCGCCGGCGGCGCGCGCCGCCTCGATGATGCCGAGGTTGATCAGGTTGTTCGCCAGGTGCGGGCCGAGCAGGAACTCCGCCGAGAGATAGCAGACCGTGCGGGCGTTCTGTTCCTTGTAGACGTGGGCCGACTTGAGCCAGCGCTCGAGCAGCCGGTCGCGCACCGTATAGGCGGCGGCCTGATAGAGGTTGTTGTCGGTCGCGACATCCAGCGAGCGCCCCTGCAGATAGAACAGATTGTCGAGGAAGGCCCGGCTCAGCGCCTCCTTCGACAGACCGGTACGGGTGCGCTCGTCGGCGGCCGCCACGCTTAGTTGGTTCATGCTCGACTCCAGTGCGCTGGTGATCTCAAAACGGCCAGACCCAGTCGTCGGCCTCCGGTTGGTCGATGCCGTACTCGTGGGCGTAGTTGCGGCATTCGATCTGCATATCCTTGAGCGTCTCCATCACATGCGCACCGGCGACCTGCAGTCGCGGGACGCGCTTGATCACATCCATCGCCAGCGTGAAGCGGTCGATCTCGTTCTCGATCGCCAGCTCCAGCGGGGTGTTGATATTGCCCTGCTCCTTGTAGCCGCGCACGTGCAGGTTCTTGTGATTGGTGCGCCGGTAGGCGAGCCGGTGGATCAGCCAGGGGTAGCCGTGGAAGTTGAAGATGATCGGCTTGTCCTTGGTGAACAGGCTGTCGAACTCGGCGTCGGTGATGCCGTGCGGGTGCTCGCCATAGGACTGGATCTTGAATAGATCGACGACGTTGATGAAGCGGATCTTGATGTCATCGAAATGCGCGCGCAGCAGCGCGGTCGCGGCCAGCGCCTCCTTGGTCGGGATATCGCCGCAGCCGACCAGCACCGCGTCCGGCTCGCCGCCCTGATCGCTGCTGGCCCAGCCCCAGATCCCGAGGCCCTTGGTGCAGTGCTTGATCGCGGCGTCCATGTCCAGGTACTGGAGGTGGTTCTGCTTGTCGGCGACGATCACGTTGATGTCGTCGCGGCTCTGCAGGCAGTGATCGACGGTCGAGAGCAGGGTGTTGACGTCCGGCGGCAGATAGATGCGGGTCACCTCCGGGTTCTTGTTGACGACCACATCGAGGAAGCCGGGGTCCTGATGGGTGAAGCCGTTGTGGTCCTGGCGCCAGACGGTCGAGGTGATCAGCAGATTCAGTGAAGAGATGCGCGCCCGCCAGGGGATCTCCTCGCAGATCGCCAGCCATTTGGCGTGCTGGTTGTACATGCTGTCGATCACATGGACGAAGGCCTCGTAGGTCGCAAAGAAGCCGTGTCGTCCGGTGAGCAGGTAGCCCTCGAGCCAACCCTCGAGGGTGTGCTCCGAGAGCATCTCCATGACCCGCCCGTCGGGTGCGAGCTCGCCGCCATCGGCGTCCTCGGGCTTGGTCTCAGCGAGCCAGAGCTTCTTCGAGACCTCATAGATCGCATCGAGCTTGTTGGAGGTGTTCTCGTCCGGGCCGAAGACCCGGAAGTTGTCGAGATTCTTGGCCATGATGTCGCGCAGCAGCGCGCCGACCGGCTTGGTGTTCATGTGCCGGGTGGTGCCAGGTTTCTCAACCGGGATCGCATAGTCGCGGAAGTCCGGCAGGCGCAGGGCGCGGCGCAGAAGACCGCCGTTGGCGTGCGGATTGGCGCTCATGCGCAGTGTGCCCTTGGGCGCCAGCGCCTTCAGCTCCGGGATCAGCCGGCCGTGCTCGTCGAAGAGCTCCTCGGGCCGGTAGCTGCGCATCCAGGCCTCGAGCCGCTGTAGATGAGCGGGGTTGTTGCGCATGCCGGAGAGCGGCACCTGATGGGCGCGCCAGAAGCCCTCGACCTTGTGGCCGTCGACCTCCTCCGGGCCGGTCCAGCCCTTCGGGCTGCGCAGCACGATCATCGGCCAGTGGGCGCGGGTGGCCTCGCCGGATGCGCGCGCCTGACTCTGGATCGCCTGGATCTCGGCGTAGCAGCGGTCGAGCGTCTCGGCCATCTGCCGATGCATGGTCATTGGGTCGTCGCCCTCGACGAAGTGCGGCGTCCAGCCGTAGCCGCGCATCAGCGCGGTGAGCTCCTCATTCGGGATGCGCGCGAGCAGGGTCGGGTTGTTGATCTTGTAGCCGTTCAGGTGAAGGATCGGCAGCACCGCGCCGTCGCGGATCGGGTTTAGGTACTTGGCCGAATGCCAGGAGGTGGCCAGCGGGCCGGTCTCGGCCTCGCCGTCGCCGACCGCGACCGCGACCAGCAGGTCCGGGTTGTCGAACGCGGCGCCGAAGGCGTGCGAGACCGAGTAGCCGAGCTCGCCGCCCTCGTGGATCGAGCCGGGGGTCTCCGGTGTGCAGTGCGAGCCGATGCCGCCGGGGAACGAGAACTGCTTGAAGAAGGCCCGCATGCCGTCCTCGTCCTCGCCCTTGTTCGGGTAGATCTCCGAGTAGGTCCCTTCCAGATAGACCGGCGCCAGCACGCCCGGTGCGCCGTGGCCGGGGCCGGCGAGAAAGATCATCTCCTGCTCGTGGGTCGTGATCAGCCGGTTCAGGTGCACGTACATGAATGCCAGCCCCGGGCTCGAGCCCCAGTGGCCGAGCAGCCGCTGCTTCAGGTGCTCGGGCTTCAGCGGCTCGCGCAAGAGCGGGTTGGCGCGCAGGTAGATCATGCCGACGGCGAGATAATTGCAGGCGCGCCAGTAGGCGTCGAGCTTCTCGAGCAGCGATGCATCGAGCGCAGCGGTGGTCGTAGAAGGAGCGGCAGTCATCGGGCTCTCCGGCAAAGCAGCGGTTGATGAATGAGCGTAGTCGGTTTGGGTGAACATCTCATGACATCGTCGACGGGCGCGCGCCGGCGATTGTTGTCGTGATTCTGTCATCATCGGCTGTCAAGATGCTGGGGCTTGAAGGCGGCTGGCGTGGCCTCGAATCGCGCATCAGAGGTCAGTGCCTGTCCACCGATTGCTTCCCGGTTCTGAGGTCAGCGTTCGAGGCCGTTTTGGGGCAGGTGGCGGACAAGTCCTCCCGGAGCCTGGGTTTCCGTTTCCCCTCAGCATCAAGCCAGTCGGTCTGGTGGCAACCGCGGGCCTCCTGCTCCGAGCGGAAAGCCCGGTCGATCCGGGCGCCGTCCCGGCGCCTGTCCCGGGAAATCAATCGTTACACGAGGGTTCATCCAACATGAACGAACAGAACGCGAACCTCGACGGGATGGACTGGTTGAAGGCCGAGCTCGAGGACGCCTTCGATGAAGATTTCGAGCTCGAGCTGTCAGAACCGGCGCTGTCGATGGAGCTGCGCAAGATCTACAAGAAGCGTCACCCGGAGACGCTCGACCGCGCCACCTATTTCAAATCACTGCTCAGGCTGCAGGCGGAGCTGATCAAGCTGCAGGACTGGGTTCAGGCGACCGGCGAGAAGATCGCGGTGATCTTCGAGGGCCGCGATGCGGCCGGCAAGGGCGGGGTGATCAAGCGGATCACCCAGCGGCTCAATCCGCGCGTCTGCCGGGTCGTCGCGCTGAGCAAGCCGACCGAGCGCGAGCGCACCCAGTGGTACTTCCAACGCTATGTGCCGCACCTGCCCTCGGGCGGCGAGATCGTGCTGTTCGACCGCTCCTGGTACAACCGCTCCGGGGTCGAGCGGGTGATGGGCTTCGCGACGCCGGAGCAGGTCGAGCAGTTCTTCCAGGACGTGCCGGAGTTCGAGCGCATGCTGGTGCGCTCAGGCATCCGGCTGATCAAGTACTGGTTCTCGATCACCGACGAGGAACAGCAGCTGCGCTTCCTGATGCGTATCCACGACCCGCTCAAGCAATGGAAGCTGAGCCCGATGGACCTGCAATCGCGGGTGCGCTGGGAGGACTACACCAAGGCCAAGGAGGCGACCTTCGCGCGCACCAACATCCCCGAGTCGCCCTGGTTCATTGTCGAGGCCAACGACAAGAAGCGGGCACGGCTGAACTGCATCCACCACCTGCTCGATCAGATCCCCTACACGGAGGTGCCGCACGAGCCAATCAGCCTGCCGGACCGCCGCTTCGATCCGAACTATGAGCGCGAGGACCTACCGCCCGAGCTCTATGTGCCTGAGCGTTACTGAGTGATCGTCTGAAAAGGGGCTACCCGATTTGGGCGCGACCGGTCGCGGCCGCGTCGTGACGTGGGCGCTGTGCAAACTCTGAGCAGCGCCGAGGGGCTGACCTAGCCGAGCCGGCCTGGGTGACCCGACGGGCGTGACCTGACCTGGCTGAACGGAAAAGCGTGATCTGACCTGGCTATGCCGGCGTGTTCATCGCGAGCCAACAGCCGTGACCGCCTGATTGGTCCCAAAAGGTGCTGCAGCGGTCGTGAAGCCGATCCGATGGATGCTCAAGGGTTGCTGGATGGCTGGCTTCGGGCGGAATCGCCGCTGCCCGTGTCGTCGGCGTCGATACGCCGACCCGCGCGCGGGACGGCGTCGATGCGCCAGCGGGGGATGGCCTGCTGCCAGAAGACGCTGACGTCTGCCGGCGGCTCCGGCAGGGGTGCCTGCCCCAAGAAGCGCCAGGCTCGCGCGAGGCCGGCAATGGGATCGCGCGGATCGACCGGCGCCGAGGCGAGGGTCTTCGAGAGCTTGCGGCCCGTCGCATCGAGTGCGAGGGGGACATGGGCATACCGGGGCTGTTCCAGACCAAGGAGCCGCTGGAGATAGACCTGGCGCGGCGTCGAGCTCAGCAGATCGGCCCCGCGCACGATCTGGTTGATCTGCTGCGCGGCGTCGTCGACGACCACGGCGAGCTGATAGGCATGAAAGCCATCGGCCCGTCGCAGCACGAAGTCGCCGACCTCGGTCGCGAGGCACTGGCGAACCGGACCCTGAATCCGGTCCTCGACCTCGATCGCGATTGGGTCCACCCTGAGACGCTCGCTGCGCGGGTCGCGTCCCGCTGGCAGCCCGTTGCGGCAGCGGCCGCTGTAGATGGGGCCTTCAGGTCCTGCTGGGCCGGACGCGGCGATCTCGCGCCGGGTGCAGGCGCAGGGGTAGCAGCGCCCTGCCCGGCGCAGCTGCGCGAGCGCGGCCTCATAGCACTCCGTGCGCTGACTCTGGTACAGCACCGCCCCGTCCCAGTGAAGACCGAACGCGTCCAGCGTGGACAGGATCTGGCGGTCTGCGCCGGGCACCGCGCGTTGCTGGTCGACGTCCTCGATGCGGACCAGCCATTCGCCGCCGTGCTGGCGTGCGTCGGCAAAGCTGGCGACCGCAGCCACCAGCGAGCCGAAATGCAGTGGACCGCTAGGGGAAGGGGCGAAACGGCCGCGATAGGCAGCGGGATGCCTGCTACCCATTGAGGATCGAACTGGCTCGTATCGGCGTTTGGTCCGACATCTGGCTCGGCGACCGGCACGACGTCTGGATCGGCGACTGACTCAGCGTTTGATCCGACGTCCAGAACGGTGTCTGACTTGGCGACCAGCCCGACGGCGTCGTCCAACCGCTGCCTCCGGAGCTGCAGCGACCGGTGGCCCCGAGAGCGGGAGCCCGTTTCCGCATAGCCGCGGACTCTGCACCGCCGTCCGCGCCGCCTCTGGCGCTGAACAGGCGGGCAGGGGGCAGAAGACGCTCCGGGCGGCGCCACCGGCTACGACCAGGACGCGGACGGTGCGACCAGGGCGTTACACCCAAAGCACGTCAATGTTCGGCACGGCAGAGCGGAGGGTCGGGTGACGGCGAGCGGGGGTGTCGACGGCATGGATGCCGTCGTCAAGCCTCCACGGATGGATTCACGGCGTCCCCCGAGCGCCGTTACGCGACCCGGAGCGGTCGAGTAAAGCCGAAAACCGATTTGAGACGGGTATAACGCTCAGCCGCGCTGCTTCTCGCGGATCTCGTCGAGCGTCTTGCAGTCGATGCACAGCGTGGCCGTCGGCCGCGCCTCGAGTCGGCGGACCCCGATCTCGACACCGCAGGCCTCGCAGTATCCGTACTCGTCATTGTCGAGGCGCTCCAAGGCCTCGTCGATCTTACGGATCAGCTTCCGCTCGCGATCCCGGGTCCGTAGCTCGAGGCTGAATTCGGACTCCTGGGTGGCGCGGTCGTTCGGGTCCGGGAAGTTGGTTGCCTCGTCCTGCATGTGATGGACGGTGCGGTCGACCTCTTCCATCAGCTGCCGCTTCCACTCGAGCAGCAGCGCCCGGAAATGCTCTTCCTGGTCCGCGTTCATGTACTCCTCATCCTTGTCGACGACATAGGGCTCAAAACCGAGCGCCCTTGCGCCTTCTTTCTTCTCTGTCTCGGCCATGATGTGCTCCCGGAGACGATGGGGTTGGTCAATACCGGCCATCGACGCTGACGTTGGTCCGGTCGTGTTTCGGTTGGCTCGAGTGATGGCCAGCGACCAGACTGGCAACCAGGCTCGAACCGAGAAGCCGCTCCTTCTAGCAGATCGTTCTGAATGGGACAAGCGCGATGAGCGCCGAATTTCCACGTTTGATGCGGCCGGCGCCGACGCTTGTGCTACTCTCGCGCGCCGTTGTTGAGCTTCCGAGAAATCACAGGAATCGCTATGCATACGGCTCTTGAAGCCTTGATCTTCGATGTCGATGGCACGTTGGCCGATACCGAGCGAGATGGCCATCGGCCCGCCTTCAATGCCGCGTTTGCGGAGGCCGGCCTCGACTGGCAGTGGTCGGTCGAGCTGTACGGTGAACTGCTGGCCGTGACCGGCGGCAAGGAGCGGATGCGCCATTATCTGGCCCAGTACCGTCCTGGCTTCGAGCCCGATGGGCGGGCCTTCTCGAACCTGGACGCGCTGATCGCCCACCTGCACCGGCGCAAGACCGAGCACTACGTCAGCATGCTGCGCGAGGGCGGCATCCCGCTGCGCTCCGGCGTGCTGCGTCTGCTGCGCGAGGCGCGGGAGGCGGGTGTGCGGCTGGCGATCGCGACCACCACCACGCCGGATAACGTGACGGCGCTGCTGGAGTCGGCGCCGGAGCCCGGGCTGTCCGACTGGTTCGAGGTGATCGCGGCCGGCGACGTCGTAGCGGAGAAGAAACCGGCGCCGGATATCTTCGAACTGGCGCTCGCTCAGCTGAACCTGCCGGCCGCGGCCTGTGTCGCGATCGAGGATTCCGAGAACGGGGTCCGCTCCGCCCTCGGCGCCGGGCTCGAGGCGTTGCTGGTGACGACCAGCTCCTATACCGAGCAGCAGGATTTCGCCGGTGCGACCCTGGTGGTAGACCAGCTCGGCGAGCCTGGCGATCTGGCGACCGCCTCCGTCGGGGACCTGGGCGGGGCCGAGTATATCGATCTCGCGGTGCTGCGCCGGCTGCGGGAACAGGTCTTCGGTTGAGCTGAGGGGTGCCGTCAAGTCAGACCGATGGTTACACCAGTGCGGCCGGCTTGTGTCGCATGTTAGCGCGCCGCATCGGCGCCTGCCCATCGGCTCTGCCCGGTTGCTTTGCGGACGATATGGATAGCTTGCGGCAGGGCAGCAGGCCGTCAGAGTAGGCCCGGGATCTGGGCCAGCTCGGTGATGATCCGATCGGGTCGGACCGTATCGAGCCGGTGATCCTGGTCGCGCAGCCGCAGCGAGCGCGCATCACCGGCGAACAGCGCCGTGCGCAGGCCGAGCTGGCCCGCCGGCCAGATGTCGTTGCGCCGGTCATTACCGACGTAGAGGGTCTGCTCTGGGCTGATGCCGTGCTTTCGTTGCAGGCCCTCGAGCGCCGGACGGAAGATCACCGGCGAGGGCTTGGCAATGCCGAGCCGATAGGACCAGGCGCTGCACTCGGGCTCGAGCCCGAGACCCGCCGGTGGCCGGCCGAGGAAGGCCTCGAGGATCAGCGGCGTATAGAACTGGGCATTGGAGACGATGCCGAGGACCAGACCTGCGGCGCGCAGTTCGGCGAGGGTCTCGGCGAGGCCAGGCATCGGCCAGACGACGTTGCTGCGGCACTCGTGCTCGAGCGCGACGCGGCCAAGCTGCTCCGGTGTCGGCTTCAGATCGAGCGTGCCCAGGATCTGCTCCCAGACGGCCAGGATATCGACCTCGGGATAGTCGATCCCGCGGGCTCGCGCCCGCTCATGCTCGGCTTCGATCGCGGCGCGGACGACGACGTCGCTGTCGAGGCTGGCTACGCCCGCTGACGGTGCATCGAGGCCGGCGCTGGCGAGCAGCTGGCCGAGCTCGAGTCCGTCGGCGGCATCACCGGCAAGACCGATATCGCCGCTCGCCGAGATCAGCAGCGTGCCGTAGACGTCGAACAGAACCGCCTTGATCCCGTCGATCGGGTCGAGCTCGGGCGCAAGCGCGGTCGGCTCCGGCGCTAGCGGCGTCTCGTAGAGGGTGCGGATGCGTTCGATCAGTGTCTCGTCGCTCATGCTGGACTCCTCAACGAATGACTGGTGAGGGCGAGTCGATATCGGCTTTGACAGCGATCGCTTCAGGTTCGCAGTAGCCAGAGCCGTTCGGGCGCCTGGAACTGGGTGATGAGCGCCTCACCATCGGCCTGATCACCGATCGCCGTGCTCGGTGCCGCGAGCAGGGATTGGTAGATCGCCTCGAGCCGATGCCGATACCCCTCAAGCAGGTAGTGGTGCTCGACCAGCGCACGATTGCGCGCGATCACGTCGGGATCGTCTGCAAGTGGCGGGCTGGTCGCATCGAGCGCAGAGGGCGCGCTTGGGTCGGCCCGGACCCGTCGCAGTACCTGTGCCTGGGCCTCCTCGTCGAGCCGGCCGAGGTCGATCCGGCCGGCGCCGTCGGTCGCCGCGCCCCATGCACGGTCGAGGTCGTCCCGGTCGCGGGGGCGTCGATAGGCATCGGCGGTGATCGCAAGTGCCTGGTCCAAGCGTCGGCGCAGCGCCTCGGCATCGAGCCAGTCCAGCGGGACCGGAAGGCGCCGGTAGAGCCCGCTGAGGTCGATCCCGTCGGCGGTGAAATCGCTCGTGATCTCCGGTAGTTCGCGGCCTGCGAGTGGCCGATCGATCAGCCAGGGCTCGAGGAAAGCGAGACCAAACCCCTCGCCGACGCTCGTGGTGATCAGCGCATGGCTGGACGCCAGAAGCGCGCCGAAATCGGCGGTGCGGGCGCCGAGCTCGAAGTCGACCGGCAGCGCCAGCTCCTCTGCCAACGCGACCCAACGTTGGTAGGGCGGCTGCTCGAGCGGGTTCTGCGGCGCCTGCGTGGCCCCGAAACGGTCCTCGGTGCCGGCCACCGCGGCCCAGAACAACAGCTCGCCGAGATTCTTGCGTCGAATGGCGCGCGTCGGATAGAGCCAAAGGCGCGACCTCGCCGGGAGCGCTGGGGAGCCCTTTGGTGAGTCCGTTGGGGAGCCGCTCGCGGCCGGGCTGGCGAGCGCGACCGCGTTCGGAAGTTCGTGCAGCTGCTGGGCTGGAATGCCTGCCGCGCCAAGGAAACCCAGATCACGTGCATTCAGGGTCGCATAGTGGATCTGCGGCGCGAGCGGGTACAGACGGGCCGAGAGTGCTGCACTATCTTGGGCGCTGAGGGTCTCCAGCATGCGCCGGTACAGGGCAGGCCGGCCGTCCTCGGCGAAATCATGCGGCTGCAGCAACAAGCGCTGGCCCGACTCGGCGAGCTGGAAGAGTGCGCCGGGCAACGCCAGATTCTTGCCCAGGCAATGGTTGTGGACATGCCAGAGGTCCGGTGTGGCGCCGAGCGCTTCGGCGGCTGCCTGCGTCATCTTATCCCGCAGTGCGCTCGGTCCCAGCGGTTCGCGTCGCTCCTCGTAGCCCAGGGCCGGTACCAGTTTGACCCTGGCCGGGAACCCCTGCGGCTGCTGCGGAAGCTCGCCGCTGAGCACGACGACCTCGTGGCCGCCGAGCGCGAGTGCTCGGCAGGCATGCTCGATGACACGGGTGACGCCCCCGGTCTGGAGATGGAAATGGACAATTGCGATACGCATGCTGTGGGATCATAGCCCGGATAGCGCCGCTTTTTGGTGACGATTGTGAGCGCAGCAGTGCCGACAATCTGGCCTACGCGGCCGCTGGCGCTCGACTTCGAGCCATGCGGCACGGGTTATGCTCGACTCGGTCTCGCTCACCAGCAGACCTGGGCGAATCGCGTTGCGCCGCGGCATCTCGAGCTCATCGGCTGCCTGCACCGGGCATCGCTGGCGCCCTGCTGATGCTGGAAGGTTGCTAACCGCGTCGAGCTTGGGATGTGTGGCTCGGACGAACAAGGGTCTCAGAGATGGCGCTTTGGCAGGGCCTCGCCCGCGCTGCAACAGGTTCAATCGCAAGAAGCTCCAACAGGGCGCATGAAGCAACCGGAAAACATAGGTTTTGTCTCGACCCGCTTCGCCGGCACCGATGGCGTCTCGTTGGAGGCGGCGAAATGGGCCGAGGTGCTCTGGCAAAGCGGTCACGTCAGCTTCTGGTATGGCGGGGTGCTCGATCGTGATCCGGGCGTCAGCCTCTGTATCCCGGAGGCGTTCTTCGATCACTCCGAGAATCAGTGGATCAACTCGCAGCTCTGGGGCTGCACGCGCCGCAGCCCCGAGGTCAGCCGCCGGATCAGAGAGCTGGCGAGCTACCTGAAGTCGACCCTCTACCGCTTCCGCGAGCGCTTCGACCTCGATGTGCTGATCATCGAGAACGCGCTGACGATCCCGATGCACGTGCCGCTTGGGGTCGCGATCACCGAGTTCCTGCTCGAGACCGAGATGCCGGCGATCGCCCATCATCACGACTTCATGTGGGAACGGCAGCGGTTCCAGATCTCGGCGGTGGACGACTACCTGGAGATGGCCTTTCCGCCGCGGGTGCCGCACCTCCAGCATGTGGTGATCAATCAGGCCGCGCGCGAGGAGATCGCCTGGCGCAAGGGTCTGCCGAGCATCCTGGTTCCGAACGTGTTCGATTTTGAGAACCCTCCCGGCCCGCCTGACGCCTACGCCGCCGACGTGCGCGACGCGCTCGGCCTGGGCGCGCACGACCTGCTGGTGCTGCAGCCGACGCGGATCGTCCCGCGCAAAGGGATCGAGAACGCGATCCATCTGATCCGCCGGCTCAAGCTGCCGCGCGCCCACCTGGTGATCTCGCACCACAGCGGCGACGAGGGCCACGAATACCAGCGCCAGATCCAGCAGCTCGCCCAGGATGAAGGCGTGTCGCTGAAGCTGTTCGGAACGCGGATGGCAGACCGCCGCCAGCTCGACCAGCAGGGTCAGAAGATCTACGTCTTGAGCGACCTCTATCCGCACGCCGATCTGGTGACCTTCCCGAGCCTCTATGAGGGCTTCGGCAATGCCTTGCTGGAGGCGGTCTACTTCCGGCTGCCGATCGTCATCGGACGTTACAGCGTCTATCAGCGCGATATCGAGCCCAAGGGTTTCCGGTTGCCCGTGATCGATGGGGTCATCGACAAGTCCACGGTCGAGCAGACGCGCCAGATCCTGGGCGATCCCGAGTACCGCGCTGCGCTGGTCGAGCACAATTATCGGACGGCGAGCCGCTTCTATAGCTACCGGGTGCTGCGCGACAGTCTGCGCAGCCTGATCAACAATGTACGCAATATGACGGAGTGAGCCATGTTTGTGGTCGAGCGGCGCGTCTATGAGCGTATTCGCGGACGGCTGCGCCGCCTCTATGGCGAGGATGCGCTGGACGCGCTGATGGAGCGGTTGCAGCTGATTATCGGCCGCTATGGTGTCGGGGCGGACTGCCCACCGGAGGCGGCCGGTTGTGCCCCCTGGGATCAGACCGATGCGGTGCTGATCACCTACGCCGATATGGTCAGCGCCAACCACGAGGCGCCGCTTGCGACGCTGCGCCGATTCCTGGCCGAGCAGGTCGGCGATGCCGTCTCTGCGGTCCATGTCCTGCCGTTCTTCCCTTACAGCTCTGACGACGGGTTCGCCGTGGTCGACTATCGACGTGTCGATGCGCGCCTCGGTGACTGGGCCGATCTGGGGGCATTGGCCGAGGATTACCGGCTCATGGTCGACCTGGTGATCAACCATGTCTCCAGTTACAGCCGCTGGTTCAGCTGTTATAGCAGTGGCATGGCGCCGGAGCGGCACTATTTCATCGAGGTCGATCCCAAGACCGACCTCAGTGGGGTCGTCCGGCCGCGCACCTCGGCGCTGCTGCGGCCGGTCCAGACCCCGCATGGTCAGCGCTATGTCTGGGCGACCTTCGGGCATGATCAGATCGATGTCGACTTCAGCAACCCGGACGTGCTGTTCGAATACCTCGACATCCTGCTGTTCTACGTCCACCACGGCGCCCAGATCATCCGGCTGGACGCGATCGCCTACCTCTGGAAGCAGCTCGGCACGGCCTGCATCCATCTGCCGCAAACCCATGAGGTCGTCAAGCTGCTGCGCGATCTGCTGACGCTGGTGGCACCGACCGTGCTGGTGATGACCGAGACCAATGTGCCGCACGCCGAGAACATCAGCTACTTCGGTGAGGGGGACGAGGCCCACATGGTCTATCAGTTCAGCCTGCCGCCGCTGTTGCTCCATGCAATGCACAGCGGGAACGGGCGCTACCTGACCGATTGGGTCGCAAAGCTTGCACCGCCGAAGCCCGGCTGCACCTATTTCAATTTCACTGCCTCGCATGATGGCATCGGCGTGCGCCCGCTCGAGGGGCTACTGCCCCAGCCGCAGCTCGAGGCGTTGGTCACGGCGATGGAGGAGCGTGGCGGGCTCGTCTCGCGCCGCAGTAATCCTGATGGCTCGGCAACGCCCTACGAGCTCAACATTACCTATTTCGATGCCGTGGGCATCCCGGGCGATCTGGAGCTCTCGATTCAGCGCTTCCTCTGCGCGCAGACCATCGCGATGAGCCTACAGGGGATTCCAGGGATCTACTTCAACAGCCTGCTCGGGGCTTCGAACAACCTGCGCGGGGCCGAGCAGAGCGGCCGCGCCCGGACGATCAACCGCCAGAAATGGGCGGTGCCGGAGCTCGATGCGATGCTTGGGAGTGATTCCGCCCATCAGGCTCGGCGCATCTTGCCTGAGTATCTGCGTCGGCTTAGGATTCGGCGGGCGCAGGCGGCCTTCCATCCGGACGGGCCGCAACGGGCGCTCGAGCTACCGGCGGGGCTGTTCGGGGTGCACCGGGTGGCCCCGGATCAATCCCAGACGCTGTGGATGGTCGCGAATCTGACCGGCGCGCCGCTACAGCTGGCGTTCGGCCGGCTGGTTCGTCGGCCGAGGGATCTGCGTTGGCGGGAGCTGATCGGCGGCTGGCGACAGAGCGGCGAGCAGGTGCCGAGCCGTTTCGAGCTCGAGCCGTACCAGGTGGCCTGGCTGGTCGGCGACTCGGCTGCGGTACCGGGCCAGGTTCCGGGGCTCGATGCCTCTCCGCGCTAGTCTGGCCATCAGGGCCGCTGAGTGCACCGAGCCGCTGCTTGCGGCTGACGGCCGGGCGCTGCTCTGATCGGGGTCTTTCTCAGATCGGTAACCGGTTCAGACCGGTAGCCGGTTCAGACCCTGAGGTATCCCCACAATTTGGCCGCCGCTGGGGTGCCGGCACGATGATAACCCCCGGGGGGTTGCCGAAACCGGCCTGTCGCCCGCAAGCGGGCGACGCGGCGAGTGATCCCTGGCGATGAGGCCCTAGCGCAGTGGCTTGCTGGGCAAGCAGAGGATAACCTGCCGTCTTTTCGAGTCAATTTCTGGGGATACCTCAGGTTCAGACGAGTACGGACTCAGACCAGTAGCTGGCTCAGATCAGTCTCGCTTGAGGCCCTTGCTCGATTGTTTTACTCAATGCCCTTGCTCAACCATCGTTTCCTGAATCCTGCTGAGTCGCAACAGCTGACCGTCGAGCCGATGGTCAGGACCAGCGTGCGGCCGCTCGGCGACCAGGACCAAGCTCGGCTGCGCATCGCTGCAGTACTGAGCCTCATGCTGCTAACAGGCTGCGCCGGCTCGCTCGGCGATGGCGGCGACGATCTGATGCATGTCAGCTGCCTCGAAGCGCCCGCACGGGGTCGATGTAGCAGTCCGGTCGATGCCGTCTATTATGACTATCAGAGCGATACCTGCCGCGTGTTTCGGCCCGGGGTCTGTGATCGTGATTGGCCGTTCCGGACGATGCGCGACTGCGTTGCCGCCTGCGGCGGCCGCCCGCAACGTTGAGCTTTGGAGCATCCGCAACCGGAGGGGAAACAGATGGGCAACCTTCGACTGGCAACATCCCGGTTTGCGGGCGGTCGTGGCCTTCGGGGGTGGCGTCTGCTCGTGCTTCTCGGCTTACTGATTGGCTGGCTTGGTGCCGTCCCGCTCGCCATCGCGCAGAGCTGGCGTGGTCAGTTGGAGGGTGGTCCGGAGATCATGGTTGATCCCGACACGCGACGGGCGACAGGGGTGATCGACGGTGAGCGGCGCCCGCTCTGGGATGGCGTCCACAAGCTCGAGGACGGGTCCACGGTGATCGTGCGCGACGGGATCGCGGTGCCGACTGAGCCGATGTATCAGCAGTGGCGCGGACAGGCCGAGCCGGAGCCGGTCTTCGCTCGCCGTTATTGCAAGCAGCTCGTGCGCAAGACCTGTGGCTTTGATGATGCCTGCCGTTCATCGGCAGCCTGCCTGCGCGCGCGCGCACTACTCGATGAGGCGGCCCAAGATCGGCGCGGGCGCAGTGACTTCGACCGCGATTCGGCACCGTCCGCAACCAATGATCGCTGTCGCGATGCGCTCGACGACCCGGAGTTTCCGGCCTGCTCGAGCATTGGCTCTGAAGCCGGCGACAGTCGTTGCCGAGCGTTGGTGGAGCGCACTTGTGGGGCGGACAATGCCTGCGCTGACTCGCAGGCCTGCGACGCGGCCCGTCAGCTCCAGGGGCTGGAGACCCAGGAGCGGCTCACCAATGCAGACCCGAGCGCGTTGAGTCAGACCGGTCGTCAGTGTCTGGAGGCAATGAACAACAGCTTCTTCGAGCCCTGCGAGCAGCGCTAGGCCGGTGTCACCAGCCACCATCCGAGGGGCCCATTCTTCAGCCTAGAAACCGCAGTTGGACGGCCGTCACCCATGGGTGCGCTTCATGAAGCGCCAGAAGTGGAACCAGTGCAAAGGGTTGCATGCTGGGCTAAGCGGTCAACTGCGGTTTCTAGGTTCAACGGTCTGCGGCGATCGGCCCCGTTTGGAGTGGGCCTTCCCTTGGAAGGCCGCTTCCCGGTAATGGCCAGCAATAGCAATAACACCATGTGAGAGAGAGGAATCCGGCGATGAAGATCACGACAATGTCGCTCGCGGTCACGTTCGCGTTGACCGGTCTTGCTGCCTCAGCGGATGAGGCTGCACTGCGCCAGAAGGCGATCGATGTCGGGCTCGAGCCCGTGCCCTATGGCCTACAGCAGGTTGAGGACAATCCGGTCACGCGCGAGAAGATCGCGTTGGGCAAGATGCTGTTCTTCGATCCGCGGCTGTCGGCGAGCGGCGTGATCAGCTGCAACACCTGCCATAACGTCGGCACCGGCGGCGACGACAATCTGCCGACCTCGGTCGGGCATGGTTGGCAGACGGGGCCGCGCAATTCACCGACGGTATTCAATGCCGTGTTCAATGTCGCCCAGTTCTGGGACGGTCGCGCAGAGGACCTGAAGGCGCAGGCAAAGGGACCGGTGCAGGCGGGCGTTGAGATGGCTAACGAGCCCGAGCAGGTGGTCAAGACCCTAAACAGCATGCCGGAGTACGTTGAGCGCTTCGGTCTTGCCTTCCCCGGCGAGGAGGACCCAGTCACCTTCGATAACATGGCCAAGGCGATCGAAGCCTTCGAGGTGACCCTGGTGACGCCCAACGCGCCCTTCGATCAGTGGCTCGAGGGCAATGACGGTGCGATGAGCGATGAACAGAAGGCCGGTCTCGAGCTCTTCATCGACAAGGGCTGTGCCGCCTGCCACAGCGGTGTCAACATCGGCGGACAGGGCTACTATCCGTTCGGTCTGATCAAGCGGCCCGGCGCCGATATCCTGCCGCCCGAGGACAAGGGTCGCTTCCAGGTCACCGAGACCGCTTCGGACGAGTACGTGTTCCGGGCGGCGCCGCTGCGCAATATCGCGCTGACCGCGCCGTACTTCCACTCGGGCCAGATCTGGGATCTCGAGCAGGCCGTTGCGGTGATGGGCACGGCCCAGCTCGGTACCCAGCTCTCCGACGATGAAGCGGCCACGATTGCGGCCTTCCTCGAGGCCCTCACCGGCGAGCAGCCGACCATCGAGTATCCGACGCTGCCGCTGGAGACCGACGCGACGCCGAAGCCCCGCTTGTAGCGGTCGACAAACGGCGGCTGCGCTGCGCAGCCGCCTGCGCGTTGCCGCCGTTCCGTCCAACGTTGGGGGCAGGACGCGCCGAGCCGTTCAGTGCTTCAGGATCGGTCCTGTCTCGGATTCAGCGCGAATAGCTCGGCATCGCGTCCGCGGGGTCTACGGCAGCATCCGGTCGTGCTGCGGTGGCCTCGGCCGGGTGCGCGCCGTCGCGCCAGAGCCAGGCCGCGCCGCGCACGCCGCTGGAGTCGCCGAAACATGGCGGGACGATCCGGGTGGCGAGCCCATCGCTGAAGGCGTGCGGCTGGATGCGCTCCGGGAGATTGGTATAGAGCCTTCGCAGGTTCGAGAGCCCGCCGCCGAGCACGATCACTTCGGGGTCGAGCAGGTTGATGACGCTGGCCAAGGCCCGGGCGAGCCGCCCTTCGTGGCGTTCCAACGCGGCCTCGGCGTCGCGATCACCCTGCGCCGCCGCGTCTGCGATCTCCTCGCCGGTCAGCCGGCGGCCGGTGCTGCGCTCGAGGTCGGCGGACAACGCGGGACCAGAGACCCAGGTCTCGACGCAGCCGCGCTTGCCACAATAGCACTCAGGACCGGGGAGTTCGTCCGGGGCAGGCCAAGGAAGCGGGTTGTGGCCCCATTCGCCGGCGATCGCGTTCGGGCCGCTGAGTAACTGTCCGTGCACCGTGATGCCGCCGCCGGTGCCGGTGCCGATGATCACACCGAATACCGACGCGGCGCCGGCCGCGGCGCCGTCGGTGGCCTCGGAGAGCGTGAAGCAATCGGCGTCGTTGGCGAGCCGGACCGGGCGCCCGAGGCGCTGCGCGAGGTCCGCGTCCAGCGCGCGGTCATTGAGCCAGACGGAGTTGGCGTTTCGCACGCGGCCCGTGAACGGCGACAATGCGCCTGGGGTGCCGACACCGACTGTTGTCTGGACGCCAAGCACTGATTCCAGCTCGGCGACGAGCTGAGCGATTGCATCGAGGGTGCCCGGGTAGTCGCCGCGCGGTGTGGCGATGCGCTTCCGCGCCAGCATGCGGCCGTCTGCGGCGAGCGCGGCGGCCTCAATCTTGGTGCCGCCGAGGTCGATGCCGATATGAACTGGCGCGCTCATCGAGCCGATGCCATCGAGCCGATGCGGCTCAGCCCTTGAGCGGCGGTGTCTTCAGTCCGCGCGGGTTGGTGAAGCGCTCGTTCAGGTTCTGCACATAGGCCTCGCAATCATGCAGGACCTTCGACACCCGGCCTTCTGACCAGTCGTTCCAGCCCAAAGGCTTACCGGAGAAGACGGTGCGCCAGCTGCGCGTGTTGAGCTGAAACGCGTTCAGCACATCGCCGGGCAGGCGCTCATCGCGCATCTGCTTGCGCAGCCAGGGCAGTACGCTCAGCGCGGCGAGCTTGCGCACCCCGAGATGGGCGGCCACCAGCATGAGCACGACGACGAGCTCGGCGCCTTCGAGCCCGTACGAGATGCCCATCCCTTCGATGGCTTGCAGCCAGCTTGGCTGATAGGAGAGCCCCTCCCAGTGGCCGGCTGAGACGCTCCAGAACAGGAACACGATCACGAGCGCGATCAGGATGAGCCCGTCGGCGACCAGGGTCCGGCGGCGCCAACGGCGGACTGCGGTCTCGAGCAGCGGCACGGTCTCGTCGGCGAAGGTGGTGGCGGTATGGCGCAGCGAGGCGACGATGCGATAGGCGCGCTCGATCTCGACCTGGTCCATGCGCTCGTAGATCTCATTGAGGTCCTGATCACGCTTGCGCTCGAACCGCTCGCGCTTGGCGCCGTCCTGAATCGAGGGGGCCGAGCCGCTGAACACCGTGTAGAAGCGTCCCGTGGTCATGCCCACCTCGCCCAGCGCACGGAGCCAAGCGGCGACGACATCCTCCGGGTTGTCTTCCTTGGCAGCCGTGTCGAGTTGATTCAGCACGTAGAGGAACTTGCTCGAGTCGGGCCGGTTCTTGGTCCGGACGACGAGATGCTGCAGCGTGTCGCGCATCGCGCCCGGTTCCGGATGGCGGGCGTCGAACAGCACCAGCACCAGATCGGAGAGATCGATCATGTGGTCGGTGATGCTGAGGATCGCGTCGCGCTGGGCGTCGGCGTCGAAGCCGGGCGAGTCGATCAGGATCTTGCCGCGCAGCCGGTCGCTGCAGCAGGTCTTGAGCTGCAGGTAGGCATCGATCCGCTTGCCTTCACCGCCCGCCACGCGCTCGATCTCGCGCGACATCTGGTAGAACGGAAAACGCGGGTCGGAGTCGAGCGAGACACCAGGTAGCGCGTGGCTGCGGCTTTCCGGGCTGTAGACGATGACGGTGAAGCGGTCGTCGACGGCCTGGTTGCCGGTGCGCTGAATGGTCTCGCCGAGGAAATCGTTGATGAAGGTCGACTTGCCGGCCGAGAATGTCCCAAGTACCGAGATCAATGGCCACCACGGAACCTGACTTGCGAAGGAGCGGTTCTCGGGCAGGAGACCCATGTCGTAGGCGACGCGGTCGAGGGTCCGGAAACTCTGCACCGTGTTGAGCAGGATCGGGTTTTCCTGCTCGAGGTGGGTCTCGAGGTCGTTGAGACGCTTCTGCACGCTTTCCGGACCGGCGGCTGAAGACATGAGTGCTGCTCCTGTCGGTGGGCTTCGTTGTCGTGAGGTGTCGCTGGCGTTAAAGCGCTGCCCGAATGCTGCTTCAGGCGCGCGGGTGTCAAGACCGAACGGCTGCGGATACTATACGCTTTGACCCAAGCCGGGTAGTGTGCGCGAGGCCTTTGGCCAGGTTTGACCGGCTGCTGTAAAGCGCTCCTTGGTCAAGGGCTTAGCGCTGCGCCGGGACCTCTTCGAGCCTGGTAGGGCCGTCGAATCGCCTTCGTCTAAGGGGCTGATTTTTTTGGGCTAAATGCCCGGCTCGCTTGATATCGCGCCGCGTTTTCAGGATACTCCGCGGCTTGGCTTATGTGCCGCCAGCGATAACGATCCAGACCGATAAGAACACACTCCGCGAAGGAGCTTGCACTGCGACATGTCCCTCGGCAACGGTTCATGCCGCGCGTTGATCCGGATGGCAGCGCGTGCGACTCCGTTTGTCCGCGCAACGGCGGGCCGCCGCCGACAATACAGCTCTTGGGTACCCCGGAAACATGGGAAATCTGACTATGCGTATGCTCTCGACAGGGCTCATCGTCACGGTGAGCGCCATCATGTCCATGAGCGCCGTCCCGATCACGTCGGCGCAGCCGGTAGAGGATATCTATGTTGTCAAGCAGGCCGAGGGACTCCCGACGGTATCGGTCGGCGGCACCGTTGTTCCATACAAGGAGGTGACCTTGGCGGCGCAGCTTCCGGGACGGGTCGACTATCTGGCGGGGATCGAGGGCGACGCGTTCGAGCGCGGTGATCTGCTGGTCTCGCTCGACGCCAGCGAGCTCAAGGCGAAGCGGGAAGCGCTGCTGGCCCAGTTGGCCAGCGCCGATGCGCAGCTTCGCAATGCCGGTGTGCAATACAGCCGCGAGCTCTATTCGCCGCGTGCGCGCCAATCACCGGGCGGTATGGCGGTGCCGAACCTGTTCGACCAGTTCTTTACGCGGCCGATGGAGGATTTCATCGGTGATCGTGACGTTGACGCGGAGCTGTCCGCTGATCTGTTCGCATCCGGCACCCAGATCCAGAAGGCGCGTAACGCCCTCATGCAGCTCCAGGCCGAGCTTCGGGCGATCGAGGCGAAGCTGCGTGATGCCCGCTCGATCGCGCCTTTTGACGGCGTGATCGTGAAGAAGTTTATCGAGGCGGGTGATACCGTGCAGCCGGGCCAGCCGCTGCTTGACTATGCCGATGTCGAGTATCTACAGGTCGAGGTCGATGTGCCGGCGCGTCTGCGACCGGGACTGCGCGAGGGCGCGATGCTGCGCGCCGAGCTGGATGTGCCCGTGCGCGGCGCCGACAAGGGTGACGGCGACCCAGGTAACGTGCCGGTGCGTGTCGCCCAGGTGTTTCCGATGGCCGATCCGCAGCGCCATACCGTCAAGGTGAAGTTCGATTTGCCGAAGGGTGTCTCCGAGCCCGGGATGTACGCCAAGGTCTTGGTTCCTGATTTCAGCGCGCCGGCCCGCGTCAATCCGGTCATCCCGCGCACCGCCATCCGCTACAACGGTAGCCTTCCGGGCGTCTACGTGCTCGATGAGGAAGGTAACGCCCAGTTGCGTCTGATTCGCGTCGGCGAGCCCACCCCCCGAGGCGGTGTGACGGTGCTCAGCGGGCTGCGCGCGGGCGAGCGAATCCTCAGCAACCCGGGACCAGGCGTTGCAACAGGCTGGTCGCCGGACGACCGTTCGAGCCGCTGAAGCCGCCTGCTCTTGCCGGGGCTGGACATTGTGTCCGCAGCCCCGAACCCCTCTCGCCCGATCCTGACGTAAGAAGCTAACCATGAGCCAGGACGACAGCCCCAGCACTGCTCCTCCGGAACAAGATCGCAATCTCGCCTCGATGGATGGCGATGCACTCGGCCTCGCGGGTCGTACGGCCCGCTTCTTCATCCGCTCGCCACTTTCGCCGCTGCTCTATGTCGCGATGCTGATGATGGGTCTGCTCGGACTCATCGCGACGCCGCGCCAGGAGGACCCGCAGATCTCGGTGCCCATGATCGACATCATGGTCCAATACCCGGGGGCTGCGGCAGAGCAGGTGTCGAACCTCGCGATGCAGCCGCTCGAGCGGATCATGAGCGAGATCCCGGGTGTGAAGCACGTCTACTCGGCGGCCCAACGCGGACAAGGGATCGTCACCGTCGAGTTCGAGGTCGGCGAAGAGATGGGGCCGTCGCTGGTCAAGGTGAACGACAAGATCGCCTCGAACATGGACAAGATGCCGCCGGGGGTGATGCCGCCACTGGTCAAAACCAAAGGCATCGATGACGTGCCGATCGTGACCTTGACGCTCTGGTCGAAGGACGTCGACGGCAACGGCCGGCCGGATGTCGACGACGGACAGCTGCGGCTGCTGGCGCAGGATGTGCTGCAGTCGTTGAAAGAGGTCAAGGACACCGGTAACGCGTTCATCGTCGGCGGTCGGCGTGAGCAGATCACCGTCGACGCCTATCCGGAGCGCCTCTCGGGCTATCGCATCAGTCTTGACGAGGTCGCGAGCACGATCCGGGCGGCGAACGCCGAGACGACTGCGGGCGGGGTTGAGTCGAGTGGCTCGCATTTTTCGGTGACTTCCGGATCGTTCTTGGAAGGCCCCGAGGATATCGAGCGTTTGGTCGTGGGCACCTACAACGAGATCCCGGTCTACGTCCACGACATCGCCCGCGTCCGCCAAGGCCCCGAGGACGCCGACCAGCTTGTCGCCTATTACACCGGACCGGCCTTCCATGGGGATCAGAGCGCCGATGGCGCGCCGGCGGTGACCATCGCGGTTGCGAAGAAGGAGCTGACCAACGGTGTCACCGTTGCCAACGCGATCCTCGAAAAGGTCGAAGAGATCAAAGGCGATCGTATCCCGAACAATGTCGAGGTCAGCGTCACCCGCAACTATGGCGAGACCGCCGACGAGAAGGTCTCGGAACTGATCTTCAAGCTCTTTATCGCGACCTTCTTCGTGTTCCTGTTGGTACTGGCTGCCTTCCGGGCGTTGAAGCCGGCCATCGTGGTCATGCTGGTGATCCCGGTGGTGCTGCTGATGACCATCTTCATGGCCTGGATCACCGACTACACGATCGACCGTGTCAGTTTGTTCGCACTGATCTTCTCGATCGGCATCCTGGTCGACGACGCGATCGTCGTGGTCGAGAACATCTATCGGCGTTGGCTCGAAGAGGGCCGCACCGATGAATATACCGCGGTCGACGCCGTGCGCGAGGTCGGCAACCCGACCATCCTCGCGACCTTCACCGTCATCGCCGCGCTGCTGCCGATGGGCTTCGTCAGCGGCATGATGGGCCCGTACATGGAGCCGATCCCGGCATTGGGCTCAGTGGCGATGCTGATCTCGCTGTTCGCGGCCTTCGTGTTCACGCCCTATCTCGCGATCTCGAAGTGGCTGCGGCCGTCGATGCGCTATCTGGAGGTGGCCGAGAAGCGCGAGCATAAGGAGGCCGAGAACCTCGAGCGGCTCTACGTCGGCATCCTGACCCCGCTGATCGAGAACAAGACCAAGCGCTTGATCTTCAAGCTCGTGCTCTGGGGTGCCTTCCTGTTCACCCTGACCTTCTTCTACTTCAAGTGGGTCCCGGTGAAGATGCTGCCGCTCGACAACAAGCCCGAGTTCTCGGTTGTGCTGGACATGCCCGAGGGGACGGCATTGCCAGTGACGGCTAACCTGGCGCACAAGATGGCCGAGAAGGTCCGTACCATGCCGGAGGTGACCGCGATCCAGCTCTATGCTGGTACCGCGCGGCCATTCGATTTCAACGGGATGGTGCGTCACTACTATCTGCGCTCCGACCCCTGGCAGGGGGAGCTGCAGGTGCAATTGACCAACAAGCATGACCGCGAGCGCACCAGTCACGAGATCGCGGTCGAGGCGCGCGAGCTGCTGAAACCGCTGGCGGACGAGCACGGCGCGCGGATCGCGGTGGTCGAGATGCCACCAGGCCCGCCGGTGCTGCAGTCGGTCGTCGCCGAGGTT
Source organism: Gammaproteobacteria bacterium (assembly GCA_009908845.1). Lineage (GTDB taxonomy): Bacteria > Pseudomonadota > Gammaproteobacteria > Chromatiales > Chromatiaceae > Lamprobacter. The sequence continues at coordinate 27,727 of JAAAOQ010000124.1, forward strand.
CACGGGCCGAGTCCGGAGGTCAGACGCGCCTTTGCGCAGGAGCTGACCGATATCTTCTCGCAGGCCGAGAGTACTCGCGATGTCGATAACTATCTGCGCGAGTCGTTCGATTACTGGCGTTTTGACGTCGATACCGAGAAGGCGGTACGACGCGGCATCTCGGTCGATGGGATCAACCGCAATCTGACCATGGCCCTTGGCGGTTCAGAGATCGGCGACGTCAAGATGCGCGCAGGGCACGAGCCGGTGAACATCGTCGTTCAGGTTCCGCTGGCCGAGCGCTCCCAGATCGACCGACTCGGTGATCTGCCAATCCGCTCCAGCTCCGGTGTCACCGTGCCGCTGCGCGAGCTCGGTGATTTTGAGCGGGTCCCGGAAGAGGCGATCGTCTATCGCAAGGACTTGCGCGGCATCGAGTATGTTGTTGCCGATGTCGGCGGCACCCTGGCCGCGCCCGTGTACGCGATGCTGCAGATCGAGAAGCGGATCGACGAGATGGGCTATGTCGCCCCTGATGGCGTGAAGCCGGAGTCGCACTGGCTCGGCCCGCCGCCGTCAGATCAAGTCTCGTCGTTCGAATGGGGCGGCGAATGGACCGTGACCTACGAGACCTTCCGAGACATGGGCGCGGCCTTCGGTGTGGCCCTGGTCCTGATCTACATCCTGGTGGTCTGGGAGTTCGGCAATTTCCGCATCCCGCTCGTGATCATGGCGCCGATCCCTTTGACGCTGCTTGGGATCATCCCAGCCCATTGGGCTGCCTTCGAGCTCGGTATCGGCGGTGAGTTCACGGCGACCTCGATGATCGGCTGGATCGCCCTCGCCGGCATCATCGTCCGGAACTCGATCCTGTTGGTCGACTTCTCGATCCATGAGGTCCAGAAGGGCGTTCCGGTGGCCGAGGCGGTGATCCGGGCCTGCAAGACAAGAACGAGGCCGATCGTGATCACCGCGCTGGCGCTGGTTGCGGGCTCGAGCGTGATCTTCACCGACCCGATCTTCCAAGGGATGGCGATCTCGCTGTCGTCCGGCGTGCTGGTCTCGACCATCCTGACCCTGATCGTGATCCCGCTCGGTTGTGTGGCGGCGAGCAAGGACCTCTGCGAGGTCGCCGTCGCCAGCGCACCGCCTGGAATGAATGTTCCCTGTGCCGAAGGCCTCGACAGCAGCGAGGCCGAGCAGGCGCCATCGCGCAAACAAGGCGAAGGGACGACACCTGCTCAGCGCGGCCGCACAGTCTGGGCCAAGATTGGCAGCCTGTTGATGCTGGTTCTCTATGCGTTTCGCGGCATCTTTCTGCTGCTCTTCGACTGGATCAAAGGGATGTTGGTCAAGAAGCGCCTCGGTCAGGGCCCGAAACCGGGTGGCGGCGGGAACGGGGGCTCGGGGGCCTTGCCTAATGCATTGAGACGGGGTAACGCCAAGGTCGATGCCTCCTCGCCAACAGACGACGCTGGCGTACAGACCGACGGGACAGGGACAGCTGAGCCGACTACAGTTAAAGAGGTGCCTGCAGAGGAGGCCGGAGAAACGGACGCGACGCCTACTCCCGCAACGCGCAAGAAGGCACCGAGCAAGAAAGCGCCGAGCAAGAAGGGGCAAACGAAAAAGGCGACCAAGAAACGCGCATCCAGCAGCAGCGCTGCTTCGGGGGCTACAGGGTCGGCCGCACCTAAGGCGGGCAAGAAGCCATCGAGACGGGGTATCCGCCTCAAGACCGACGAAGGCGACGGGCAGGCCGACGACGACGGGGGCTCAGGCGCTTAGCCTCGCCGCGCGTTGACGCCTCGGGTATGCCGGTCCTTATCGGTCGGGCTGCGCCGTTGGTCGAGCTCGGACAGTCCGCGGTCTCCTTATCGAGGCGGAAAACAGATTGATGCGGCGAACATTATGGCAGGATGGCAAATAAGACTCATGGCAGGTCCTTGCAGCAGGATAGGGTGGCCGCGTCGCCAATGGGTATCCTGGATACTCGCTGCATGGGTGATCATGTCGATCGGACTCCTCGGAACCACCGCGTGGGCCTGGAACCCGTACGATACCGATAGCAGTCGTGCCGGCGAGCCACACACTTGGCGCAGCTCGCCCGGCAGCTATCGGACTCCGAATGCTCCCCGGCGGCCGGCGGCCGGGGCCAGGCATGATTCAGAGACCGGTTACGATCAGTGGGACCAATCAAGCCGGTGGTCCATGCCGGGTGACCGTCCCGATCAGCGTTGGCCCGACGAGCCGTCGAGCGTTGACTATGGCTGGGGGGATGCCTATGGTAGCTCCGACACCGGGTCTGGAGGGCAGCGCTGGCGGGATGACCGAAGCAGTGCCTATGATGCGCCGTTGCCACCGGCGCCTCGAAGCGAGTTCCGATCGCGATCGTTGTATGAGGATTTCAGCCGGCATCGGCGGGGGCCTCAGGTGGGCCCACCCGAAGCCCGTGATCAGGGGCCTGATCGGATGGACTGGCGTGATGAGCGCTCAGGCTCGCGTGGCGCGGTGTCTCGACAGACCGAAGTCGAAGCGGGGGTTCGTTATCGGGGTTACGAGTTCCGGCACGACCCCGATCTGGGCGCACCGGGGCGGCACCGTCAAAATGGTTGGGAGTTTCGGCCGCTTACCAGCCGTGAGCAAAAGCGAATACGCAGCGAAGGACTCTATCCGCGCATCGATGAAGGCGACTATCGGCAGCGCGGGCCTTGGCGCAGTTACGAAGACGAAGGAGCCGCATTCGGTTACCATTCGCGCGGCTCAGATTTCGGCGGTGAGCAGTACCCCGAGTTCCAGTGAGTCATGCTGGTCAGTCACACTGTTCAGTCATGCTGGGCGAATGAGTGCAGGGTCTTGATAAGGGCTAGCGGCAAGGTCGGATGATCACAGTCATCGGGAGCCTGAAGGGCGGTTCGGGTAAGAGTACGCTGACGTTCAACGTCGGTGTCTGGCTGGCGATGGCCGAAGTCGACGTCCAGCTCGTCGACGCCGATCCACAAGGCACCCTGACCGATGTCTGCGAGGTTCGGGATGAGGAAGGGTTCGAGCCTCGTCTCAAGCCCTGGGGAAGGCCTGAACTGACAACTGAGAAGCTGGCCGAGCATACCGAGACGGTGATCGATGTCGGCACCTCGGATATGGAGGGTCTGCGTACGGCGATCGGTCTCTGTGATCGGGTGGTCGTCCCGGTTCCTCCTTCCCAGGCCGACATCTGGTCGACCCAGCGCTTCATCCAACTGGTCAAGTCAGTCGAGCGTGAACAGCCGGCGGAGATCGTCGGATTCATCAATCGCGGGGATACCCATCATGCCGTTCGCGAGACCAACGAAGCGGCGGCGGCTTTGGTCTCGTTGCCCGATATCCGTTTCCTGAAGCCCCGCCTTTCGCAGCGCACCCTGTTCAGGCGTTCGTTTAGTGAGGGCCTTGCCGTCTTCGAGCTCGAGCCGCGTGGCAAGGGGGCAAAGGAGTTTTATGGGCTTGCCGCGGTGCTGTTCCCTCAGGTCTTGAGCTGAGCATCGAGGTGTTGCCAATCGAGCCGTTGCTTGTATAACCGAGCGTCCGTGTTAGGCTTTGCCGGTACGTCGACTGATCCGCTTGCGGCGGTCAGCCGCGTTTGGGCACTCAGAGAACAAGACAGCCGAAGGCCCGACGCGAGCTAACTACCGCGTGCAAGCGGTAGGAGCGGCATGAGAGAGGTCGTGAATGATGACAACGAAGACCCCGCACGAGCGAGATTCGCTGGAAGAGACGGGCGCGCCGAATGCGGAGGCGGAGGAGAACGAGCCCGTAGCGAGCCAGTTCGCGATGGATCGATTGTCGCAAGCCTTCGAGACCAGCGCGCGCCGCTGGGAACTGATCGTCTACCCAACCCTGTTCGCGTTTATCATCCTTGCGGCTTACGGCTTTTACCTGGTCTTCAGCTTGGCCAAGGACGTCCATTATCTGGCTATCAGCGTCGACTCGAATATGACGGTATTGGCGAGCAACATGCAGTCGATCTCGGACAACATGGGGCAGATCAGCTCCAACGTGCGCACGATGACCGTAGGGGTGGATTCGATGGCCCGCGACGTCGCTGTGCTCGAGCCGATGCTCAGCTCGATCGAGGCGATGGATCATTCGATGCGGTCGATGACCTTTACCACGTCGACGATGCGCGATGATCTTGGCGCAATGAATCGAAACCTCGGCCGTCCAATGCACTTTATGAACTCATTCATGCCCTGGTGAGGGTGTCGGCTTAGGGTAGCGCTGATGGAAGGGCAAGTCGCAGCGCTTCACGCAGAGGCCGAAGACGACGAGCCAGCGGCGACCCCTTCAGCGCCAATTCGGCTCGTTGTCGCGATCTCTTCGCGAGCGTTATTCGATCTCTCTGAGGCCCATCGGGTCTTCGAGGAGCAAGGTGTCGAGGCCTACCATGCCTACCAGGTCGCCAACGAAGGTGAGATCCTCGCGCCCGGTGTGGCCTTCGCGTTGACGCGCAAGCTGTTGGCGCTAAATGATAAGCTCGGCGAGCGCGGCCGGGTCGAGGTGATCCTGCTCTCGCGCAATAGCAGTGACACCGGGCTGCGGGTCTTCAACTCGATCCGTCACCACGGGCTCGCGATCCGCTGTGCGGCCTTTACCAGCGGTGCGAGTCCGTACCGGTATGTGTCGGCATTCGGCGCCCATCTGTTCCTCTCGGCTGATCGCGACGACGTGCGTCAGGCGCTGGCAGCCGGCTGTGCGGCCGCGACCATCTTGCCCGCCCCGGCGCGCGAATCGGTGGCGGGCGATGAGCAGCTGCGGCTCGCGTTCGATGGTGACGCGGTGCTGTTCTCGGACGAGTCCGAGCAGATCTTTCGCGCCGAAGGGTTGGCTGCGTTCACAGCCAACGAGGTCGCCTCGGCGCGGCAACCATTGTCCGATGGGCCGTTCAAGGGCTTTCTGCTGGCGCTTCGGCGCATCCAGGCGCTGTTCCCGATCGACGAGGTGCCGCTGCGCACAGCGCTCATCACCGCGCGTGGCGCGCCCACCCACGAACGGGTCGTGAGGACCCTCCGAGCCTGGAATATTCGTATCGACGAGTCGTTGTTCCTCGACGGTCTTGGCAAGGGGCCGTTCTTGGCGGCATTCGATGCCGATATCTTCTTCGATGACCAGGAGCACCATTGCCACGATACACTCGGCCATGTTGCGACCGGGCATGTGCCGCATGGTGTTGCTAATCCCATCTGATGCTGGCGCAGATGCCTCCGCTGCCCGTGGCATGGAGGTCTAGCCGCGCTTTCGGTTACCGTAACAGCGGCTGCCGTCGTTTCGTTCTATGGGTTGCCGCCGCCCTGGAGGCTATCCGAAGTCGGGCAGCCTGTCTGATCGCTAGACCAGCACCGTCTTCGAGGCTGCGCCGGGTCGTTCGCGGACGAGACGCGGGACCAGATAGCCCGGAAGGCATTCGCGCAACCGTGCGACCAGAGCACGCCCCGCTTGCTCCGGAATGTCGAAGTGTGCGGCGCCGCTGACGGGGTCCAAGAGGTGGAGGTAATAGGGCAGCACACGCGCGCTGAACAAGGCGTCGGAGAGTCTGCTCAAGGTCTCGAGGTCATCGTTGACGCCACGCAACAGGACGCTTTGGTTCAAGAGTGAGACGCCGTGCTCGCTCAATCGGAGCAGCGCGCTGCGCGCCGGCTCATCGAGCTCGGCGGGATGGTTGATGTGAACGACCACGACCGGTTGCAGGCGGCCGCCGGCGAGCGCCGCACAGAGCGCACCGGTGATGCGGCTCGGCAGGATGCTCGGGATGCGCGTGTGCAGGCGCACCCGCTTGAGCGCCGGTAGCTGCTCGATGGCAGCGAGTAATGCCGCCAAGGCGTCGTCATCGAGCATCAGCGGATCGCCGCCACTGAGAATGACCTCTTCGATCCCTGTTGAGGCCGACAGCGCAGCCAACGCGCCGGCAAAGCGATCGTGCTGCGTGCCACCTTCGTTGTAGGGAAAATGCCTGCGAAAGCAATAGCGACAGTGCACCGCGCAGGCCCCGGTGGTGATCAACAGGGCGCGCCGGGCATATTTTTGCAACAGGCCGGGCACCCAACGGGCCGCGGCATCGTCGACGGGATCAGCTTGGTAGCCCGGCGTCGGTTGGGTCTCCGCCGCGGTCGGCAGGACCTGACGCAGCAACGGATCGTTCGGATCGCTACGACGCATCAGTGCCGCGAAGCGCCGCGGCACCAGCAGCGGAAAACGTCGTGGACTGATCATGGCCGGATCGAGCTGCGCAGGTGTGAGCCCGACGAAATCCAGTAACGCCTCGGTGTCCGTGAATGCGGTCGCCAACTCGCGCTTCCAGGATTGTGCTTCTACCGCAGGGCCTGCCATCACCGCCGCCTTCGCGCTAACATTAGGGGTTTGGTTTCCGTCCGGCATCGGCGCCTGTTCGTTCGTTCATCGCTGCTGGGCTGAACATCGCACTGATCGCACGATGCACTGCAAGAGGATCTGATGGCAAGTTACAAGACCAACGAGTTCAAGGGCGGGCTCAAGATCATGCTCGATGGTGATCCGTACACCATCGTTGAGAACGAGTTCGTCAAGCCCGGAAAAGGGCAGGCCTTCAATCGTGTCAAGGTGCGCAATCTGAAGACCGGCCGAGTGGTCGAGCGCACCTTCAAGTCCGGTGAATCGGTCGAAGCGGCTGACGTCCACGAGACAGAGCTGCAGTATCTCTACAATGACGGCGAGCTTTGGCATTTCATGGACCCGACCAGCTTCGAGCAGCTCACCGCCGATGAGGCGGCGCTCGGCGAGGCGGCGAAATGGATCAAGGAGCAGGATATGTGCGCGGTCACGCTCTATAACGGCCAGCCGATCAGCGTTGAGGCGCCAAGCTTCGTCGTCCTGGAGATCACCGAGACCGATCCCGGGCTCAAGGGCGATACCTCCGGCGGCGGTGGCAAGCCGGCGACGCTCGAGACCGGGGCGGTGGTCAACGTCCCACTGTTCGTCCAGACCGGAGAGATGATCAAGGTCGATACCCGCACCGGCTCCTATGTCTCGCGCGCCAAGGACGACTGAGCGCTGCGGGCGCTGGCGCGGCACCAGTCGCTCAGCCTAAGGTGCTCAGTCGCAGGCCCTCAGCCCCCGATCCCCCGGTCCTCGGTACCAGGTCCTCGGCACCAGGCCCTCGGCATCATGTTTTCCACGCGCGTCGCGACAGGGACGCGAGTGAAGCCGATCGCCGAGTGGCTCTGCTCTAGCGCAAGGGTTGGCGCGCCACAGTCGTCACGATGCGCCTAAGCCGCCTGATGCATTCACCCGAGCTCGCTGATCCCATACCATCGGACCCCGAGCTGCCGGCCCCGCTGCGGC
>JAAAOQ010000049.1 GCA_009908845.1 Gammaproteobacteria bacterium
GGTCGCCTGCGGATAGCGCTCGACATCCAGGAAGTCGTCTCCACGCAGGTGCTTGTCACGCTCGGCGTGATTGGAGTCGATGCTCGCGGTCTCGATCTCGACCTCGATGCTGGCGTTATCGGGGTCCTCGGGGTCATAGCTGAAGGCGCCGCCGAAGTCGTTGAAGCGCCCGTAGAGCCAGCTGTAGCCGAGATGCTGGATGCGGAACTGGACGAACGCATGACCGCCTTCGGTATCGATCACGTATTCCTCGACCTCAGCGGCGGCGATCGCGGGCAGCCACAGCGCCGCGCTCAGGCTCAGGGCGGTCAGGGTCTTTGGCATCAGCATGGTCATTCTCCGGTTGATCGTGGGTTAGGTGGATCATCGATTGGGGAGGACAGGCGTTGTCAGGCTGGATCGGTTTGACGGTTCATCAGCGCGCCTTGGATGCTGATCTTCGTCCCAGCATGCGCAGCAGGGTGCGATCCCGATCGATCAGGTGATGCTTGAGCGCCGCTAGCGCATGGACAGCGGCCAGCGAGACCAGCGAGATGGCCAGGACCAGGTGGACCTCCCCGGCGACGTCGGCCTGATTCGGCAGGTCGCTGATCAGCGCCGGCACGCTGAACAGACCAAAAACAGCGACCGGGCGCCCATCGGCCGTCGAGATCAGGTAGCCGCTCAGCATCACCGCGAACAGCAACACGTAGAGCAGCCCGTGGGTGATGCTGGCGACCCGCCGTTCCAGCGCTGAGTGGGTTGCCAATGGCGCTGGCCGCAGGCCGACCAAACGCCAGCCCAGGCGCAGCGTCACGGTGATGAACAGCAGTATGCCGACACCTTTGTGGATCGCCGGGGCGGTGCGGTACCAGTCGTCGTAATAGGTCAGCTCGACCATCCACAGACCGAGACCAAAAAGGCCCAAGACGACAAGCGCGACCAGCCAATGCAAGCTCACGGCAACGAGGCCGTAGGTATCATGGGTATTGCGTAGCATGGCTCAGGTCAATGTGCCCTTCGGGCAAGCAGGCGACGTTAATGGTGAAAGATGGCCGCCGCGGCAACGGTCCTGGGGAATGATGTGTAGCGAGCCATCGTTACTCTCTCAGCGGCCACTCACTCCACCCCAACACGACGCCATCATCATGCAAGAGACCCCCGATATTGCCGTTTCGTTTCTCAGCCGTTTCCGCGGGACCTTCAGCTCTACCCTGCGCTGGCACCTCCACCCCCACGGCCAAACTGGCTGGGGCGCTTACTGGGCTCAAGCCTGACTGGGTGACATCAATGCGCGAACCAAAACGGTGGCGACTCGCCGCACTGCTGTTGATCGTGGCCAGCTTTGGCGCTGGGAGCAGCGTCGCTGCCAATGGCTGTCAGGCGCCGGTTGCGGTGCAGGTTCTCGGCTCCGGTGGTCCAGAGGCCCAGTCGGCGCGCGCCAGTGCCGGCTATCTGCTGTGGCTGGAGGGCAAGGCGCGGGTGTTGGTCGACCTCGGTGGCGGCAGCTTCGCGCGCTATGGCGCCAGCGGGGCGCGCTTCGCCGATCTCGATCTGATCGCGCTAACCCATCTGCATGCCGACCATGCGACCGATCTGCCGGCGCTGTTGAAGAGCGGTTATTTCAGCGCTCGCAGCCGGGCTTTGCCGATTGCCGGCCCCACCGGCGGCGGGGACTACCCGGATCTCGAGGGCTATCTGCAGGCGCTGTTCGCTGCCCAGACCGGGGCGTTCGGTTACCTGTCGGGTTATCTCGATGGCAGCGATGGGCTGGTCAGGCTGGAGCGCCAGACGCTGGGAGCCGACAGCCGCAAGCCGATCCCGGTGCTCGAGACCGATGACTATCGGGTCAGCGCCATCGGCGTCACCCATGGCCCGGTCCCGGCGCTGGCCTACCGCATTGATCTCGGCGAGCAGCGCATCGTCTTCAGCGGTGATCTCAATGGCGATGATCCCTGGTTCGTCGATTTCGCCCGCGATGCCGATCTGTTGATCATGGACCATGCCGTGCCCGAGCAGGCCGGAGAGATCGCCGCAAGGCTGCATGCCCTACCCTCGGAGATCGCCGAGATCGCCCGAGCGGCCGAGGTCAAACATCTGGTGCTCAGCCATCTGATGCGCCGTTCCGAGCGGGCACTGGATGAGAGTCTGGCGCGGATTCGCAAGGTCTATGAGGGCGAGCTGAGCGTTGCCTCGGACCTGGAGTGCTTCGGGCTCGAGCCGCCAAGCCGGTGACAGGATGAGGTGGCTCAGTCCCCTGTCCAGACTGGATTCAAGGCCGCCGCCTGCCGTCTTTCATGCCGTCTTTGCGCACAGCGGCTCAAACCTCCAAGCGCTGTCCCTGTTCGGCGGCAAAGGCACAGCCGCCTGGTCCGATGCGGATCTCGCCGGACGTTTCGATCAAACCTTCGGCGTCGACCCAGGCGTCCATCTGCTCGAGCAGGCGCTGCAGGCGCAGTCCAAGCTCGGTGCGGCGAGAGTACACAAAGGCGGTGACGCGCCAACTGAGTAGCGCATGCGGTCGCCCAGCGCGGCCGAGCCCGGCCATGCGCTGGACCAGCAGCTCGACCAGTGCCTCGTCACCGAGCCGCTCGCGCAGCCCATTCACCACCGAGCGATCATCCCAATCGGCCGCGCCTGGCGGTAGCTGATGACGGAGATCCGCGCCAATGAAGCGAACCATCGGCTCGCCAACCACCTGAGCGGTGAGCAGATCCTCACGGGCCATCTGCCGATAGTCCGGCGTCGGATCGGAGCCGGTGCGTCGCGCCAGCTGTTCCAGCGCCATCGCCTCGGCACGATGACCGCTGGGGGCGAAGCCGCAGAGCAGATGATCCAGGGCGTCATGGACCAAGACCGAGGTCGGGATGGCACCGCTGGCGTCGCTCGTTGCGGCGATGATCTCCGGGTCATCGCGGTTGGCGTCGAGCTTCCAGCCGCGCGCACCGAGGCCATCAGGCCAAGAGGCGCGATAGCTGACCGGGATGCTGACGGTCCCGACCCCGAGGCGCAGCCAGCCACGCGGTAGCAAGCGCAGATCGCGAAGTGGGTAGTTGCAGGCGTTTGCGCTCATCTTAAGGATTGGACCTGCCGCGACACCGGATCATTTCAGACGATCGGCGCTAGATCGACCGCTTCCTGGCGCAGAGCGTCGACATCGGCGCCACCGATGCCCCATTGCGCGACGCTGAGGCCGCGCAGGTCGACGGCGACTTCGCGCAACTGCCGATCACCGGCGGCATGATCGCGATCGCCTACAACCTGCCCGGCTTTTCCGGTCCGCTAAATCTGCCGCGCGATGTCTACACCGAGATCTTCCTCGGCAATGCCTTCCGCTGGGATGATCCGCGCATCGCCGCTGCCAACCCCGGACTCGAGCTGCCGCATCAGCTGATCCAGGTCGTTGGGCGGCATGACTCCAGCGGCACCACCTTCGCCTTCACCAACCACCTGGCCGCCATCAGCGACGACTGGGCAGCCGGTCCGGGGGTCGGCAAACGCGTTGATTGGCCCGGTGGCGCGATGGAAGCCAAAGGCAACGAGGGCGTTGCGCAGCGGATCAAGCTCACCGAGGGCTCGATCGGCTATGTCGAGGCCGGCTTCGCCCAGCGCCTTGGACTCTCGATCGCCTGGCTGGAGAACCAGGCCGGTGGGTTCGTGCTACCGACTATCGAGACCGGCCGCCGGGGCCTGGCCAATGGTTCCGATACCCCGCCGAGCGATCTGACCCGCACCGTGCCCGACCCGCAGGGCGCTCGCTCCTATCCGATCGTCACCTACTCGTGGGCCCTGGTGCGAGCGGCCTACGACACGCCAGACAAGACCGCCGAGGTGCATGACCTCGTGCGCTGGATACTCACCGATGGCCAGCAGCATGCCGAGGCGCTGCGCTATGTCCCACTGCCGGAGAACCTGGTGCAAGCGGCGCTCGCTGAGTTGGATAGCCTTTAGCGGCGAGACATTCGCATCGCCACCAACGGCTTCGGCCGCATGGGCAGGCTCGCACTGCGAGCGGCATCGACTGCCCGAACGCCGACTGACAGGCAGTCAATGGACACGAACACACGCAATTACCTAACAGTCACGGCCGGCTACTGGGCCTTCACGATCACCGACGGCGCCATCCGGATGCTGGTGGTGCTTTACTTCCACCAGCTCGGCTATTCCCCCTTCGAAGTTGCGATGCTGTTCCTCTTCTACGAGGTCTTCGGCATTGTCACCAACCTGGTCGGCGGCTGGCTCGGGTCGCGCATCGGGCTCAATCTCACCATGAACATCGGCATGGGACTGCAGGTCATCGCACTGATGATGCTGACAGTGCCGGATGCCTGGCTCGGCGTGGTCTATGTGATGGCCGCCCAGGCCCTGTCCGGCATTGCCAAGGATCTGAACAAGATGTCCGCCAAGGCCACGGTCAAGACGCTGACCGGCGAAGGCGCGGCCGGCGAGTCCAAGCTGTTCAAGTATGTCGCCGTGCTGACCGGTTCCAAGAACGCGCTCAAGGGCGCCGGCTTCTTCGTTGGCGCCGCGCTGCTACAGGGATTTGGCTTCCGCAATGCTCTCTTGATCCTCGCCGGCGGGCTGTTCTTGGTGATGATCATCACCATCGCGCTGCTGCCCTCTGGCGTCGGCAAGCTGAAGGAAAAGGCCAAGTTCACACAGGTGTTCTCCAATACGCCAGCGATTAACTGGCTTTCAGGAGCCCGCTTCTTCCTCTTCGGCGCCCGCGATATCTGGTTCGTCGTCGCGCTGCCGGTCTTCCTCTACGACATGCTCGGCTGGGAGTACAGGGCTGTCGGCGCCTTTCTCGCGCTCTGGGTCATCGGCTACGGCTTCGTCCAGGCCGGCGCACCGGCACTGATCCGTCCGAATAAGCAGGGGCAGGGTCCCAGCGGGCGCACGGCACTGCTCGGCGCATTGGTGCTGGCGTTGATCCCGGCGGGCATCGCGCTAGGCATGACACAGGGGCCCAGTCTCATACCGCCGCTATCAACAGGGTTGATGAATCTAACGGAGGTAGACCTCGGCTGGCTTATGGCCGCCTCGCGGACCGAGATCCAGAGCGCGGTGCTAATCGGCGGACTGATGCTGTTTGGTATCGTCTTCGCCATCAACTCGGCCGTGCATTCCTATCTGATCCTGGCCTACGCGCACGCTGATAAGGTCGCGCTCAACGTCGGCTTCTACTACATGGCGAACGCCGGTGGCCGCCTCGCCGGAACCGTGCTCTCGGGTCTGATCTACCAGACGCAGGGGCTTGAGGGCTGTCTCTGGTGGTCGACTGGCTTCGTGCTTGCCGCCGCTCTGCTCTCGCTTTGGCTACCCCGCACTCCCCAAACCGCTGGCGCCAAGGCGCTGCCCCGAGCCGCTGCCGAGACTGCCGCGTTACCCCAACCCGCTTTTGTCGATGTCGACGGCCGCGTCGAGGCGACACGACTAGCCGAGCTCTACGCGCCGATCGCGGGGCGGGCGCAAGGCTGCTCGGTGCGCGAGGGCGACTCCGTCAGCGCCGGCCAGGTCCTACTGCGCATTCTGCCCATCGACGCTGACACTGCTGAACACCAGGTTCGGGCGCCTTGGGACGGCTCAGTCGCGCGGGCGTATGCGCGCGTTGAAGGCCGCGAGGTGAAGGCGCAAATGCTGCTGTTTGAGCTCTTCGACCCAGATAGCCTGGTGCTCCGCTTCTCGATCGACAGCTCGCGGACACTCGGCCTGGCGCCGGGGCAAAGGGTGCAGGCTCGCTTTGATGGCGCGCCGGCCGATCCAATAGAGCTGACACTGACGCGCGCCTGGCCAGCCCTCGAGCCGGAGACCGGCCAGCGGATCTTCGAGGCACAGCTTCCAGAGCGAGCCGACGTTGCTATCGGCATGGCCGCGCAGGTGCGGGTTGAGTCCGCCGTGGCCGGTCAAGGTCCTGCATTAAGGTCCTGCATTAACGACACTAACCGACACCATGCCGACCTAGATTCTCAATAAGTCACGGCACGACCGCAGCCGCAGCCCGCTCACGGACGATGTCCGACAAGGGCGGGATCGTGCCGGTCCTGGTCAACGCCCATCGAGCCTTGAACATTCCCAAACCGCGTCGTCTGCTCGTCTGTTTGCTTCTCCTGGTTGCTATGATTGGAGTCACGCTGCAATCGATGCACTTGCGTGACCGCCTCACGCGACTGTCGCGTTGTCACATAAAACGGTGAATCATGCCAACCGTCCTGAAAGATCGCTTCGTCCCCCTCGAGGACTACTTCGCCCTGGATTCCGAGACCGCGCCCGAGCGCTGGGAATGGCGTAATGGCGATGTCCACTGCATGACCGGGGCCCAGCCGGAGCACAACATCATCTGCCTCAATGTCGGTGCTGAGCTACGCGCGCGGCTGCGCGGCTCCAGCTGCCGGACCTTCACGAGCGATCAACGCATCAAGGTCCACGCGGGCAGTCCCTACCTGTATCCCGACGTCTCGGTCGCCTGCGATCCGCGCTACACCCCCATCAACGGACTGCGCACACTGCTGAACCCGGTGCTCATCGGCGAGGTCCTCTCGCCCAGCACGGCCCATGACGACAAGGGCACCAAGTTCATGCAGTACCAAACGATCGAGTCGCTCACCGATTACCTGTTGGTCGATTCAAACGAGGTCGCCGTGCTGCACTACCGAAAGGATGCGGAACTCTGGACCCCGCGACTCTTCCAGCAGGCCAGCGACGAGGTCGAGCTATCGGCGCTCGGCATCGCCATACCGCTCGCTGAAATCTATCTCGACAGCGGCCTCCTTCCCAGCTGAATCGTTCCGGCTTGCGCGCAACGGGCACTCCCGAGGTCATCTCCGCTTCGCTTGTACCGAGAACCCGAAGACATGCGAAAGATCAAATATATGAAATTCCATATCTGCTAGGCTTGTCGTCAGAGTTAGCCGTCGCCAAGGTCGTACTCAGAACCTATCCAGCAACTGCTTCCCTATTTCAGAGCCAGTGTCCGGCAATCACCGGGAAGTAGACAATGCATCGCTGCCAAGCACAGACGGCCCCGACCCCCATATCCGGAGCCTCCCCATGCCCGATCCCTTCGCCTGGCTCGGCGACCTCATCGCCTATTCGCTAGTCGGTCTGAGCCCAGACTCGGCCACGGGCGCCGCACTGCAATTCTTCGTCATGGACGTGGCGAAGATCTTCGCGCTCTTGGTCATCATCATCTATCTCATGGGCTTGCTCCGCGCGCTGGTCTCGCCCGAGCGGGTCCGCGAGCTCGTGCGCGGCCGGCCCGATTGGCAGTCGCGTGGTCTCGCCGTGGGCCTGGGCGCGGTGACGCCATTCTGCTCCTGCTCGTCGGTGCCGCTGTTCATCGGCTTCGTCGAGGCCGGCATCCCGCTGGGGTGACCTTTTCGTTCCTGATTGCCTCGCCAATGATCAACGAGGTCGCCGTCGTGCTCTTGATCGGCATCCTCGGCTGGAAGCTGGCGGCGCTCTACATCGGCGCCGGTCTGATCGTGGCCTGGTTCGGCGGCATCATCATGCAGCGCTTCAAGCCCGAGCGCTGGGTCGAGGACTCTGTCTGGAAGATCCACATGGGCGAGATGACCGCTCAACGTCCGGATACGAGCCTGCGTGGCCGCCACCGGTTCGCGGTGGCGGAGGTCAAGGAGATCCTACGCCGGATCTGGAAGTGGGTGTTCATCGGCATCGGTGTTGGCGCCATCTTCCACGGCTATGTGCCGGATGACTGGGTGGTCGAGCATCTCGGCGACGGTCAGTGGCTCGCCGTCCCCGCGGCCGTGCTGGTCGGTATTCCGCTCTACTCCAACGCCACCGGCGTCATCCCGGTCGCCGAGGCGATGCTCGGCAAGGGCGTCGCCGTTGGCACCGTGCTGGCGTTCATGATGAGCATCGCGGCCCTATCGATCCCAGAGATGCTGATCCTGCGTAAGGTCATCCGCTGGCAGGCGCTGGCGCTCTTTGCCGGTGTGTTCGGCGTCTCCTTTATCTTGGTCGGCTGGGGCTTCAACCTGATTACCTGAGGGGTTCCAAGGACATTGATGCTCGACTCAACCATCCGCTGCCCAGCGTGCGGCTTCAGCCGCCGATATCCCCCGCCGCCGATCCAGGCGGGCGACGGGAACTGCTGCCAATCCAATCAAGAGGTCCATTCATGAAACAGATCAAAGTGCTTGGCTCTGGCTGCCGCAATTGCGAGATCACCGCCAAGGTCATTCAACAGGCGGCGCATGAGGCCGACGTCGAGATCGCGCTGGAGAAGGTCACCGACATCGCCCAGATCATGGGGTATGGCGTGATGTCGACGCCGGGGGTGGTGGTCGATGGCGTTGTCGTCCATTCCGGTGGCGTGCCGGGGCCGGATCAGGCGCGTGCCTGGGTGACGACTAAAGCCTCGTCATGAGCAGCCAGTGCGAAGTCACCGGCAAGCAGGCCGCCGGCGCCGAGATGGGCCTGTTCGAGCGCTATCTGACCCTCTGGGTGGCGCTGTGCATCCTGGCCGGCATCGGCCTGGGGCATTTCGCCGCCGATGCCTTCCAGACCATCGGCGCGCTCGAGGTCGCTCAGATCAACCTGCCGGTCGCGGTGCTGATCTGGCTGATGATCATCCCGATGCTGCTGAAGGTGGATCTCACCGCCTTGTCGGGAGTGACCCAGCATTGGCGCGGCTCGCTGGTGACGCTGGTGGTCAACTGGGCGATCAAGCCGTTCTCGATGGCGCTGCTGGCCTGGCTGGCGACCTTGGTGCTGTTGTTCGGCTTCCAGGGCGAGCAGATCATCCAACAGCCACTGATCATCGGCCTGCTGGCGGTGCCCCTGCTGATCCAATCGGTGCTGATCTTCATCATCGCCTACCTCGCCAATCGCTGGCTGCGCTCGCCGCATTGCATCGCTGGCCCCTCGTCGATGATCGGCACCAGCAACTTCTTCGAGCTGGCGGTAGCCACCGCCATCGCGCTGTTCGGCTTCGAGTCTGGTGCCGCGCTGGCGACCGTGGTCGGGGTTCTGATCGAGGTGCCGGTGATGCTGCTGTTGGTGCGCGTGGTGCTGCGCACCCAGGCTTGGTACGAGCGCGGACTGTGAATGGATAACCGATGATGAACACCCGCACGCGCATCCTAACCCTGGGCATGGCCGCCGTCCTGATCGGCGGCGGCATGCTGCTGAACCGCTGGCTCGGCGGCGACGCCGCAACGCCTTCGCTGGCCGAGGAGCGCGACGGCCCCACACTCGCCGCAGCGCTCGCGCAGCCCCAGCCCACGCTGATGGAGC
>JAAAOQ010000256.1 GCA_009908845.1 Gammaproteobacteria bacterium
GGTTGATCGAGGGGCTGAGCATCCGCGAGCGGATACCCCAGATCGAGGTCGCACAGGGGGATGGGCCGGTCGTGCTCGTGTTTCGGGTGCTAGATCCGCCAACAGCCGGCGATTGCGATCAGTTGCTGAGCTTCGCCGCTGCGACCGGCTTCCAGGTCTATCTTCAGGAGGGCGGTGTCGAGACCGTCCGACCGCTTCTGGGGCAGGCGACCGATCTCACCTACAGCCTGCCGCAGCAGGAGGTGACGATCGGCTTCGAGCCGACCGATTTCACCCAGGTCAATCTGGAACTGAACCGCAAGATGGTCACGCAGGCCCTGGACCTGCTCGATCCGCGATCGGATGACTCGGTGCTCGATCTCTTCTGCGGGATCGGCAATTTCACGCTGCCGTTGGCTCGGCGTGCGCGCGAGGTCGTCGGCATCGAGGGCGATGCCGGGCTGGTCGCGCGTGCCGCCGCCAATGCCGCACGCAACGGTATCGAGAATGCGACCTTCTATACCGCCGATCTGTATGCCGCTGCACAGGCTGAGCAGAAGGCGGGGGCGGGGGCGGGGGGGCGTTCTGGTGCCGCTGGGGAGAGCCAGCAGTCGGATTGGCGCGGGCGCGGGTTCGACAAGGCCTTGCTCGACCCGCCACGCAGCGGCGCGTGGGAGGTTCTGGATTGGCTGGCTGCCTCCGGAGTGCGGCGGGTGCTGTACGTCTCCTGCTATCCAGCGACCCTGGCCCGGGATGCGGCCAAGCTGGTCGGCGAGCTTGGGTTTCGGCTCGAGGCGGCGGGAGCGATGGATATGTTCCCGCACACCGCGCATCTGGAGGCGATGGCATTGTTCGAGCGTGCTTGAGGCAACGAAGGAGGTCAGCGATGGCGACCGAGATCGAGCGCAAGTTCCTCGTCAGCAGCGAGAGCTGGCGGGAGGCGGTGGAGCTTGAGGTTCCGGTGATGCAGGGTTATCTGGCAGGGACCAGCCGCCTGACCTTGCGTGCGCGGCTGCAAGGCGATCAGGGGGTATTGACGATCAAGGGCGCGTCGCGCGGCATTAGCCGGAGCGAGTTCGAGTACCCGATCCCGGCCGAGGACGCCAAGACGATGCTCGCCGAGTTGGCCGAGTACTCGATCGTCGAGAAGACGCGCTATCTGGTCCGGTTCGGCGCGCATCTCTGGGAGATCGATGTCTTCGCCGGCGACAACGCCGGTCTGGTGCTCGCTGAGATCGAGCTGAGCGCCGAGGATGAGGACTTCGAACGGCCGGCCTGGCTGGGCCCTGAGGTCAGCGATGATCCGCGCTACTACAACGCCAATCTGGCGCGCCATCCCTATAAGGAATGGGGTCGCTGAACATCGAGGTCATGAGACCGCTGTCACTCGGCTGCCCGATTTCCGACTTGGGGTTGAGAGCACCCTCATCGCCCGGGGGGGTGCCTCAATCCGGACGTTGGCCCAGGCGGTCTCGGCGCCTACTGCCGTTATTCGCCAAGAAAAGGCAGTTGAGCGGCCGTTAGGGGATGTTCCGCGTGCCTGATCGCAAGCAGGCCAATTAAGAAGCCCTAACAGAATGCCCTCTCCGGCCTTCAAACTCGGCCTCTTGTGCAGGTTAGGCGAGCACTTTGATAACGCCTATAAGGCATAACGAGGCGGAACAGCCACTCTATTCCAACGCGTTGCAGCGCCTTGGGGCGTGCCCCGGGGGTGTGGCGGCCTGCACCAGGAGGGGGCTTGAGGTTCGCTCAGCCGTCAAATTCACCCAAACGGTTGTGCCGAGGGAGAGGCAGTCAACCAACGCCTCGAGGATCATGCTCGCTGCGCTGGCGTTGCTGGCGGGGTTGAGTCTGATCGCGTGCGATGCTGGCCGCGATGATCGTGCCATCGTGCTCGCAGTGGCCCAAGCGCCGGCGAACCTCGACCCTCGATTGGCGACCGATGCGACCTCGGAGCGGGTCAATCGCCTGATCTATGCGCGCCTCGTCGAGCTGGACGAGGCCGGGCGGCCGGCGCCGGGCATTGCACGTTGGCAGCGCCTGTCGCCGCGTCATTACCGCTTCGAGCTCAGCGCCGAGCGGAAACGGTTCAGCGATGACCAGCCGCTGACGGCGCAGGACGTCGCGGCCACCTATCGCTCCATCCTCGATGACGGGATCGCCTCGCCGCATCGCGCGACGCTGGCGCTGATCGAGCGCATCGAGGTGCTGGACGCGCGTCGCATCGCATTCCACCTGAGCCGGGCAGACCCGCTGTTCCCCGCCTATCTCAGTGTCGGGATCGTTCCAGCCCGATTGATCGCCGCGGGCCATCCGTTGCAGCGATCGCCTGTCGGCAGTGGTCCGTTCCGCTTCCTCGATTGGCCGCGGCCCGGGCGGCTTGTGCTCGAGCGTCGCAGTGACCGGCAACGGGTGGCCCTGGTCCGCGTCAAGGACCCGAATGTGCGGGTGATGAAGCTGTTGCGGGGCGAGGTCGACCTGCTGCAGAACGATCTGCCGCCGGAGTTGGTTGGGCTGCTGCGCCAACGCGACGCGGTGCGGGTGATCGAGGCGCCAGGGGTCAACTTCTCCTATCTCGGCTTCAACCTGGCTGATCCGGTCACGGGCGACCTGCGCGTGCGCCGCGCCATTGCGCATGCGATCGACCGCTCCGCGATCCTGCGTTGGCTGTTCAACGATCAAGGCCGGCTTGCCGAAGCCCTGCTGCCGCCGGAGCACTGGGCTGGTGCAATCGACCTACAACCCTATGCGCATGACCCGGGGCAGGCGCGCCAACTGCTGAGGGAGGCAGGCTTCGCGGCCGAGCAACCGCTGCGGCTCTCATACAAGACCTCGAGCGATCCGTTCCGGCTGCGCCTGGCCAGCGTGCTGCAAGCGCAGTTGGCCGAAGTGGGTATCGATCTCAGTATCCAAAGCTACGACTGGGGCACCTTCTTCGGCGACATCAAGGTCGGCCGGTTCCAGCTCTATGGGCTGACCTGGGTCGGGGTGCGGCTGCCGGACATCTTCCGCTACGCCTTCCATAGCGCATCACTGCCGCCAAACGGGGCCAATCGCGGCCGCTACCTGAATCCGTTGGCAGATCGGCTCATCGAGGCGGCGCGCCGGGAGGGCGAGCTCGCTGACCAGGTACAGCACTACCGCCAGCTGCAGGCGTTGTTGCATGCCGAGCTGCCCTATGTGCCGCTCTGGTATGAAGACCAGATCGCTGTGATGCGGGCTGATCTGGCAGGGTATCGATTGGCGTCTGATGGCAACTATGACGGGCTGCTCAGTGTTGAGCGTCTCGCGGAGCGCGGAGCGCCATGATTGGTTCGAGAACCGCTTGACGGGTTGCTCTCCTGGTCTAAAATCATATCGAACAAAAGGTTAGAAAAAACTTATCGGGTAAACTATCAATGTCTTATTTCGGTGCGTGGGGGCAATGTTGGCATCGGGTGCGGGGGCTCTCGGTTGGCTTGATGGCGGCGATACTGATGACCGGTCTCGTGGCCGGCTGTTCGAGCCAGCCAGCACGCAGCCTCGAGGTTGCGGGTGACAGATTCGATCTCAGCGGGCTCGAGCCGCAGCGAGCCGATGTCGTCGAAGCCGCGCTTAAGCAGATGGGGACGCCATACGTGTATGGGGGAACGACACCCTATCGCGCGCTCGACTGCAGCGGCTTGATGCAGGTCGCGCACCAGGCTGCCGGGATGGCGATCCCTCGCGTCTCAATCGATCAGCGGAACGCAGCCCGTCCTCTGCGTGGGCATCCCGAGCCCGGTGACCTCGTCTTCTTCAAGACCGGTCCCAGTCAGTATCACGTCGGCTTGATGGTGGACGGAAAACGCTTCGTGCATGCCTCGACCTCAAAACGCCGCGTGCGGCTGGCGCGGCTTTCAAACCCCTACTGGCGTCAGCGCTTCCTGGGTGCTGGTAGTTATCTGTAAGGCTGTACTCGATTGAAGCGGTACCCGATTGGAATGGTGCTTGACTGCTGTGCAGATCGAATAACCCCATGGATCAGCTGAGATCTGGTCGCGGCCTGACTTTCACCCAAGGGCGCATCGCTGAGGCGGCACTTGCCACGACGCCCGAGGATTCGGCATGGCCTGTTGCCGTAAAGGGGTTGGAACGGCGGTGGGGCGGGGCTGTCTATGGGCTGCAGAGAGGGCAAGCGCTTGATCCGCGCAAAGGCCGGCACGAGGGCGTGGACGCTGCCGGCCATGGCGCTCGCCTTTTCAAAGCCGATCGTGCAAAATGCCCGACGGTCCGGGCCTGCGTGGTGACACCGGGCCATACGAGCAATCTCAGTCCACGCTCTGAAGGAGACGTCAGAATGTCCGATAAGCCAATGAATAAGAGCCGTCGTGACGCCGTCAAGATGATGCTTGGTGGTCTTGCGTCGGTGCCCCTGGTCAACCTGGTCGGCATCGCTGCTGCGCAGGCTCAGGACCTGCCGCACGTCGATCCGGCGACCGATCCGACCGCGCAGGCGCTGAAGTATCATCATGAGGCGACCGAAGCCGATCGTGCTGCTGCCAATCGTCCCGGCAAGCCCCCGGAAGAGCAGTTCTGCAACAATTGCCAGTTCGTGCTGGCCGACTCCGGTGAGTGGCGTCCCTGCAGCCTGTTCCCCGGCAAGGCCGTGCACGAGACAGGTTGGTGCGCGTCCTGGACCTTGAAGGCCGCCGGCTAATCCGGCACTGTGCCGCGCAGCGCCTAGGCTGCGCAGCGGGGCGCTGACGCGCCCCGCCCGCGATCCCTCCCGGCCCGATTGCCATTCACATCTCTGCCTCGTGATCTTGCTGCGATGCAGCAGCCCGACCGGAGCGGCCGGATGACCCGGGCACGCAGCTGCCCGCCGAGCCCAAGTACGCTCCCCAACCCGACTGAGCCGAAACGGTTCGAGGCGAAGGCGCAACCGTCGTTGATCGCGTGCCCTTGAGAGTGCGCATCCGAAAGTCTAACCTGTTCCCGACCGCGTTCCCGTTGTACGAGCGAGGGCCGGGACGTATCTGCCATCTATCGCCCTCTGTCGGTTCTGGTCTTCCATGAGTATCGCGCTTCTCCCGGTGACCCGCCAGCTGTTGATGCGGGCAATCCTCTGGGCACTGATCGGGGCAATCTATGCGCCAGTGTTCGTGGTGCTGGAAGGGCTTCTGGCGCCGTTTCTCGTCGATTTCGCGTTGGCCGCCGCGGCGGCCGGTGCCGGCGTTATCGGCGCAGCCTACTACAGCGCCCGTCAAGCCGCGCTTGCAGCGAGTGTGGTCGGCGTCATGGCGACCTTGTTCGTGCTGATGACCTTCTATGATGAAGCGACCTTCATCCACGTTGCGCTGCTCTGCGGCGCGCTGGGCATGTTGACGGGCCTGGCCTTCAAATTTCCGAGCCGCTGTACTGAGAATGTCGTCGGTAAGTCACTGGTCGGCGGTCTTAGCGGCTTGGTTTCTGGCGGCATCCTGACCGCACTCGTGCTGAGTGGACTTGAGCTGTCCCCATTGATTGCGGTCGCCTTCCTGGTCTCGGTCAACGGTGTCATCTATGTCGCGTCGGTCCGTCACGTCGTCGGCATGACCGGGCTGTTACCAAGACGTTGGTGTCCGCTCGCCGAAGGCGTGGTGATCGGCGCCGTGGCGATCTTCTTTGGCGGCTGTGTCTGGGCGTTCACCAGCACGCTTTCCGGGTATGACCGACAGGATCTCTTCCTTCACGTCATCGAAAGCACCGCCACGGTGATGCCGCTGGCCGTCGCGTGCGGTGTGAGCTCGGGCGTTGTCACGGGCGTGCTACTAGAGCTCTTCGATTTCGATTGGGTCGATGATCTCTGAGACGATGAGCGCGTTGAACGGTAGTCCCTTCGGGGAGAGGGCCTGATCACTGATGGCAGCGCGTAAGCGTGGTCGCCGCTGGATGGATCGGCACCTCAATGATCCCTATGTGCAGCGCGCTCAGCGTGATGGCTATCGATCCAGGGCGGCGTACAAGCTGATCGAGCTGGATCAGCGCGATCGGTTCTTGAGGTCTGGTCAGGCCGTCGTCGATCTCGGGGCAGCGCCCGGGGGTTGGGCCCAGGTGGCCGCTCAGCGGGTTGGTCCTGGCGGCCTGGTCCTGGCGATCGACCTGCTCGAGATGGAGCCGATCGACCGAGTCGAGATCCTGCGTGGCGATTTCCGTGAGGACGCCGACCTCGATCGGCTATCGACGCTGCTGCTTGAGAGGACGGGTGGCGCGAACGCGGATCTTGTGCTTTCCGATATGGCCCCAAACGTTTCTGGCATGGCAGCGGTAGATCAGCCAAGGATGATGTATCTGGTTGAGCTGACCGTGGATTTTGCCGTTCGGTTTGCGAAACCCGGTAGCGCTTTGGTAGTCAAAGCGTTTCAGGGCGAAGGATTCGATGCGGTACTGACTGACCTGCGTGGTCAGTACAAGCAGGTCAGCATACGCAAGCCAGCGGCCTCCCGGGCAGCAAGCCGCGAGGTTTACCTGGTAGCGAAAGGACGCCAAGTCCGGTAACGTCCCGACTTATCATCAATGTTGGCGTTGAATCGAGCCTGCAGCCGGCTCGATTAACGCGGTTTTGCAAGAGGCCGATGCCGTGAGCGACATGGCGAAAAA
This sequence comes from Gammaproteobacteria bacterium, assembly GCA_009908845.1. Classification (GTDB taxonomy): domain Bacteria; phylum Pseudomonadota; class Gammaproteobacteria; order Chromatiales; family Chromatiaceae; genus Lamprobacter. Next base: position 6,580 of record JAAAOQ010000256.1, read on the forward strand.
TCTGATCCTGTGGGTGGTCATCGCGATCGTACTGATGTCCGTGTTCAATAACTTCACGGCGACGCAGTCAAGCCCGCAAACCCTGACCTACTCGGACTTCATCGAACAGGTCCAACAGGGGCAGGTGAAAGAGGTGACGGTGCAGGGTCGCACCATCGATGGCGTGACCCAAGCCGGGCAGCGATTCACCACCTACAGCCCGGGTGACGAAGGGATGGTGGGTGACCTACTCAACAACAATGTCGAGATCAAGGCCGCACCGCCCGAGAAGCCCTCGGTGCTGATGCAGATCCTGATCAACTGGTTCCCGTTGTTCATCCTGATCGGCCTCTGGATCTTCTTTATGCGCCAGATGCAGGGTGGCGCCGGCGGCCGTGGTGCGATGTCGTTCGGCAAGAGCAAGGCGCGGATGCTGAGCGAAGATCAGGTCAAGGTGACCTTTGCCGATATGGCTGGCGCCGAGGAGGCAAAGGACGAGGTCGTCGAGGTGGTCGACTTCCTCAAGGACCCGTCTAAGTTCCAGAAGCTCGGCGGGAAGATCCCGAAGGGCGTGCTCATGGTCGGTCCACCCGGAACCGGTAAGACCCTACTCGCCCGCGGTATCGCCGGTGAGGCCAAGGTGCCCTTCTTCACGATCTCCGGCTCGGACTTCGTCGAGATGTTCGTCGGCGTTGGCGCCTCGCGTGTCCGTGACATGTTCGAACAGGCCAAGAAGAATGCGCCCTGCATCGTCTTCATCGACGAGATCGATGCCGTTGGTCGTCATCGCGGCGCGGGTCTCGGTGGCGGCCACGACGAGCGGGAGCAGACCCTGAACCAGCTCCTGGTCGAGATGGACGGCTTCGAGGGCAACGAGGGTGTGATCGTGATCGCCGCGACCAACCGTCCAGACGTGCTTGATCCCGCCTTGCTGCGGCCGGGGCGCTTCGACCGTCAGGTCGTCGTGCCGCTGCCCGACGTGCGCGGCCGCGAGCAGGTGCTGAAGGTGCATATGCGGAAGGTGCCGACCGCCGAAGACGTAGTGCCATCGGTGATCGCCCGCGGCACGCCCGGATTCTCCGGTGCCGATCTGGCCAACCTGGTCAACGAGGCGGCCCTGTTCGCGGCGCGCGCCAACAAGCGTCTGGTCGATATGGAAGACCTCGAAAAGGCCAAGGACAAGATCATGATGGGCACTGAACGGCGCTCGATGGTGATGTCCGAGGACGAAAAGAAGCTGACGGCCTATCACGAATCCGGCCATGCGATCGTCGGTCGGCTGGTGCCGCAGCACGACCCGGTGCACAAGGTCAGTATCATTCCGCGCGGTCGCGCGCTCGGCGTGACCCTGTTTCTGCCCGAGGATGATCGATTCAGCTACAGCAAGCAGCGTCTAGAGAGCCAGATCTCGAGTCTGTTCGGCGGTCGGATCGCCGAGGAGCTGATCTTCGGCGCCGACATGGTGACCACTGGAGCGTCCAATGACATTCAGCGCGCAACCGATATTGCGCACAACATGGTCACCAAGTGGGGGCTCTCCGACAAGCTGGGTCCGCTCACCTACAGCGAGGACGAGCAGGAGGTCTTCCTCGGCCACTCGGTGACGCAGCACAAGTCGGTCTCGGACGAGACGACCCATCTGATCGATAAGGAGGTGCGCAGCGTCATCGACCGCAACTATGAGCGTGCGAGGACGATCCTGACCGAGCACATGGATCAGCTGCATGCGATGGCAGCGGCACTGATGAAGTACGAGACCATCGACCTCGAGCAGATCAACGACATCATGGCAGGTCGTGATCCCCGTCCGCCGAAGGATTGGAGCAACGATGAGCCGAAGCGGCCGGGCGGTAGCGCCGATGCGCCGGTGACGCCCTCGAGCGATGGGCGGCCAGCGTCCGGTCCGATCGGCGGGCCGGCCGGCGAGCACTAGATCGACTCGCCTGCTGCCCCGGTAGGCCGATAGGTAGCAGCCTGTCGGCCTGCTTTCGAGCGATACTCTTCGGGTATCCGAGCATCAACGGATTGGTTAACGGTCATGGATTGCGTATCGGCGCGGAGTGTGGCTCGCGCCGCGCACTCGCTCGGTTCGGATGGGTTGAAGCGAGTGGGATGATCTCGCAGACCACCAACACGGAGATCCGGTTCTGACTTCTGGGATACAGCTCCAATGCGGTACGAGGTCGCTTGACCTCTCCCAACCGCAGATCATGGGCATTCTCAATATCACCCCCGATTCGTTTTCGGACGGGGGTGATTTTTTGGGTCTTGATGCCGCACTTGAGCAGGCCGAGCGGATGGTCGCTGCGGGCGCATCGATCATCGATGTCGGGGGCGAGTCGACGCGCCCCGGCGCTGCGCCTGTCCCGGAGGCTGTCGAGATCGATCGGGTCGTGCCTGTGATCGAGGCCCTCGCAGTGGGCATCGATGCCGCGATCTCGGTCGATACCTCCAAGGCTGGGGTCATGCAAGCGGCAGCAGCGGCCGGCGCCGGGATGATCAATGACGTCTTTGCGCTGCAGGCGCCGCGGGCGCTCGAGGCCGCTCGGCAAACCGGTCTGCCGGTCTGTCTGATGCACATGCAGGGCCAGCCCCGCACGATGCAGCAAGCGCCGCGCTATGCCGACGTCGTCACCGAGGTCGAGGCATTCCTTCGTGGGCGTCTCGAGGCCTGCGAGCAGGCCGGTCTCCCCGAAGAGCGGCTACTCATCGATCCCGGCTTTGGCTTCGGCAAGACACTCGAGCATAATCTGCAGCTGCTGGCGCGCCTTGACGCATTCAGCGTGCTGAAGCGTCCGCTGCTCGTTGGGCTGTCGCGCAAGTCGATGCTCGGGGCCTTGACGGGCCGAGCGGTGCGCGAGCGGGTCACCGCTGGGGTTGCTGCGGCAGTGCTCGCAATCGAGCGCGGTGCGGCGATCATCCGCACGCACGATGTCGGTGAGACACGCGATGCGATCCGCGTCATGACGGCGCTGAGGGCGGTGCAGGATGGGGTTGCGCTTGCATAGCGGGCAGATGCTTGATCTGGAGCACGGGCTGCCCGGATGGTATGACGGGAGAGGACCAGGGTGAGCTTGTGAAACGCAAATATTTCGGTACCGATGGGATTCGGGGGCGGGTCGGTGACCCCAGCGTGAGCCCGGACTTCGTTGTCAAGCTGGGGTGGGCCGCTGGACGCGTCCTCGGTCAGGGTGACGGAAGCATGGTCCTGATCGGAAAGGACACACGCATCTCGGGTTATATGTTCGAGTCCGCCCTGGAGGCCGGCTTGGTCGCCGCCGGTACCGATATTCGCTTACTCGGGCCCATGCCAACACCAGGCGTTGCCTATTTGACACGAACCTTTCGGGCGGCGGCCGGGATCGTGATCACCGCCTCGCACAACCCTTACGATGACAACGGCATCAAGTTCTTCTCGCGCGACGGTGACAAGCTGCCGGATGAGCTGGAGCAGACGATCGAAGAGGCGATCGATCAACCGTTGGTGACCGTGCCGTCGGCCGATCTCGGCAAGGTCAGGCGGGTCGAGGACGCGGCCGGCCGGTATATCGAGTTCTGTAAGAGCAGCATACCGGCCTCGACCTCGCTCAAGGGGCTAAAGATCGTGCTCGATTGCGCGAACGGTGCGACCTACAACATCGCCCCTTATGTGTTCGAGGAGCTTGGCGCCTCTGTCGTCACGATCGGTACGCGGCCGGATGGGTTCAACATCAATCGCGAGGTCGGTTCGACCAAGCCGGGCGCGTTGGCTGAAACGGTGATTGCCGAAGGTGCTGAGCTTGGGATCGCATTCGACGGCGATGGGGATCGACTGATGATGGTCGATGCCGAAGGGTCGATCGTCGATGGCGATGCGCTGATCTACGTGATCGCCAAATCACGCCTTGAGCGCGAGGCGCTCCAGGGCAACGTCGTCGGCACCCTGATGAGCAATCTCGGGCTGGAGATGGCGTTGCGCCGGCTCGATGTCGGCTTCGTTCGGACTCAGGTCGGTGACCGCTACATCATGGAACGGCTCAAGCGGGACGGCGGGGTCCTCGGCGGTGAGCCGTCCGGACACATCATTTGCCGTGATCGCACCAGTACCGGCGATGGGATCATCGCTGCATTGCAGGTATTACAGGCATTGAGCGACGCTGATCTGACTCTGGCAGATGCGACACGGCCGGTCGAGCGTTATCCTCAGGTGTTGATCAATGTCCGGCTGGAGCGTCGGGTTGACGTGATGTCTCGGCCCCGTATCCAAGCAGCGGTGCGCGACGCCGAGACGGCGCTCGGCGACCGAGGGCGGATACTCCTCCGCCATTCGGGCACTGAGCCTTTGGTTCGGGTCATGGTTGAAGGCCAAGACGCAACCGATGTCCAAGCGTTTGCCGAGCAGCTTGCGGACCTGGTGCGAGATGAGCTCGGAGCTTGAGTGCCGACTCGGGTGCCGCTTCTACGAAATGGCGCCCGGGTTTGATGTCAGAATCAAGCATCGAGCGTCGCGCAGGCCTCCCGATCGCCGCGCCGAGCGCTCGTCTCCTATGACAGTCGCTTGAGCGCAAACGCTGTATCACCGACAATCGGGGCCGTTCTGGCTGCGCCGAGTCCGCCGCCTGTGGTATTGCATTCCGGGGAGAAGTGAATGTCGACGACCTCGATGCATGGCATGTGGTCCTCGCGCCTGGCCTTTATCTTCGCGGCGACCGGTTCTGCGGTCGGCCTCGGGAACATCTGGCGCTTTCCCTACACCGCTGGTGAGTATGGCGGCGGTGCGTTCGTGCTCATCTACCTGGTCTGTGTCGCGGCGATCGGTGTGCCGATCATGATCGCCGAGGTCATGCTGGGCCGGCGCGGGCGACAAAGTCCGATCAACACCATGCGGGCACTGGCTGAGCAGCAGGGCGTGAGCCCGCTCTGGCAGCTGCTCGGCTGGATGGGCATCCTGTCGGGCTTCCTGATCCTGTCGTTCTACAGCGTGATCGCTGGCTGGACGATGGGCTACGTCTTCCGTGCCGGAAGCGGGCAGTTCGCTGGAATCGATGGTGCTGGGTCCGAGGCCATCTTTGGCGCGCTCACGGCCGATCCGGAGCGGCTCCTGGCCTGGCACACCATCTTCATGGTGCTCGTTGTGATGGTCGTCGCGCGCGGTGTCGCCAGCGGGCTGGAGCGGGCAGTGCGTCTGCTGATGCCGGCCCTGTTCCTGCTGTTGGTCGTGATGGTGATCTATGCGTCACAGGCCGGTGATTTCGCTGCCGGGGTCAGCTACCTCTTCACCCCAGATTTCAGTGAGCTCCAAGCCAATGCGGGTGAGGCGATCCTCAGCGCGATGGGGCAGGCCTTCTTCAGCCTGAGCCTGGGCATGGGGGCGATCATGATCTACGGCTCTTATCTGAGCAGTCACGCCTCGATCGGAGCCAATGCCGCGATCATCGCCGGGATGGACACCTTGGTCGCCGTGCTCGCCGGGCTCGCGATCTTCCCAATCGTCTTTGCCAACGGTCTCGAGCCCGGTGCAGGCCCGGGCCTAATCTTCCAGACCCTCCCCGTCGCGTTCGGCCAGATGCCGTTCGGCGCGTTTTTCGGTGCGCTATTCTTCATGCTGCTGGTCTTCGCGGCCTGGACCTCTGCGATCTCGTTGCTCGAGCCCATGGTCGCCTACTTGGTCGAGAACCGTGGCTTCAGCCGGGTGCGCGCCTCGCTGTTGGCTGGTGTGACGGTCTGGGCACTCGGGATCGCCTGTCTGTTGTCGTTGAACGAATGGTCCAGCTTCACGATCTTCGGCAAGGGGATTCTCGATCTCTTCGATTATCTGACCGCGAACATCTTGCTGCCGCTTGGCGGCATCTTCATCGCGATCTTTGCGGGCTGGGTGCTCAATCAGCAGGTAACGCGTGACGAACTGGGCGCCAGCAATGGCGCGCGCCTCTATAGGGTCTGGCGGGGGCTGATACGCTGGTTCGCGCCGCTCTGTGTGATCCTTGTCTTCTTCAATGCAGTTGGACTGATTTGACGTGCCCCTTGTAAAGAAAAGCGCGCTGGTTCGTCACTCGGCGCAGCAGATGTTCGATCTGGTCGCCGATGTGGAGGGCTATCCCAAGTTCCTGCCCTGGTGCGATGCCGCCACGCTGTTGTCCCGCAGTGAAGACGAGCTCTGCGGCCGAATCGAGGTCGCGCGCCTGGGGGTGCGCCAGGTCTTCGCGACCTGCAACAAGCTCGAGCCGCCGGAACGGATGTACCTTGATCTGAAGGAAGGCCCATTCCGAAAACTCACTGGCGTCTGGAGCTTTACCCCTCTACGTCAGGATGCCTGCAAGGTCGAGCTGGAGCTCGAGTTCGAGTTCTCAGGTCGGTTGATCGACAAGGCGTTTGGAGGTGTCTTTGGTCAGATCGCAAACTCAATGGTTGACGCCTTCTGCAAACGGGCGGACGAGGTCTATGGTGACTGAGCAGACGATTCAGGTAGAGGTTGCCTATGCGCGTGAGCATGCGCAGGCATTGCTGCCGGTACAGGGTGAGGCCGGAATGACCGTTGCCGATGCGATCGAGCGCTCCGGCATCCAAGCGCGCCTCCCGGAGATCGACCTCACGGTCAACAAGGTCGGGATCTTTGGCAAGGTCACGAAGCTCGATCAGGTGCTCGCCGGCGGTGATCGGGTCGAGATCTATCCGCCGCTGATTGCTGATCCGAAGCAGGCACGCAAGCAGCGCGCTGGCGGCGAAAAGGGTTAGCGTGACCCGCCCCGGGGTGCCGCAGGTCTGGCGGGCTGGTGGTCTCGCGCTGGGCAGCATGAACCGCCCTCAAACATGCGTTCGGTCTCCTGAGCGCCTGTCCGCGGATGAACTGAGCACCCCAGATTCCGGGCGACCGGTCGCGGTCGCTTCGGGCAGCAATGGATGGGCAATCCCTAAGGGTGGCTAGGCCGGCTAATCATCGGTTGTCTCGAGGCCGACCGCGTTCAGCGTTCGCCTGATGATCCCGCGATTGTCCTGCCAATCCGGGACCTCGACGACCAGCATCTCCTGCTGCTCGGCGGCGCGTGCGGCAGCCGGGTCGGGCTCGGCAAATCCCTCGATGCTGACCAGTTGATCATCCTCGAACCAGAGGGTGAGCTGCTTCCTGTCCATCGGGTTGTGTCCGCGACGGATCGTATAGATGTAATCCCACCGGTTGGTGTGGAACATGTCCGTCAGCAAGGGCGTGCCGAGCACATAGCGGACCTGCTCGCGATTCATCCCCAGCTCGATCTGGTTGACCATCTGCTCAGTGATGATATTCCCTTGCTGTACCGTCATCTTGTAGACGAACGGCAGCTCCGAGAGGACCGAGTCGCTCCTGTAGGGATCATCCTGCTTCTTGTCGCGGGCGCAGCCGGCTGCTGCGAGCACCAACGGCAGAGATACAACCACACTAAGAATGACAAGCCTTCGCATCAATCTGCTATAAAGGGAACAGTTGAGTCACAAGCAGATGGTACCGCAGATGAGCGAAGCGCATCATTCTTCGAGCCACGCGAGCCGCGTCAGGGTCTACGATGGATAAGAGTCAGCCGATCGAGAATCAGCGTCAGATCAAACAGGCGGGGCTGAAGGTCACGGTCCCGCGACTGAAGATCCTGCACATCCTTGAGACCAGCGAGCAGCGTCACCTCAGTGCGGAGGAGGTCTACAAGGAACTGCTTGCGGCAGAGGAGGAGATCGGGCTCGCCACCGTTTATCGGGTGCTGACGCAGTTCGAGAGTGCGGGGCTGGTCATGCGCCATCACTTCGAGGGCGGGCAGTCGGTCTTCGAGCTGAACCGTGGCGGTCATCACGACCACCTGGTCTGCGTCAAGTGCGGTGCTGTGATCGAGTTCTATGATGACCTGATCGAGGAGCGTCAGCGCGCTATCGCCCAGGAAAAAGGCTTTAAGATCGTCGATCATGCACTGGTCATCTATGGCGACTGCCTCGAGGGTGAGGCCTGTCCGCGGCGAGCGAATGCCACAAAGCGGCACGGCTGACCGGAGATCGGGAACCGCCGTAGCCGACGCTTCGATCGAGCACTCGCAGGAGGCGCGCGCGCCAGCTCGTGCGCGGATCGAGATCAGCCTCGCCCATCAGCAGCTGCGGCTGCGCGATGGGGAGCTCCTTCTGGCACAGTTTCCGGTCTCGACCGGCGCGCATGGACCCGGTGAGCGCAACGGTAGCGGTGGGACGCCGCGTGGGCATCATCGTATCCGCGTCAAGGTCGGTGGCGGCTGCCCGACTGGCGCCGTTTTTCGCGGCCGCCGCTGGACCGGCGAGGTCTATTCCGAGCGCCTCGGGAGGATGCAGCCCGGGCGTGATTGGATCCTGAGCCGCCTCCTGTGGCTGTCCGGACTCGAGCCCGGGCGCAATCGCTATGGCTGCGTCGATACCTTGCGGCGCTACATCTACATCCACGGCTGCCCTGACAGTGAGCCGATGGGTGTTCCGCGCTCGCACGGCTGTGTACGGATGCGCAATGCCGACGTGATGTGGCTCTTCGATCGGGTCCCGGTCGGCTGCCGGGTGATCATCGACTGACAGGTGTCGAATGCTGCAACAGTTCGGCATTCGCGCTGCGGCTGCGTTGTTGGTGATCTGGGGTGCCTGCACCCTGGTGTTCCTGCTGATCCATCTGGTCCCTGGTGATCCGGTCGAGGCGATGCTTGGGGAGACCACGCGCGCCGCAGATCGCGAGGCGATGCGCGCGGCGCTCGGGCTCGATGCGCCGTTGTGGCGGCAGTATCTCGACTACCTCAATGGCTTGATACGTCTGGATCTTGGTGAGTCGCTGCGCGAGCAGCGACCCGTGACCCGAATCCTGGCTGAACGCCTCCCGGCAACGTTGCTGCTCGCAGTCGCGTCCCTGACCCTGGCGATGCTGATCGCGGTGCCATTGGGCGTCGTCGCGGCTCGCTTTCACGGCCGCGCAGTGGACAGCCTCGCGATGGGGTTCTCACTGCTTGGGATCGCGATACCGAACTTCTGGCTTGGCCCGCTGTTGATTCTGGTGTTCTCGCTCTGGTTGGGCTGGACGCCAGTCAGCGGCATGGAGCAGCCGCTGAGCCTGGTCCTGCCAGCTCTGACCCTGGGCACGGGGCTGGCTGCGGTGCTGGCGCGCATGGTTCGCACCGCGGTGCTCGAGGTGTTGGCTGAAGACTACGTGCGCACGGCGCGTGCAAAAGGCCTGTCCGAGCAGGCCGTATTGCGCCGCCATGCGCTGCGCAACGCCTGGTTACCGGTGTTCACTCTACTGGGCCTGCAGCTCGGTGCGTTGCTCGGCGGGGCGGTGATCACCGAGACTGTATTCGCGTGGCCGGGGATCGGGAGCCTCTTGGTCGAGGCGATTCAGAGTCGCGACTTTCCGTTGGTGCAGGGCAGCGTGCTCTTGATTGCGGCGCTTTATGTGCTGATCAACATGCTGACCGACCTGGCCTATTCCTACGTCGACCCCCGCGTGCGACTGGATTGAATGCTGCTCAAACTCCTGCCGCTGACGATCCTGCTGCTTTGGCTTTTGGCCGCGCTGCTAGGGCCACTCCTGCCTCTGGCCCCGAACGCGATCGATTTGCCAAATATCCTCGATGGTCCATCACTGAGGCGGCCGCTTGGGACGGATGACCTCGGTCGGCCCGTGCTGGACAGACTGATCGTCGGTTCCCGCACCTCGTTGCTGGTCGCGGTCAGTGTGGTCGCACTCTCGTTCCTGCTCGGCGTCCTGATCGGGGGGGCTGCCGGTCTCGTTGGTGGTTGGTTGGACCTGACCATTGTGCGCATCATCGATGTCTTCCTCGCATTCCCGGGCATCCTGCTGGCCATCGCGCTCGCGGGCGTGCTCGGGCCGGGTCTGATGAATCTGGTTGTTGCCCTGGCCGCGGTCGGCTGGGTCGGCTATGCACGGCTGACGCGCGCACAGGTCCTCTCGTTGCGATATCGCGATCACGTGCTGGCCGCGCGGGCATTGGCCGTGCCCGGGCATCGCATCCTGATCCGTCATCTGCTGCCACTGGCGTCGGCGCCGCTGATCGTCGAGGCGACCTTTGGGCTCGCCTCGGTCGTGGTCGCAGAAGCCGGTCTTTCGTTCCTTGGTCTCGGCGTCCAGCCGCCGGCGGCCTCCTGGGGCAGCATGATTCGCGATGGCGTGGACTACATGCTGGTGTCGCCTCATCTGGTGCTTGCGCCCGGCCTGGCGTTGCTCTGCGTCGTATTGGCTGTGAATCTCGCCGGTGATCAGCTGCGCGACCGGCTCGACGTGCGCTCCTGTCGCCGTTGGTCGATCCTCAGGCGCACACGCATCTGAGGAGAGCCTTCCAGACAATGGCCTGACGCTGTGTTACAACCGCGCCGGTCGGCGCCGCTATGCGTCCAGCCTGAGGGGCAAATTGTGGGCATCAATCGTAATTGGAGTCATCAAGATCGAGGTGACCGACCTCTCGGGCCGGTCATGCTCGACCTCATGGGCACCGAGCTGACGGAGGAAGAGCGCGAGCTGTTGCAGCACCCTGCCGTCGGCGGTGTGATCCTGTTTACGCGTAATTTTGCAGAGCCTCGGCAAATGGTTGCGCTGACCGAGTCGATCAGGGCAACCGATGCGCGAAGCTTGCTGATCGCCGTTGATCAGGAAGGAGGAGCTGTACAGCGTTTTCGCGGCGGCCTGACCAGATTGCCCCCAGCGGCTGCCTTCGGGGCGCTTCATGCGCTCGATGCCCGGGCGGCGGCCGAAGCGGCACGCGCACTGGGCTGGCTGATGGCGGCAGAGCTGCGCGCGCTCGGGGTGGACTTCAGCTTTGCACCCGTGCTCGATGTCGAGCAAGGGGTGAGTCGGGTCATCGGTGACCGCGCCTTCGCGACGGAGCCCGATGTGGTTGCCGCTCTTGCGGGCGCCTGGCTCGATGGCGTTCGAAGCGCCGGAATGACCGGATGCGGAAAACACTTCCCGGGGCACGGCGGTGTCGTCGCGGACTCGCATCGAGAGCTGCCGGAAGACCCCCGGCCCTTTGCTGCGCTCGAGCGCTTCGATCTGCTTCCGTTCCGGCGTCTTATGGGGGCCGGGCTCGAGGCGGTGATGCCAGCCCATGTGCGCTATCCCGCGATTGCCCCGGAGCCAGCTGGCTTCTCGTCGTTCTGGCTGCGCGATCTGCTGCGGGGCCGACTCCGCTTCGAAGGCGCGATCCTCAGTGATGATCTCAATATGGCGGCAGCCGATGCAGCTGGGGTCCCCGCTGAGCGCGCGCTGGCCGCATTACAGGCCGGCTGCGACATGGTGCTGATCTGCAATAATCGGCCCGCCGCTCTGGCCATCTGTGATGCGGTAGCCGATTGGTGCGACCCTGAGTCGGACCGGCGCCTCGGTCGGTTACGCGGGCGGCAGGGGGTTGCCCTGACGGATGCGGCCCGCCGTGAGGCGGCAGAGGAATCCCTTGCGGCATTGGCGGGCTATCTCTGAAGCGGCTGTGTCTGCTCCATGCTGGGAGATGGGTACTGAATGACCGGCCGGGGTGATTCGGTGCAGACGCAGCCGTTGCCAAACTCCGGCTGCGCAACAGCTGCGCTCAAGATGAGGTTTTCACTCTGGTGGGCCTTAGTGACTCGGTTTTGAGCCACCGCTTCGCCTGCAGCGATTGCGCGGAGCTCGACGTCCTAAACCCTGCTGTGATGGCTGTTGAGTCTGATCGAGTGCCTCTCGAAGCCTGTCTCGCCCGATCAGCGCAGAGTGCTGCAAGATTTCGCAAGAGCACCCGACTAACCGGACTGGGTCAGACGACGAAGGCCCGAGGAGACGAAGCATGAACAAGATGACCGACGAAGAGTACCGAGCGATTGCGGCGCGCAGCGAGCGCCTGGTGTCCGGTGGCGAGGTCGAGGCCGCACTCGGGCGCATGAGCGAATCGATCGATGCGCTCCTGGGCGGCAAGGACCCGGTCGTGCTCAGCGTGATGACTGGCGGGATCGTCGTGACCGGGTTGTTGCTGCCCCGGTTGGATTTCGCGTTGCGTCTCGACTACGTGCACGCCACCCGCTACCGCGGTGCAACGAGCGGCGGCCAAATCGAATGGCGCCATCGACCAACGGAGGCTGTCCGCGACGAGCACGTGCTCGTGGTCGATGACATCTTCGATGAAGGCCTGACGATGGAGGCAATCGTGAATGCCTGCTACGAGGACGGGGCCGCGTCGGTCGTCAGTGCCGTGCTGGTCGAGAAGACGCGGCAGCGGCAATGTGACTACCGCCCCGATGTAATCGGCCTCCAGGTGCCGGATCGTTATGTGATGGGATACGGCCTCGACTACAAGAGCTATTTCCGGAACGCTGACGGCATCCTCGCGGCGAGCGATCAGGACGTTTGAGACGAGCGGCGCGTCTGCGCGAACAGCCGCCGAGCCGTGCTCGGATCGCCGTATGGCGGTCTCGCCCAAGCAAGAGTTCAGCTCTGCAAAAAGCTAATATAATGAAGGGCTTGTTGACAATGTTCCGGCAATGGGCTACACAAGCATTAGGCGGACGAGGGCGCTAATTGACGCTTCGCTGGGACGCGCCGCCCGATCAAGAAGACGCTCGCGCTCGCCTGGCATGATGCAGTAGCTTGGACAGGCGCGCTTCTGGGCGTTCCCACGAGAACGAGGAGGATGCTTATGCAGACGCTGGACGGCTACCGCAGTAGTCATGCAGAGCTGCGCCAGATGATCGACGATCTGCGCCAGCTTATCGTGCCCGAGCAGCTGAGGATTCGGCCCAACGCGAAGACCGCTTATCAGCTGCTCTGTGATCTGGCGCAAAAGGTCAAGCTTCATCTCGCCGAAGAGGACAAGCAGCTCTACCCGAACCTGCTGATCCATGAAGACCCTAAGGTCAAGTCGATCGCATGGGGCTTCATCAGCGGTGAAAAGCCATTACGGCGCAGCTTCGACGAATACTACAAGCGCTGGCTGAAGAACTGCGATTTCAACTTCACCGACGAGTTCCTCGAAGAGACGCACGAGATCTTCGATATGCTCAGTTATCGGATCGATCGCGAAGAGCAGGTCCTGTTCCCAAAGCTGCTCGAGATCGGGATCTTTGCCGAGCAACGGTTCTAAGAAGCCCTAACAGAATGCGCTCTACGGCCTAGCAAATCAGCAGCTTGTGCAGGCTAGCCAGGCATTTTGATAGGGCCCCCTAAGCCGTTCGCGCCGCCCAATCCTGGCACGGTTCTCCGCGCCGCGAGCAACCGGCAAGGCCGGTTGCTAGGCCGGCCGGTGCAGGCATGAGTATTCAAGCCTCGCTTCGCTCCAGTACAATGCAGCCCTTGCATTCGAGGAGCGGTATCCATGTCAGCGTTGGCCATCATTGGGGGTTCCGGCTTCGGGGCCTTACCGGAGCTCGAAGAGCGTGAACGTCATCAGGTCGAAACGCGGTATGGCCTGACCTCAGCGCCCTTGATCGAAGGTGCGTTGGCTGGCTTGCCGGTCTGGTTCTTGGCGCGCCATGGGGCTGAGCATCAAGTCCCACCTCACCGGATCAATTATCGGGCGAATATCCAGGCCCTGGCCGACGCCGGCTGCAGATCGATTGTTGCCCTGGGCGCTGTTGGCGGATTACACCCTTCCTGCGCGCCCGGGACGCTTTGCGTTCCGGATCAACTCGTCGACTACACCTGGGGTCGCGCTCAGACCTTCTTCGATGGCGAGCTCGACGGCGTGGACCATGTCGATTTCTCGTCTCCGTACAGCGAGCCGCTAAGGCAGGAGCTCCTTGCTGCCGCGCGAGCCAATGATCAGCCGCTCCGCGATGGCGGTACCTACGGGGTGACCCAGGGCCCCCGTCTCGAGACGGCCGCCGAGATCCGACGAATGGGTCGTGACGGTTGCGATATCGTTGGTATGACGGCCATGCCCGAGGCGGGGCTTGCCCGTGAACGCGGTATCGCTTACGCCACGCTTGCCTTCGTCGTCAACTGGGGTGCAGGCCTGTCCGAGCAGGCACTGACGATGCAAGCGATCAACGCGCAGATTGCGCGTTGTGCTGAAGACATCCAGCGTTTGCTGCTAGCCGTTGCCCAAAAACGAGCCGAGCGGCGCTAGATTCCGATATTCTCTCTACACCAAGCCCAGCGAAACCAAGCCCAACGAAGAACGACCCGCGGAGAATCGACCATGGCTGACGACCAGGAGCAAACGAACACCAGGATGGGCTTCCTCCCTAAGCTCGTCCTTTGGAGCCTCGTGCTCCTTTTTGGATTTCTTTACCTGGGCTCGCTCGAACGCGAGAGCGGCGATCCCCTGGTGCCCTTCACGATGGGCGGTAATCAGGGGTCCCAGGGGCCTGCAGAAGCATCAGGGCCTGCAGAAGCATCCGGCGGTGCTGGGGCCGCCTCTAGTGCCCAGCCGGGGGAGCAGACTGCAAGCGTTCCGAGCGTCCCGGCGAAGGCGGCAAGTGCTGAGGCTGATACGGCACAGCAGTCCTCGGCCAAGGTCGCCGATGCATCGACAGCCGATGCATCGATACAGGCCACTGCAAAGTCGTCATCCGGAAGCGCTATTGGCCAAGAGCAAGACAGCGATGTCAGCAAAGAGGAGGCTGAAGCCTTCGCCCAGGCGGTGATGAAGAAGCAGTCTGGTGGCGAGGCGTCGACCAAGACCGCGACCACTTCCGTCGAAGACGGGGCGCCAGTGGCAGAGGCCGCAGCGGCAGAAGAGGACGCGCCGGCCTCGACAGGCTCTTCTGCGGCGACCGCTCAGGCTGCGGCTGCCAAACAAGCCGCTGACAGCCGCCAGGACTGGGTCGCGCAGCGCCGCGCAGAGATGGAAGCCTATTATGCGCAACGACGTCGTCAGGCCGAGGCGTTTGCGCGCGAGCGCTGGCAGGCCATGCAGCGCATGGTTCCCGGCGGCGGACCCATGGGCGGACCAGGTATGTTGCCACCGCCGTCGCCTTATGCGGCTCATCGCCCCTGGGCTGGACCGACCTTCCCGGGCGGCTATCCGGCAGCACCAGCGGCGGTACCGGAGCCGCGCTAGCTCGAGTTGGCCTCGTGTATGGGCGGCTGTTGCCGCCCTGTTTGCCTTTAGCGAATCTACTCCCAGCGAAACAGTCGGGCTGCAATAAGGGTCAAGATTGCGGCGATAGTCAGGAGCAGCGTCAGCTGCGGCAGGACGTCGAGTAGTCCGGCACCGTCGATCATCACCGCGCGTGCACCCTGCACCAGATAGCTCAGCGGCATCAGATAGGACACCGCCTGGGCGGCGGCACTGGCTCCTTCCATCGAAAACCAGACGCCCGAGAGTAACAGCATCGGCCAAGACAGCATGTTCAGCAGGCCATCGGCGAGCTCTTCGGTGCGAAGCCGCGATGCGACGATGAGTCCGAGGCTGATCATGCAGAGCGCGCCAGCCGCATAGATCAGCGCCAGTGCGAGGTATGAGCCGCGCATCGGAAAATCGAGCAGTAATGCGGCCCCCGTATAGACGGCCAGGCTGGATGCGGCCACGACCAGCAGCCTAGACAGGATCTGGGCGATCAGGAACTCGAGCGCAGTCAGAGGGGTCGCCTTTAGCCGCCGCAGCACGCCGTTCTTGCGATAGCGCACCACGACCCAGCCGACACCCCAGAGGCTAGAGAACATCAGGTTCATCGCGAGCACGCCCGGTACCGCCCAGTCCGCATAGCTGAGGGCTTCGCCTTTTGCCGTCTTGCGCTCGATGTCGGCGGGCTTGGGCTTGTCTGCAAGCGCCATCGATCCCAGTAGGAGGCGCTCGGCGATCTCAGCGTTCGGCGATTTGGGGTTGACCCAGTAGGTCCCGGCGCTCGGCATTTGCAGCAGCAGGTCCAGTTGGTGGCGCGCGACCTTGGCGATGCCAGCATCCAGGTCGGCCACCGGAATGAGCTGAACACCCGCAATGCCAAAGAGACCGTCGAGGTGCGCTGCCTCTGATGCTGACGCCGAGTCTGGGACGTCGACTAGCCCGATCTTCAAGAGTGGCTGCCCGCCGGAGCCGAAGATGAAGGCGAAGGCGACGATCATCAGCACCGGCATCAGGATGTTCCAGATCAAGCCGGCGGTGTCGCGATAGAATTCCCGGTTCCGAGCGGCGAAGATCGCTGCGATACGCTGCCAACTCAGGGTGGCGCGCGGCGCCTCAGGTGCATGGGCCCCTGGTGCATGGTCAGGCGCTTCGGCAGCGGCCCCTCGGGTTCGCATTGTGCGTCAGGCTCGCAGGTGGTGACCGGTGAGTTTCAGGAAGAGGTCCTCGAGGCTTGGCCGGTCGACCCGCAGATCGATCAGGGACGTTCCTTGTCGCTCGAGCTGTTCGAGTGCATTGGCGACGTCGTCGACGTAGAGCTCGATCATCGTATCACGACGCTCGGCGTTGTCTGGTAGGGGGTGGTCCTTAGGCCAGGCGTGGACAGGCAGACGCAGTATCGCGGCTGGAAACTCCTCCTGGATCAACGTTCTCGGGTGGCCTTGAGTCAGGATACGGCCCTGATCGACGATCGCGATCTCATCGCAGAGCCGTTCGGCCTCTTCCATATAGTGTGTGGTGAGCAGGATCGTCATCCCGCGTTCCCGGACCCGGTCGATCAGGGCCCAGAAGTTGCGGCGCGCCTGGGGGTCGAGCCCGGTGGTCGGCTCGTCCAGGAAGACCAAAACCGGCTCATTGACCAGCGCGATGGCGAGCAGCAGGCGCTGGCGTTGTCCTCCCGAGAGCTTGCGTGTGTCGCGATTCAGGATCGCGCGAAGATGGCAGAGCTCGATCAGCTCTTCGAGGTCCGCATGGCGCCGATAGAGGCGGGCGAACATCGTCAAGGCCTCGTGTACCCGTTGAAAGTCCTGTAATGCGGTGGCCTGAAACTGGATGCCGACCTGCTCGCGGAAATCGCGATCGAGCGGTCGGCCGCGAAACAGGATCTGTCCGGCCGTTGGCGTTTGGATGCCTTCGAGCATCTCTAGTGTGGTGGTCTTGCCTGCGCCGTTGGGGCCGAGCAGGCCGAAGCATTGTCCTGGGCGGACACCGAGGCTGATGCCGTCGACGGCCCTGACGCCCGGGAATTGCTTCTCCAAGCCCTCTGCGGCGAGCAGGAACGGGGCCATTATCCGATGAGTATAGGTGTGCGGTTAGCGTTGCTTCGGGACTGTCCAGAAATCACTGCTCGATTTCGGAGCGACCGGTCGCGGCAGCTTCGGGACGCAAATGATGAACAATTCCTTAGCGGAGCTGCCATGGAGGCGGGTGCGCACCGAAGGCGACGAATACCGGTGCGGCGGGGTGACTTGCGCCGCTGCGACGGCTTGTGCCCGTCGCAGCGGCCGGTCGACATTTACTTCTTGTCGTTCTCGGTCGTATTGATACCCAGCGGCAGATAGGCAGCGCAACTACCGAAGTAGGCGGTGCCGAGAAGGATCAGTCCGATCAGTGCCGGCCACCAGGTACCGGTGATGATGGCAAAGAGGACGAGGACGCCTGCCGCAGCGTAGCGGATGTTGCGGTCCTTCTGGCCAACATTCTTGACGAGATTCATGGATGCGCTCCGTAGTGGATTGAGTTGCGATAAGTAGCACTTGCAGTGTAAGCCGATGGCGCAGGATGTGCCACGGCTGTCGGTGCATGGCTGGGGTGGCGGACGGGGATGCTGGCTCAGGCTCTCCCGCATCTGGACCGATGCCGAATGCCATGCCGGTGGCGATGCAGTCCTTCCCCATGAAGGCTGACTGCTGACCGTAGAGTATAGGCCGAAGCGCAGTCAGGTGACCTTGCGTTTGGACAATCCGCGGGCCTGTGTTTCTCCGTTAGAGTCGGTATGCTGACAAGCCATTGCTGTCGTCGTAAACCCGCAAGCGCTTGGTCTTGGTCTCATGCACGGATTTCAGCTCTCGCGCGCCTTGTTCTGGGCGGTTATTGCCTTTCTAGCCGTGCTGGCCTTCCGGCCTTGGCTAGAGGTCTGGCTGATCGAACGCCAGGCTGAGCCAAGGCCGGTGCTCGCGCGGGGGGAACTGGCGGCCGACGAGCGTTCTACGATCGAGATCTTCGAGTCGGTGAGCCCTTCGGTCGTCTACATCACGACGACTGAACAGCTCGTGAACCCTTGGACGCGCAACCTGACCGAGGTGCGGCGGGGGACGGGCTCCGGCTTCGTCTGGGACAATCAGCGACATATCGTTACGAATTGGCACGTCGTCGCCGATGCCAGCGCGGCCTGGGTCCGGCTCGCCGATCAGCGCAGCTACCGCGCTGAGCTCGTTGGCAAGAGCCCGGAGCACGACCTGGCTGTGCTGCGGATCGGGGGGGCTTGGCAACCCCCGAAACCCGTCCCCTTGGGGAGCAGCGCCGATCTGCAGGTCGGGCAGAAGGTGTTTGCGATCGGTAACCCGTTCGGGTTCGATTACAGTCTGACGACGGGGGTCGTCTCGGCGCTGGACCGCACGATCTACAACGAGCGGTCGGGCGAGGTGCGCGGGTTGATTCAGACCGATGCGGCGATCAATCCAGGCAATTCGGGAGGGCCATTGATCGATAGCGCCGGCCGTTTGATTGGGATCAACACGGCAATCTTCAGCACATCCGGCACCTTCAGCGGGATCGGGTTCGCGGTGCCGGTGGACATCATCAACCGGGTGGTGCCGCAGCTGATCGCGCGCGGTCGCTATGTCCGCCCGCGGATCGGGATCTCAGGTGACGATGCCATCGGTGGGCCGATCCTCAAGCAGCTTGGCGTCGACGAAGGGGTCTTGGTGCTCGGGGTGGGGCCTGGCTCGCCGGCCGAGGCCGCCGGCCTCGTCGGCACGCGGGTCAATGCCGCGGGCGAGGTCATTCCAGGGGACGTCATCCTGAGTGTGGACGACCACCGGGTGGCCGAGATGGACGACCTGATCGACGTGCTGGAACGCTACCAGATTGGCGATCAGGTCAGGCTGACACTCCTGCGCAACGGCCGCCGTGCTGAAGTTCAGCTCAGTCTTGGCGGCGAAGCGGTGCGGTTGGACTGAGCGTCGCAACCGCGGCCCATGCCGACCTGGCCGCTGCTGCCCCGATTGGGGCAAGGCTAGGGCGGCAAAGGCGGCCTTATCTAGTCGAGGCCGCAGACACCGGTTGGGCAGCAGCCACCCGTGCCGCAGGCCGGCGCTGGAGCGGCGCCGCTGCCGAGGGCGTCGCTGGAGATCAGGTGACCCCCGGTGGCCATTCGCGTGACCGGACTAGAGGCCGGGGTGTCACCGCAAGGCATCTGGGCGCGCTCACAAAGCTCTCCCCAGGTGCTGATGGTCTCGCTCATTCGGTGATTCACCTCGACGACGCGGCCATTGGCATCGCAGCGATAATCGTAGGTAGGCATCGGTGCTTCTCCTTATATCGATGGTTACTGATATCGGCGCAATTATAGCAACTAAGGTGCCGTCCTCGGGCCACTACCAACCCTGCTCGGCAAGCCAGAGCCGAATGCGCAGGCCGATCCCCGATGTATAGCCAACCGTCCGATGCCGAATCTGGCCGTCGCGATCAACGATGAAGTTGGCCGGAACCGCCCGCACACCCCAACGTTTCGCGATCTTGCCGGTTGGGTCGGCAATGGTGGGGAGGTCGAGCTCACGGTCGGCGAGATAGCTCCTGATCTCGGTTGCGGAGCCGGACTGCATCGCGATCGTGATGACCTCGTGATCGCGGCTCAGCGCGGCGATGCTGCCCTGCTCGAGTCTGCAGACCGGACACCAGGTCGCCCAGAAATGGATCAGTCTGGGCCCGGTGGCCGGCGTGTGCTGAGCGATCGGTTCCTGGGTATCGATCAGCCCAGCGGTGAGCGGCGGTGCGGGGCCCTCGACCAGCGGCCTGGTCCGATACCAGTGCACCGCGGCGAGGATGGCGGCTAGGATCAACAGCTGGAATCCCCACCGTCTGAGCTTGGGAACGACCCTTTTGAGAAACCGAGATGCCATTGCCTATCCTGACCCCAGTCGCGCTTCTGCTCAGCCTTGCACTGCCTGCTCAGGCGGCTGATCCGAGCGCGGGGCTCTTTGATCTCGACGCCCTTGAGGTCAAGATTACCCCGACGCTGCCCTATGTCGAGGTCCCGCATGGCGAGCAGAGCGTCTTGCTGATGCGCCATCAGGACCCGGCGCACACCATCGTCTCGCCTTACCAGAAGACGGCGCGGCCCTGTCCGCCCTACTGTGTTCAGCCGATGCAGATCGCGCCGGGGGTCGAGACTGTGGGCGAGCTCGAGCTGATCATGTATCTGCAGCAAGCTGCGGCAGCGCCGAGCGAGGTCCTCGTGATCGACTCGCGCACCAGCGAGTGGGTCCAGCGCGGAACCATACCAGGCTCGGTCAATATCCCCTACACGCGCTTGGACCCGGCCTATGCGAGTCCCCAGCAAATCGCCGAGATCCTGCAGTTGGAATTCGCGGCGGTGTCGATCGACGGCCTCTGGGACTTCGCCAATGTCAAGACGCTGGTGTTCTTCTGCAACGGCGCCTGGTGCGGGCAATCGCCAACGAACATCAAGGCGCTGCTCGGCCTCGGCTATCCGGCGCACAAGCTCAAATGGTACCGCGGCGGCTTGCAGGCCTGGGAGCAGCTTGGACTGACCACGGTTGCACCAGTCGATTCCGATCCATGATCGGCTATCCAACCCGGATCTGGACCGGCACCCATCGGCCGATCAGTCTTTTCAGCCGTCCTGAACGGTGCCATTCGGCGAGGATGCGATCGATCTCGCGCTTTAGGTGACGATCCTCGCTGCGGATCACCACCCGCAGCCGGGTGTGGGT
Organism: Gammaproteobacteria bacterium; assembly: GCA_009908845.1. Classification (GTDB taxonomy): domain Bacteria; phylum Pseudomonadota; class Gammaproteobacteria; order Chromatiales; family Chromatiaceae; genus Lamprobacter. The sequence continues at coordinate 27,284 of JAAAOQ010000256.1, forward strand.
CAGCGGTCGGTAGAGAGCGGTAAGCTCGGTTTCTCGCGGATCGGCGGCCAGTCGCCAGGCCGTCGTCGCGTCGTGGATGAAGAGGTCGATCTGGCCTGCTCGCAATGCGGCGAGTCCTTCTTTGGGTCCAGCGAGTGGAACCCGCTCCGCGCGCGCGAACCGCGCCTGAACCAGCCGAGCGCCCAAGCTGCCGCGCTCGTAACCGATCCGAGCGGTGGAAAGCTCGAGATCGAGCAAGCGTGGGAACCGGTTGAGGTCGTCGCTGCGGATGAGGGCCATTTGGCCAGTCGCGAGCACGGGCGTGCTGGTTGCGAGGCCAAAGGCGTCCAGGTCAGCGGGCGGCAGCCGGGAGAACATCAGATCGATGCGACCGCCGCGAAGCGCGTCGATGAGCCGGCCCTCGGGCAGGCGCCGGAGCCGAAGCTCACGCTCGAGCGCTGTGGCCAGGGCGCGCGCTAGATCGATCTCCAGGCCCATGAGAACGCCGGCCCGGGTGAAGGCATAGGGGGCTCCGTCGGCGCTGATCCCGATCGCGAGCGTTGCGCTGTGCGGCCTGTTCTCGGCGGCGATACTGGCTGAGACCAGCATTAGGAGCCCTGAGCACAGTGAGAAGAGCGCTGCGCTTGAAGACCGTGCCAGCCTTGCGGTGACAGGCTCAGTCGCCGGGCAGGATCGGTGTTGTTGCGCCTTGCTCCGGGTCACGCTCGATACTGAACCAGGCCAGCTTATCCCGAAGTCGCACCACTTCACCGACGATGATCAGGGTCGGCGGCTCCGGGGGATCTGTTTCGACCTCGTCGATGATCGTCGCCAGTGTTCCAGCGTAGACCTTCTGCATGTGGGTGGTCCCCTGTTGCACCAACGCGACCGGCATCTCCGGTGAGACGCCGTGCGCGATGAGCTGCTCGACGATCTTGGGCAAGCCGACCAACCCCATGTAGAAGACGACGGTCTGGTTCGGTTGCGCGAGCTGCGGCCAATTCAGATCGATGCTGTGATCCTTCAGGTGACCGGTGACGAAGGTCACAGACTGGGCGTAGTCGCGATGCGTGAGCGGAATACCGCCATAGCAGGCGCAGCCGTTGGCTGCAGTGATGCCGGGCACGACCTGGAATGGCACGCCCTCTGCGGCCAGGGTGTCGATCTCCTCGCCGCCGCGGCCGAAGATGAATGGATCGCCACCCTTGAGCCGGAGCACCCGGTGCCCCTCTTTGGCGAGCCGTGCGAGCAGGCGGTTGATCTCCTCCTGGCGCATCGTATGCTGATTGCGCTGCTTGCCGACATAGATGTGCTCGGCATCCCGGCGCACCATGTCGATGATCGGCTTGGCCACGAGCCGGTCGTAGACCACGACATCGGCCTGCTGCATTAGCCGCAGTGCGCGGAAGGTCAGCAGGTCCGGATCGCCGGGACCGGCGCCGACGAGGTACACCTCGCCAACGCTCGACTGCGTTCCCGCTGCGAGCTCCTTCTCCATCGCCACATGCGCCTCGGCGAGATGGCCGGAGAAGATTCGCTCGGCGACCCCGCCTTGGAGCACCCGGTCCCAGAAGCGGCGGCGGTCGCGCTGTTGCGCGAAGCGGGCCTTGACCTTATCGCGGTAATCGGCGCAGAGCTCGGCGAGCCGCCCGTAACCGGCCGGCACCAGTGATTCGAGGCGCGCGCGGATCATGCGTGCGAGCACCGGCGAAGCGCTGCCGGTCGAGACCGCGACCACAACCGGCGAGCGGTCGATGATCGAGGGCATGATGAAGCTGCAATCCTCGGGTTGATCGGCGACGTTGACCGGGATCTGGCGGGCATTGGCCAGCTCGCCGATGTGGCGGTTGACGGCACGGTCATCGGTGGCCGCGATGACCAGGCGCATGCCCTCGAGGTCTCCGTCCTCGAACCGCCGCGCCCGATAGTGGATCTCGGATTCATCGACTCGGGCGCGGAATTCGGCCGTCAGCTCTGGGGCGACGACGGTGATGGCGGCGCCGGCCCGGCGCAGGTTCTCCAGCTTGCGGAGCGCGATCGGGCCACCCCCGATGACGAGGCAGGGCTTGGCTTTGATATCGAGAAAGATGGGTAGATGTTCCATCGTTGGCGATGTCTCTTCCGACGGGATGCTGTTAAGCAGGATGCCGCGGTCTCGGGCTCGCCCGATCCATATCGGTCGCAGCGCTGTCCATCACGGCGGCCAGCGATCATGCTGGCGACGCTGACGACTGGAATACCGCGGCGATCAGACCAATGATCATACGCCGAGCGCGCCCCATTTGGTGCTCGGTCGTGTCCCCTCCAGGGGAGACGAAAGCATACTGACATGTTAATATACTGAAATACTTGGTGATTGGGTAGCGTAACCGTGGTCACAGAGATCGATTCCGAAAGCTTACAAGCACGGCTGACGAGCGGCGATGACATCCTGCTGGTGGATGTCCGCACGCCGTCGGAGGTCGCGCAAGGGGCGTTGCCGAACGCCATCCACATACCCATGGCGGTGATTCCGGTGCGGTCGAACGAGCTGCCGCGCGATCGCGATGTCGTGGTCTACTGCCGCAGCGGCGCGCGCTCCTACCACACCTGCCAGTTCCTCGCCCAGCAGGGCTTCGAGAACGCCATCAATCTGCGCGGCGGCATCATCGCTTGGGCGCGGCACGGGTACGAGATTGCGCCGCTTGAGTCCGGCTGAGCACTCGGATCGGCCCCGGTCCCGGCTCGGTTGCTGCTCGTCGATGTTGCCTTTTTGGCCGGTTTCGGCTAAAAATCAGAAGCTTCGTTTGTGCTGAAATACTTAAGCAGAAACGTGGGTCTTAGGTAGAAACAGTTTGCTGGTTTGCAAACGTAAATAGAGGTTTAAGCGATGGCAGACTTTGATCAAGAACTCGACGCAAGCGGCCTCAACTGCCCACTGCCGATCCTGCGTGCGAAGAAGACGCTCAACAGCATGGACGCGGGTCAGGTGCTGCATGTGATTGCGACCGATCCGGGCTCGGTGAAGGACTTCGACGCCTTCTCCAAGCAGACCGGTAACGAGCTGATGGAATCGAAAGAGGACGGCGGTAAGTTCTACTTCATGATCAAGAAGGCCTGAGCCGCGCTCGATCTCCTCAAATAACATGAGCAGGGGCTCGGCGAACGGGCTCCAACGGGAGGAAACGATGGACGAAAAGAAACTGGCCATCATCGCCACCAAGGGCTCGCTCGATTGGGCCTACCCACCCTTCATCCTGGCGTCGACCGCTGCTGCGCTCGGCTACGAGTCCCAGATCTTCTTCACCTTCTATGGCCTGCAGTTGTTGAAGAAGAAGCTGGACCTGCAGGTCACCCCGCTCGGTAACCCCGGGATGCCGATGCCCATGGGCATGGATAAGTGGTTCCCAGTGCTGGGCATGACCCTGCCGGGCATGCAGGGCATGATGACCGGGATGATGAAGAAGAAGATGAAGGACAAAGGGGTCGCCAGCATCGAAGACCTGCGCGATCTATGCCAAGAGGCTGACGTCAAGCTGATCGCCTGTCAGATGACCGTGGATCTGTTCGATATGGATTCATCCGAGTTCATCGACGGTATCGAATACGCCGGCGCCGCGGCGTTCTTCGAGTTCGCTGGCGAGAGCGACATCTGTCTCTACATCTGATCCGGCATCGTTGGTCTGCTTCCGCCTCGGATTGCTCTCAACGGGGCTTCAGAGGTGAGCAGCAGCGAAGAGAAAGCCGCTCCTCTGGAGCGGCCGTCAACGTCCCACGGCGGCATGGCCGCGCATTGGGGAACAATAGCGGTGTCGGATGCCTAGGCTGAGGGTGTCCCTGTGTCAGGGTCCGTCGAACGATCGGCTGATCTCCAACCCGATCAGGTGGGCATGAGCGTCGTAATCACCGTCGATAGCGTCGGTGCCGTTGATCTCGCCGCCGAGGGTATAGGGCGTCCTGCTCCGATAGTTGCGCTCCTCGAATAACACATACATGTAGCCAGCCTCTACCTGCCAGCCGTTGCCGAGGTCGTGGCCCACGCCGACACCGAATAGATGGCGATCACTGTCGGGGACCCTGGCGCTGAAGTGCCCGTCGCCTTGTGGCGTCTCGTCATACGAATAACCGAATCGGAGCTGGGTCCGGTCTTGCAGCTGGTATGTCAGGCCTAGCCGATAGGCATTCGCATCGTCCCACTCGTTTCGGTCCCGAAGGATCGTTGATCCGTCCAGGTCGCCTATCACCTTGATCTCGTCGAAGCTGCTCCATCCGTTGCGCGTCCAGTCGAACTCGACAGCGAGCGCCGGTGTGAACTCGTAGCGGACGCCGAGCTGCAGACGCCAGGGGATCTCCAGATCGAGCTCCGCGGTCTGGCTCGGTGGCAAGGCGCCGGCTATGACCATGGTCGGTTCGAGCGCGCTATAGGTCCCGTCGACCCGGGCGGTCGCGCTGGAGTGAAAGTTGATTCCGGCGCTGAACGGTCCGGTCACGTAGAGCGCGCTCAGGTTGAAGCCCCAGCCGGTGCCGTCGCCCTCCAGTGCGGTGATCGATGAGTCCAGCTCGGCCGATTTGACCCAGTAGATGTCCGCACCGGCAGAGACCGCAAGCTCATCGGAGACCGTGTAGGTGACCGTCGGCGTGAAATCCAGGATCTCGAGGTTGCTCCGTGTTGGTTCCGGGCCTGGCAGCGCCGCGCTGCCTGCAAGTGCCGGAAAGGTACCAGTGCTCCAGCGGGTCTCGAGGCCGAAAGGGGCGTTGATGCTGAGGCCGGCCCACCAGCGCTCGTCGAGCCGGATTGCGGCCTGGACCATCGGTGCCGCGAGCCAATCGGCACCCTCGCTGTCATGGCTGCCGCTGGCGGTCTCGACCGAGAAGCTCGGTCCGATCAGTAGGCTGCCGATGCTTAGCCAGCTGCCTTGATGGAAGGCCATAGCGGCCGGATTGTACGGAACGGCACCTCGATCGCGTGGGTTGGCGACCAGTGCATTCGCCATTCCAACACCTGCCGTCGAGATCTCGGGGACTGCGAAGCCCGATCCAAACGCCTGCGGGACAATGCAAAGACTCATGATCAGCCCTGCGACCCTTGGGTACGACCGACCGGCTTGGTGCTTCTCGAACATGCAGTGACCTCCTCAGGCCCCGGTGAGCGCTTTGTTGCGTTTCTTTTACCGATCTGGATGCTGTGGTGAATCTACACCAGGGTGTTGTAGAAAGCCAGCCCTGTTGCTATTTCGTTCTTTATGCGGAGCAGACCGGCCCCATCATTCCGCCTAGACGAGCGACAAATAACGCAGCTTACCCTGTTGAGCCAGGCTGGGTTAGAAGGGCTTATGCTATAAATCAGTAGGATGGGCTCGGCATTGAGGAGACCATGGCAGACCGCAGACTGCAGGTGTTTCACACCGTTGCCCGGCTGATGAGCTTTACGAAAGCGGCCGAGGCGCTGCATATGACGCAGCCGGCGGTGACCTTTCAGGTCCGACAGCTGGAAGAGCAGTTCAACACGCGGCTGTTCGATCGGGGGCGCAACCGCATCAGCTTGACCGATGCCGGTAAGCGGGTATTTGAATATGCGGATCGCATCTTCGCGCTCTACGCCGAGATGGAGCAGGGCGTGCGCGAGCTCACCGGCGATATCAGCGGCTCGTTGACGATCGGTGCCAGTACGACGATCGCCGAGTACATGCTTCCGACCCTGCTCGGCGACTTCAAGAAGCGCTATCCCGAGATCGCGATCCATCTGAAGGTCTCCAATAGTGAGGGTATCGTCTCCCTGGTCGAGCGCAATGCGATCGATCTCGGCGTGGTCGAGTCGCCGGTGTCCAACCGCAACCTCGTGGTCGAGACCTGCAAGCAGGACGAACTGGTCGCGATCGTGCCGCCGACCCACGACCTGGCGCCCCTAGGCCCCGTCGCCTGTCGGCGCGTGCTCGACTACCCCTTCATCTGTCGGGAGGAGGGGTCGGGAACGCGCGAGGTCATCAATGATTATCTCGACGGGATGTTCGGCGGGGCGGGTGTGCTCAAGGTGGCGATGGAGCTGGGCAGCCCGGAGGCCGTTAAGGGCGCTGTCGAGGCTGGCATGGGGGTGTCGATCGTCTCCAAGGCAACGGTTCAGAAAGAGCTCAAGCTCGGGACCCTCGTCGCATTGAGGCTCGAGCCGCCGCTGTTCCGGCCGTTCTCGTTCGTTCATCAAAAGCAGAAGTTCAAGATCCGTGTGATGGAGGAGCTGCTTGAATTCGCTAGGACCTACTGCAAGGGCCGTATGCTCAAATAGAACGCCGGGTCGCGTTGACCGGGGATGGCCGAAATGATCCCGATGGAGCGCGCCTCGTCGGAAGAGCGCCGGTTGCTGAAGCTCTTCCGCGCACTGGAGCCGCGGGATCGGACGACGCTGCTCGCCTTCGCGCAATTCCTGACGGCTGGCGGCGCAGAGAGCGACAAGCGACCGTCGAACCAGAAGGACGAGACTGATGCGCTGGCGCAGCAGCCTCGTCCCGAGCCGCGGCCTCAGGACGAAAGCGTTGTCGCTGCGATCAAACGGCTGCGGCGCGTCTACCCAATGCTCGACCCGGGGGAGATGCTGCACGAGACCTCGTCGCTGATGGCAGCGCACGTGCTGCAGGGACGCGATGCGGGGGCGGTGATCGATGAGCTGGAGTGCCTGTTCAGCGCCCACTACGAGGCCCTATCCAAATCAGACGCCCAAGAGCCGTGATGCATGATGCCTTACGATCGGACCTGCGCTGGCGCCTCGACTCTCCCTATCCGCGGCTGATCTATCTCGACCGAAGCAATCGATGCAGGCCCTGAACCGCTGGCTTCAACGCTACTTCTCCGACCCGCAGATCGTCTTCCTGGTCTCGGCGCTGCTGATCCTGTTCGCGGTGCTGTTGTTCCTGGGTCGGATGCTGACCCCGGTGCTGGCGAGCATCGTGATCGCCTATCTATTGGAGGGTGTGGTCGGCATGCTGATCCGCCACGGCTGGCCGCGCTGGCTCTCGGTGTTGGTGGTGTTCGTGCTGTTCATGCTGTTCGTCCTGTCGATGCTGTTCGGCGTCCTGCCGGCGGTCTCGCGCCAGATCAGTGATCTGGTGCAGCAGCTGCCGGGCATGCTCGCGCATGGCCAGCAGTTGTTGATGCAGCTGCCGGAGCGCTACCCGGACCTGCTGACCGAGGCTCAGATCGCCGAGCTGATCGACAGCCTGCGCCGCGAGCTCGCCGGGCTGGGCCAGCAGCTGCTCTCGCAATCGGTTTCGTCGGTGGTCAGCGTGATCACGCTGCTCATCTACCTGATCCTGATGCCGCTGCTGGTGTTTTTCTTCCTCAAGGACAAGGACCTGATCCTGAGCTGGTTTCGCCGTTGGCTGCCGCGCCATCGCGCCATCGCCGGCAATGTCTGGCACAAGGTTGACCAGCAGTTTTCCAACTATGTTCGGGGCAAGGTCTGGGAGATCCTGATCGTCTGGGCGGTGAGCTTCGCGACCTTTAGCCTGTTCGGGCTCAACTACGCGATGCTGCTTTCGGTGCTGGTCGGCCTGTCCGTGATCATCCCGTACATCGGCGCCTTGGTGGTGACCGTGCCGGTGATGCTAATCGCCTGGTTCCAGTGGGGTTGGGGGCCGGAGTTCGTCTGGCTGACGGTGGCCTACTTTGTGATCCAAGCCCTCGATGGCAATGTCCTGGTGCCCTTGTTGTTCTCGGAGGTCGTGGATCTGCATCCGGTCGCGATCATCGTCGCGATTCTGGTGTTCGGCGGCATTT
>JAAAOQ010000175.1 GCA_009908845.1 Gammaproteobacteria bacterium
GCCGTCTCGATGGTCCAACGGCTGCGGTAGAGTTCGGCCACCGTGGCGGCATCGGCCTGGTCCGCGGGCAGGTTGGTCAAGACGGTCAGTTGCTGATCGCCGTTGCGAGTGGGCTGCTCGAGCTCGAGCACGATGCGCCGCCAAGTCCAGGTGTGCCCCTCGGCATCGGTGACCTGCACGGCCTGCTCGAACAGCGGCCCATCCGCCCCGGCGCCGGCCGGTTGCAGGGCACTGAGCGGCTTGATCGTGAGCCCCGTGTGATGGCGGATGAGGAAGGCGGCCTGCCGGCGGGCGATGGCGGCCAAGAAGGCGGTGACACAGAAATTGCGATCGGCGATCCACAGGTCGTTGGCCTGCACCGTCTCGGCGACCTCATCGAGCAGGCTGCGCTCCTGGGCATGACCATCGGCGCACGGGAAGACATCGCTGAGCAGGCCCCGGGCGTCATCGAAGACCACCAGCGACTTGCCCGGCAAGGGCGCCGCGGCACTGTCGCGCAGCGGCTTGAGCCGCCGTTCGCTGGCCGCCAAGCAATTGCCGTCAAGGTACAGGAGGCGATAGCCCGGCAGGCGCTCGGCTCGGGCACCGCCGAGTTCATCGATCAGCCCGGCGGCATCCTCGGCGGTCAAGCGCACCAGCCCTTGCGCGGTCGACACCTCGACCCCCTTGAGCTTGTCATAGACGGCCACGATCGAGGCGGCGATCGACGACGCCCGATAGGCGGCATTGACATTGGCCTGCACCCGGCAGATGACCTGCAGCATCAGTCCGACCAGCGAGGAGAACAGGATCTGGCGGGTGTACTGCGCCCCGGCCGTCGACGCGAACCAACAGTCGAGCCGCTCGGCGTTGAGCAGCCGCTCCAGCAGGCCGCGCACCATCACGCTCGCCGGCGCGCGCTCGGCAAAACGCTCCAGAACACCGTCAAACATTCGCGCATCAGCTCCAGGGTCGCCAGAAGATGCCTAGAATTTACAACGTGTTAGGCCGACCTTTAAAGGGCTGGTCACCACGGCCTATGGGCAGGGCTATTCGATTGAAGCGCCGGCCGAGGCGCACATTCGTCAGCGGATCGAGGTGAGCTGGAACGCGCCGCAGGAGACTGGTGGACTCCTCGAGATCCGGCCGGATCAGGAAGGCGCCCGGCGAGTCTCCTATGCCTATGTCCGGAACAATCCCGAAGGCATCGAGGCGCCTGAGGCGCCGGGACGCTATGTGATCGTCTACCTGTTCGAGCGCGCGGTTCGGGCCACAGCGCCGTTGACCGTGGTGATGCCGGAAGCGAGCGTGTCCGGGCCGGATACGGTCGGCGCTGGCGAGGCCTTCGAGATCAAGTGGAGCGGACCGGCGAGTCGCAATGACCAGATCACCTGGGCGCAGCGGGGCAGTGCCTTTATCCGCGGCTCGAGCTATGGCTATGTGCAAGGCGCCGAGCAGGGGAGTCGCAGCCTGCGTGCACCGGCTGAGCCAGGCGAGTACGACATCATCTATCGCAGCGGCGATACCATTCTCGCCCGTCATCCGGTCACCGTCGGTTCCATCGAGGCGACCGTTAGTGTGCCGGCCCGCATCCACGCGGGCGGTAGTATTGAAGTCGCGTTCGAAGGCCCGAACAACACCGGCGATCTCATCACCTTCGCCGACCGCGGTGGCGATGCGCGCAGAGGAATTGGCTCGTATTCCTATGTCGGCAACGCCAGCGGAAACAAGCTGACCTTACGCGCTGGTGAAACGCTCGGAGCCTATGATGTTGTCTATGTCTCAAATGATAGCGTGATCGGGCGGACGCCGATCGACATCGTCGAAGCCCGTGTCGGCATCGATGGTCCGAGCGAAGTGCAATCGCGAATGCGTTTCTCCGTTGACTGGTCTGGTGCCGGCAATGCCGGTGATCTCATCTTTATCGTCGATGGGGACGGTGCCGAATACAGCTACAGCTATGTCGATCCGAATGAGCCGAGCGTCGAGCTGGTGGCACCGGCCAATGTCGGCGACTACAGACTGATCTACCGGACACGCGGCGGGGTGACCTTGGCCGAGGAGGCCCTCGCCGTCGTGCTGAGCGAGGTTCCGCCTGGCGAGTTAGTGGTCACGCAGCGTCAGGTGACGCTTGGCAGCAATGACGCTGTCGAGATTATTCTTGACGCCTCGGGCAGCATGCTTCAACGCCTTGGCGGTGAGCGCCGCATCGAGATCGCCAAGCGCACCCTGAACGATCTCGTAACTGAAACGATTCCTCTCGGTACGGGGTTTGTGCTGCGCGTCTTCGGCCACCGCGAAGCCGATTCCTGCCGCACGGACCTCGAGATCCCGCTTGCACCCCTCGATCCGACGACGACCGCGAAGACCATTTCGGGGATCAACGCCATGAACCTTGCGCGCACGCCGCTTGGTGCCTCGATCGCCGCTGCGCGCTCGGATCTGGCCGGTGTACCAGGGCAGCGCGTCCTCATCGTGCTGACTGACGGCGAGGAAACCTGCGAAGGAGACGCCGCCAGCGCGATTGAGGCGTTGCGCAGTGCCGGCTGGGATATCCGGATCAATATCGTCGGCTTCGCGATCGGCGATGCCGATCTCGCACGCACGTTTGAGAGCTGGGCAGCCGCCGGCGGCGGCGCGTATTTCGAAGCCACCAATGCGGGTGACCTAGCTGCGGCAATGGCGCGCGCTGTGGCGACCCCTTATGCCGTGCTTGACGAGGAAGACCAAACAGTCTCCCGTGGCCTTACCGGTGACGACGCGATCGTTCTTCCGCCCGGGGATTACCGCGTGATCGCAGCCGGCAAGGAGGTTCCCGTTACGGTCGTCTCCGGAGAAACTATCACCGCTCAATTGCCTTAGCGAAGCGACAAATCGCTCGACTATCTGAAGACCAAGGATCTAGTAGGTCCAAGTGGCTAGGACGGGAACATCCAGACAAGCATCAGGGTCCAGCCGGAAGCAAACATCAACGCTTAAGGGACGACCGCGTGTAACGCTCGGTCTTGAAGATGGTTGCGGAGCGCGTACGAGAGGGAAGCGATATCGTGGCCCGCGTTGGTGCAGAGGCATTTGCTGTGCTCCAGCCAGAAACCGCTACCGAAGGTGCGCGCAAACTCGCCGAAGATATTTGCCGCCGACCCCCTGGAGTTGTGCGACCCATGTGCCCGGGACCAGCGTCTCAGCGCTCCCAACAACTAGCAGGCCTCGCAGAGCTCGATCTCGGCGCGAATCGGGAGGGAGTCATCGTGCGCCTACTCCATCATGGACCCATCGTAGAGCAGGGCGTCTTCGTTGCCGAGCACGCCGTAGGCGGCAAACCAGGTCAGCGCGGCGCGGTTGCCGCTGTGGCAGAAATGGATCTGCTCGCCGTCGGTGTCGACACCTCGAGCATTGAAAAGCGCCTCGAGCGCGCCCGGGCCGCGCAGCTTGCCCGAGCCATCGTTGCTGACCCAGTCATACGGCAGGTGGAGGGAACCGGGGATGGTGCCGGGCCGCTCGGCCTCGTCGCCGGTATAGAGACCGACGAACTCGCCTTCGCTGCGGGCGTCGACGGGCTGTGCTTCTTTCGCGATTGCGGCGCGAACGGCTTCGGCGTCGGGGACAAGCTCGGGCTGGAGGTTCGCTTGGTACTCGGTTGCCGGGCGCTGCTCGCTGCCGCGAGGCCTTAACGAGCTGCTTTTAGCGATCGGCGTAACTGCTGGATCGCCTCAGTCTGCGTCGGCGCGGTCATGCAGGATTCGATCAGCGCGGGATCGAGCGACGGCAGCTTCCGGCTGCGCTCGAGGGATTGGTACTGGTCGCCGTCGAGGCCGTAGAAGTCGAGCCGCCCATCCTTCCAGAACCAGACCTCGGGCACCTCGAGCGCACGATAGACCTCAAGCTTGTTCAATACGCCGCTCGAGCGCACGACCTCAATGGCGATATCTGGCCGGCTGGGCTCGTCGTTGATGGGCTCGAGCAGATAGCACTCGTCCGGCTCTGCGCCGCGTTTAGCCAGTGTCGACTTAATGGTCCAGGAGCCGGCTCCGCTCAAGGCAACGTCCATCGCGAAAGCCCAGGTCTCAATCAGACGGGCAAGGGTCTTCTTGTCAGTCTCATGAGACCAAGAGGGCGTCATCAGCTCCAGCACTCCGTCGATGAAGGTCAGCCTCGGGGTCGCAGATTCACCGCGGATCTCGAGCAGACGCTCGTAGTCGTTCCACTCGGCGTGATCGAGCACGACGACTTGATCGTCCGCTTGCGTGGCTCGAAGCGCGGGGCCGCGAGCCGATGAGTCGACAGTGCGTTCAGCGGTCAGGGTCATGGCGAGCCTCGGGTGAAAGGGAACTGCGAACCTTGAGCCTATCGCCGGATGGATGCCGGGACACCGAATTCCCCAACGCAGGTGATGCGAGCGAAGTGGATGCGATCACTACACCGTCTACCAGATCTCAGTAACAGGAATGCACAAACTCGGCAGTAGCATGGGCGTTACCATCTCTGTCGGGTCTGGCCGCAGCATCACGCGATAGCCGTCTGCCCCTGGCTCTCGATAGATCTCCAAACGCTGTTGCTTCAGATCGAGGAGCCAGACCTCGGGGACGCCGTGAGCGGCGTAAAGGGGGATCTTGATCTCCTGATCGTAGCGCAGCGAGGTATCGCAGATCTCGATCACCAGCAGGGTGTCGGCGGGCGTTGGATTCGCATTCTCATAGAAGTCTTCGCGCGGACGCAGCAGCATCAGATCCGGCTCGGGCTCCGAGTCGGGGCGTAACGTGAGCGGGTCTTGGACGGCGACCAAAGCGTCGTTTCCAGCACCGCGGGTTAGCAACCGATTCAGTCGTTTGTTCTTACCGGCGTGGTTCGGTTTGCTAGGCGGCATCGCGCGGAGCTCCCCTTCGATCAGCTCGACGCGATCGTCTTCATCGAAGATCCCAGCGTTGATCATCTGGTGATAGGCATCCACCCCCAAACGGAACACCGGGCGCAGCTCCGTCAGGGTCGGTTGAGTGTCGACGACGATCATTGTGGGATCTCCGGGGCGACAAGCAAAAACAGCCAACACCGATGCTTCGCGCCGCGGCTTGCATCGGATCACCGAGGCGTGCCTGCAATGTTAGTCAATCGGGCCTGCCTTCGTAGACGGGAAGGAAGCCGTTACTGCGTGGTCCTCCTGTACCGGCGGCTCAGCCATGCCGGTTACCGTGAATCACGCGGGATGCATCGTCCAGGGTGGCACCGTGCCATGAGCGTTAGGGCCGATCTGGCACTCGGGGCACTTGCTCGGCGAGCACCTCGACAACCGCTGCGGTCAGCCGCTGCAGTTCGGCATCGCTGATGACGAACGGCGGCATCAGATAGACCAGGCGCCCGAACGGGCGCACCCAGACCCCGCGCTCGACGAAACGGCTCTGGATGGCGCGCATCGGCACTGGCTGCGCCATCTCGACTACGCCGATGGCGCCGAGCACGCGGACCTCGGCGACTCCACGCAAATCCTGACAGGGCATAAGGCCGGCCGCCAGGGCGCGCTCGATGCGGGCGATGTTGGCCTGCCAGGCTTGGCCTTCGGCGCGGCGGCCGTGAATCAGGTGTTCGCGTTCGTGGCTGTTGGTGCCATGGCTATCGGCGTGGCCATTTGCCGCGATGGCCAGATCATCGGTGTCAGGGCTTGCGTTGGAGCTTGGGCTGGCGGTGGTGCTCGGGCCGGCACGATCGGTCGGGATTGGGCGGGTGCCAGTTGGTGACGCTGGGGCCGAGCTCGAATGAGGAGCGAGCAGCAGATCGATACTGGCATTGGCGATCGCGCAGGCGAGCGGATTGCCCATGAAGGTTGGCCCGTGCATGAAGGCGCCCGGCTTGGCGCTGGAGATGGTCTCGGCGACCTGCTCGGTCGCCAGGGTCGCCGCCGAGGTCAGATAGCCGCCGGTCAGCGCCTTGCCGAGCGCCATGATGTCCGGGCTGATGCCGGCGTGCTCGCAGGCGAACAGCTTGCCGGTGCGGCCGAAGCCGGTCGCGATCTCGTCGGCGATCAGCAGCGCGCCGTGCTTGTCGCACAGCTCACGCACGCGCCGCAGGTACTCGGCCGAGTAGAAGCGCATGCCGCCGGCGCCCTGGACGATCGGTTCGAGGATCACCGCTGCGATCTCGTCGCGATGGGTCTCGATCAGCTGCTCGAACTCGGCGATCTCGGCGTCGCTGCAGGGCTCGCCGAAGCGCGGCGTCGGCGCCGGCGCGAAGAACTGCTGCGGCAGCACCTGGTTGAACAGGTGGTGCATGCCGGTCACCGGGTCGCAGACCGACATCGCATGGAAGGTGTCGCCGTGGTAGCCGGAGCGCAGGGTCAGAAACCGCGCGCGGCGCGTCTCGCCGCGGGCCTGCTGATACTGCATCGCCATCTTCATCGCGACCTCGACCGCGACCGAGCCCGAGTCGCAGAGGAACACATGCTGCAAGGGCTCGGGTGTGATCCGGACCAGCCGCTCGACCAGCCCCACGGCCGGGGCGTGGGTCAGCCCGCCGAACATCACGTGCGCCATCTGCTCGAGCTGCTCGCGCGCGGCCTGATTGAGCGCCGGATGGTTGTAGCCGTGGATCACGCACCACCAGGAGGCCATGCCGTCGATCAATCGGCGGCCGTCCATCAGCTCGAGCTCGCAGCCGTGCGCGGCCCGGACCGGATAGACCGGGTCGCGGTCGATGGTCGAGGTGTAGGGGTGCCAGGCATGGCGTCGGTCGAGCTCGAGCAACCGCTCGATCTCAGGTGGCTGCGGGGATGCGTTGCGACGGCTCATAAGCGATTATCGGCTGGCGGTGTCTGCGACTGGCGCTGTCGGCAGGCTCAACGCGTATCGCGGCGCTGGCCGATGCCGTGCTCGCGCGCGAAGTCGAGCATGCGCTGGATCGGGATCACCGCGCGCTGGCGGATCGACTCGTCAATGCGGATCTCCTGATCGCCGCGCTCGAGCACGGCGGCCAGGTTCTGCAGTGCGTTCATCGCCATCCAAGGGCAATGCGCGCAGCTCTCGCAGGTGGCGCCTTCGCCGGCGGTCGGGGCCGCGATCAGCTGCTTGTCCGGCGCGAGCTGGTGCATCTTCCAGAAGATGCCCTCGTCGGTGGCAACGATGAATTCATCGTTGGGCAGGTCGCGCACGGCGTTGATCAGCTGTGTCGTCGAGCCGACGACATCGGCCTGATCGATGACCTCCTCGGGTGATTCCGGATGGACTAGCACCGCCGCATCCGGATGCAGCCGGCGCACCCGGTCGAGCGCGAACCCCTTGAACTCCTCGTGGACGACGCAGGCGCTGTCCCAGAGCAGCATGTCGGCGCCGGTCATCCGCTGCACATAGCCGCCGAGGTATTTGTCCGGCGCCCAGAGGATCTTCTCACCGCGCGCGTGCAGGTGCTTGACGATCGGCAGGGCGATGCTCGAGGTCACGACCCAGTCGGCGCGCGCCTTGACCTCGGCGCTGGTGTTGGCATAGACGACCACGGTGTGATCGGGATGGGCGGCGCAGAAGGCGCTGAAGGCGTCCGCCGGGCAGCCCTCGTCCAACGAGCAGGTCGCCTGCAGCGTTGGCATCAGCACCCGCTTCTCGGGGTTCAGGATCTTGGCCGTCTCGCCCATGAAGCGCACGCCGCAGACCACCAGGGTCTTCGCGCCGCTCTCGCTGCCGAAGCGCGCCATTTCCAGCGAGTCGGCGACGTAGCCGCCGGTCTCCTCGGCCAGCGCCTGGAGATCACCGTCGACATAGTAGTGCGCGACCAGGACCGCATCCTGCTCGGCGAGCAGGCGCTTGATCCGGTCTTTGAGCGCCTCCTTCGCGGTCTCGTCGAGGGCGGGCCAGGTGGGGTGGGCCGGGACCTCGATGCGGTCGCGGACGGGGGTTTCGGCGTTGGCGGTGTTCATACTGAATCTCCGGGCTCCCTGCATTGAGGGGCGCTGATACCTCGCTGCGCTTGGCGCCTGTGGCCGGACCCGATCGTATCGGTCCGGCCCCGTGCGCGCGCGCTCATTTCAAGTAGGCAATCCGATCGCGCCCGGTGAGGCGGTAGACGCGAGCCGGCCGGTGCTTGCCGCGGCGCCGCAGCTCGCCGGTCGCTTCGATCTGCTCCAGTGCCTGGGCCCACTTTCGGAAGTTACGCTTATCGATCTCGGCATCAACCAGGGTCTCGTAGACCTGCTGCAGCTCGCCGAGCGTGAAGGTTTCCGGCAGCAATTGGAAGGCGATGGTCGAATAGTCCAGCTTCGAGATCAGCCGCCGATGGGCGACGGCGATAACCTCGTCGTGATCGAATGCGAGCGGTGGCAGGGCCTTGACCGGGAACCAGGCCGCAGCGGCCGCATCATCGCCGGCGCGCACTGACAGCTGTTCTTCCGGTGCCAGGGCGAGGTAGGCGACGCTGATGACGCGCTCGCGCGGGTCGCGCCCCGGTCGCCCGAAGGTCCCGAGCTGCTCAAGATAAAGATTCTCGACACCGGTCTCCTCGGCGAGCTCGCGCGCGGCGCAGTCGTCGAGGTCTTCATCGATGTCGACGAAGCCACCTGGCAACGCCCAGCTGCCCTTGAACGGCTCGTTGCCGCGCTCGATCAGCAGCAGCTGCAGCGCGTCGTCTCGGATCGTGAAGAGCACGACGTCGGTGGTCACAGCCGGATGCGGATAGCGGTAGCAGTAGGGCTGGTCGGTGTCTTCGCGCGAATCGGTCATCTTGAGTCGGGCATGGTTGCGCTGTTGCACTCAACTGAAGAGCGGTCCGAACCGACGGCTAGGGGCCTGGCGGTTTCAAAATCCCACTTCAGCTGAGCAGTTACCTACTCTGGGCAGCGGCCAGCGACCGCTTCTAGCTCAAAGTTAGTGTCAAAACTACACCTTTGCAAGCTCGAGATTGCGCTGCGCTGCGAGCCGTATGCAAATGATGTCGGCAATGGATGTCAGGCTCGGCTGCCGCTCGCTCTTGCTGTCTCGCCGGATGAACGCGGCGGATGAGTGCGGCAGATGAATACGGCACATGCCTGACTGATGTAGGCGCTGGTTCCCTCCAGCAGTGGATGCTGACGGCCGCGTCGTCGGCGGCTTCCATGCAGCGGTTAATGGTGCGACGATTCAGCTGCGGTGGGCTGATTCAACCTAGAAACCGCAGTTGGACGGCCGCCAGGGTGCGTCCCGCGTGCCTGATCGCAAACAGGCCAGCAAGGCACAACGAGGCCGAATAGTCATTCTATTCCAACGAGTTGTAACAACGCTG